>CBFGTN010000017.1:0-33656 GCA_965652075.1 uncultured bacterium
GTCCCGACTGTCACAGCGCTGCCCGTGTAACCGAGCGCGGAGGGACATGAGAGCCCGAGCGTCCATCACACGAGAGGTACCCCAGATGCGACGACTCATCCTGGCGCTGGCGCTGCTGCTCGCCATCGCCGCACCCGCGACGGCCGCTGCCGCCGCCTTCCCCGACCGGATCGACCTGCCCGATGGCTTCGCGCCAGAGGGCATCGCCATCGGTCGAGGAGCGACGTTCTACACCGGATCGCTGAGCGGCCAGGGGATCTGGCGCGGGGATCTGCGGACGGGCGCCGGCGCCCTGCTCGTCGAGGGCGGCGGGCCGTTCGTCGGCATGAAGGTCGACGCATCCAATCATCTGTGGGTCGCGGGCGGACCGGCCGGGAACGGGTATGTCTTCGACGCGACGACCGGGAACTCGCTTGCGACAATGCAGCTGGCCCCGGCCGGCGAGGCGACGTTCGTCAACGACGTGGCGCTGACCTCGGACGCGGCGTGGTTCACCGATTCGTTCCGCGGTGTGATCTACCGCGTCGACCTCGCGACGAACGCCGTCACGGAGGTCGACCTCACCGATCTCGCGACGCCGCAGGCGGGCGTCTTTCGGCTGAACGGCATCGACGCGACGCCGAACGGGAAGACCCTCGTGGCGGTGAACTCCACGGACGCCGTGCTGTACCGGATCGACGCGGCGACCGAGGAGGTCACGACGATCGACATGGGCGGCGTTGGCGTCGCTGGTGACGGCATCCTTCTCGCGGGCCACACGCTGTACGTCGTCCGGAACCAGGATCACGTCGCGGTCATCCGGCTGGCGCCAGACCTGTCCAGCGGGACGCTCGTGGACCAGCTGTCGGGCGACTTCGACGTTCCCACGACCGTGGCACGCCACGGCTCATCGCTGTACGTCGTGAACGCCGCCTTCCGCCCGCCCGGCGCACCGCCGGCGACCGAGTTCTGGGTGACGCGTCTGTCGGGCTGAGCCTTGGTCAGACGGCGAGCGGCTCGCGGTATTCCCCGTAGACCGTTCGCAGCGCGCCGCACATCTCGCCGATCGTCGCGTAGGCCTCGACCGCGGCGACGATGGCGGGCATGAGGTTCACGTCACCGCGACCCGCCTCGTCGGTGAGGCGTCGAAGCGCGGCGGCGTGGGCCTCTGCATCACGCTCGGCGCGCACGCGTGCCAGGCGATCGAGATGACGGCGCTCCTGCTCCGGCGTGACCTCGAGCAGCGGGATGCGCAGCTCCTCGTCAGCATCGGCGTAGCGTGTGACGCCCACGATCTCTCGCTCGTGCGCCTCGAGCTCCCGCTGCTGCTCGTAGGCCGCGTCCGCGATCTCGGCCTGCGGGTAGCCGGCCTCGAGCGCCTTCACCATGCCGCCCATCTCGTCGATGCGGGCGATGTATCGCCACGCGGCCTGCTCGGTCTGGTTCGTCAGCGTCTCGACGAAGTACGAGCCGGCGAGCGGATCGACCGTGTTCGCCACGCCCGCCTCCTCGGCGAGGATCTGCTGCTGGCGCAGCGCGAGCAGCGCGGCATCCTCGGATGGGACCGCCCACGCCTCGTCGTACGCATCGGTGTGGAGCGACTGGGTCCCCCCGAGCACGCCGGCCAGGGCCTGGATCGCGACGCGCGTCAGGTTGTTCAGCGGCTGCTGTGCGGTGAGCGACACGCCCGCGGTCTGCGTGTGGAACCGCATCCACGTGGACCGCTCGTTCTCCGCGCCGAAGCGCTCGGCGGCGAGCTTGTACCAGATCCGTCGCGACGCGCGGAACTTCGCGATCTCCTCGAAGAAGTCGTTGTGGCTGTTGAAGAAGAAGGAGAGCCGGGGCGCGAAGTCGTCGAAGCGGAGGCCGCGCGCGAGGGCGTCCTCGACGTAGGCGATGCCGTCGGCAATCGTGAAGGCGAGCTCCTGGACGGCGGTCGAGCCAGCCTCCCTGATGTGGTAGCCGCTGATGCTGATCGTGTTCCACTTCGGCAGCTCGCGCGTGCCCCACTCGACCGTATCGGTCACGAGCTTCAGCGACGGGGCCGGCGGGAAGATGTACTCCTTCTGGGCGATGAACTCCTTCAGGATGTCGTTCTGGAGGGTTCCCGACAGCTGGGCGCGCGGCACGCCCGCCTTCTCGGCCGCCACGATGTACATCGCCCAGATCATCGCGGCGGGGGAGTTGATCGTCATCGACGTGCTGATGTCGCCGACGGGCAGGCCGTCGAGGAGGATCTCCATGTCGGCGAGGCTGCTGACGGCGACGCCGCAGGTCCCGAACTCGCCTTCCGCCTGCGGCTCGTCGTGGTCGTACCCGTACAGCGTCGGCATGTCGTAGGCGATGCTCAGGCCGGTGCCGCCCTCGCGGATGAGCGTCTTGAAGCGCGCGTTCGTGTCCTCGGCCGTGCCGAAGCCGGCGAACATCCGCATCGTCCACAGGCGTCCGCGGTGGCCGGTGGGGTGGATGCCCCGCGTGAACGGCGGCTCACCCGGAAGCCCGACGTCGTCGATCTCGTCCCAGCCCGCGCCATCGGACTCGCCTGCGCTGAACCGATAGCGTGGCCTTTCGGCATCCGGGTCGTTCGCGGGATTCGCCAGGTCCGCCGGCGTGTACACCCGATCGATCTCGAGGCCCGACTGGGTGATGAAGCGCTCGCGGCGCTCGGGAGCTCGCTCCAGCGCCGGGTTCAGGCGCTCGGACTCCCACCGGTCCTGGTGCTCGCGCCAGCGCTTCGGATCGCTCATCGCCCCAATCTTGGCGGCAGGACCGATCCGGCCGCAACCGGGCCGCCCGATGGCCGCATGTCGTACGGCCGCCGAAGCTCAGGGATAGAGGCCGCGCAGGGTCGTCGCCTCGGCGACGCGCGAGACGGCGACCATCATCCCGGCGCTGCGCAGGTCGACGCGCTCGACCTCTGCCATGAACATGACCTCGGCCATGGCCTCGTCGACGATCCGGTCGAGCTGCCCCGTGATCTCCGATTCGGACCAGAAGAAGGCCTGCATGTCCTGCACCCACTCGAAGTAGCCGAGGACGGTGCCACCGGCGGTGGCGATGATGTCCGGGATGACGGTCACGCCCCGGTCGTCGAGGTGCGCGTCCGCCGCCGGCGTCGTGCCGCCGTTCGCGACCTCGGCGACGATCCGGGCGCGAACGGACCCGGCATTCGCCTCCGCGACCTCGCCCTGCAGCCCAGCCAGGACGAGGATGTCGCAGTCGAGGCCGAAGATGTCGGCCTTCGTCAGCGCCTCGGTCTCCGGCAGCCCGCCGATCGCGTCGTGCTCGCGCATCCACTCGAGCGCCCGCGTCACCGGGATGCCATTCGGGTTCGCGACGGCGTCGCGGTCGTCGGCGATGCCGATGATCCGCGCCCCCTCCCCGGCGAGCTCCTCGGCCATCGTCATCCCGACGCGACCGAACCCCTGGATCGCCACGCGCGCGGACGACAGGTCCAGGCCGATCTTGCGGCTGAACGAGGTGATGCACTTGTAGGCCCCGCGCGCCGTCGCGCTGCGCCGGCCACGCGTCCCGCCGACCGCCAGGGGCTTGCCGATGACCGAGGCGGCGATCGTGTGGCCGCGGTGCATGGACAGGGTGTCCATGATCCACGCCATCGTCTGCGAGCCGGTGTTGACGTCCGGCGCAGGGATGTCGCTGTCCGGCCCGAGAAGGGGACCGATCTCCGTCGCGTACCTGCGAGTCAGTCCCTGGCGCTCGTTCTCGCTCAGCCGGCGCGGGTTCACTCGCACCCCGCCGGCCGCGCCGCCGAACGGGATCTTCACCAGCGCTGCCTTCCACGTGTTGAGCATCGCGAGGGCGCGGACCTCGTCGAGGTCGAGGTTCGGCACGTAGCGGATGCCCCCGCTCGTCGGCCCGCGATTGACGTTGTGGTGGACGCGGTAGCCGGTGTAGACCTCGACGTGGCCGTCGTCGTGGGTGAGCGGGAAGTGGACCGTCAGCTCGCGCTTCGGGATGCGCAGGACGCGATGCATGCCCTCATCGAGGTGCAGCCGCTCCGCCGCGGCGTCGAGCTCCCCCTGGGCCGTGGCCCAGATCCCGTTCGACTTCACGGCGTTCGGCTTCGAGGTTGCCATCGCTCGGAGGCACGCTCCATACGACCTTGGCGCCGCGCGTCGCGGCCGGGCGTCCGAGGATACCGCGTCGGGGCAACGGGGAGTATCGCTCGCGCCCGGCCGGTGGCAACATGTGCGCCCACCCATCACGGACCGAGGCGCCGGCGGCCCGCAATCGCCGACCGACGCACGAACAGGAGGGCTGCCAGATGGCGCCGCGCGTCATGACGGTGTCCGGACCGATCCCGCCGGACAAGGTCGGCTTCACGCTCCCCCACGAGCACGCCGGCATCTATCTCTGGCACATCGAGAAGCGCTGGGACTACTGGGAGCTCACGCCTGACGAGGACCTCATCACCGATGAGCTCCGCGACTTCCGGCGGAGGGGCGGCGCCACCATCGTCGAGCTGACCCTGGACGGTGTCGGCAGAGATCCGTCACGCCTCCGGCGCCTCGCCGGCGCGACCGGGCTGAACATCGTCATGGGCAGCGGGTGGTACCGCGGCGCGCACTATCCCGCCGAGGCACGCATCGACCGTCGCTCGGTGGACGACCTCGCCGGGGCGATCGTCGGCGAGTTCACCGACGGCGTCGGCGGCACCGGCATCCGGCCGGGGATCATCGGCGAGATCGGCACCGACAAGCCGTGGGTCAGCGCGCTCGAGGAGCGCGTCCATCGGGCCGCGGCGCGCGCGGCACTGCAGACCGGCATGGCGATCACGACCCACGGGGTCCAGTCGGCAGTGGGCCTCGAGCAGCTGAAGATCTTCACCGAGGAGGGCGTGGACCCATCACGGGTCGTCATCGGCCATGCCGACTCCTACCCGGACCTCGACTTCTACCTCGCAGTGCTCGACGCCGGCGCGAACCTGCAGCTCGACTTCCTCGGCCATCGGTTCGGCGTGGAGGAGGCGCTCGAGCCGCGTCTGGTCGAGATGGTCGTGGAGCTCCTCGAGCGCGGGTACGCCGGGCAGCTCCTGCTCTCCCAGGACGTGTGCCACAACCGCCAGCTCAAGGCGTACGGCGGATTCGGGTACGTCTACCTGCACCAGCACTTCCTCCCGACCCTTCGGACGGCCGCCGTAGGGGAGGGCGAGATCCGGACGATGACGATCGACAACCCCGCCCGCATCCTGACGATCCCATAGCCGAGCCGTGCGGCATCCGCTATTCGCTCCGTGGATGAAACGGCAGCTTCCTGGTGGACTCACGCACCCAGTGGCTGAAGATCGCGAAGCTCGATGCGGTGCATTGCCGCATCAGTCCGTGGCCGAATGGCACGGTGAGCAATTGTCCGCTTCAGGCACCCGGCGAGTGACAAGCTGACAGGCATGGCGGCTCCACGCGACCCGGTCGCCGACCTGCGACGCATCGCCTATCTGCTGGAGGCGATGCAGGAGCCCGGGTACCGCATCCGCGCCTTCCGCAACGCGGCGACGACCCTGACGGAGCTCGGGCCCGACGAGGTCGCGCGGATCGCCGGGTCGGGGGGCCTGCGCGGCCTGAGCGGCATCGGTGAGGTGACCGAGCGCACGATCCTGGAGAGCCTGCGGGGCGAGGAGCCCGTCTACCTCCGCCGCCTGGAGTCGACGGAGGGGAAGCCGATGGACGAGGGCGCGGCGGCGCTGTGCGCGACGCTGCGCGGCGACCTCCACGCCCACACCCTCGCCTCGGACGGCGGCGCGACGATCCGCGAGATGGCGGAGACGGCGATCGAGATCGGTCACGACTACCTGGTGATCACCGATCATTCGCCGCGGCTCACGGTGGCGAACGGGCTCACGACGGAGCGGCTCATGGCGCAGCTCGACGAGATCGCGGCATTGAACGCCGACCTCGCGCCGTTCCGGATCCTCACCGGGATCGAGGTCGACATCAACGAGGACGGCTCGCTCGACCAGGACCCGGAGGTGCTCGCCCGACTCGACGTCGTCGTCGGCAGCGTCCACTCCGAGCTGCGGATGCCGGAGCGGCCCATGACCCGGCGCATGGTCGCCGCACTGGCCGACCCGAACCTCGACGTCCTCGGGCACTGCACGGGCCGGATGAGGGCCGGGAGGCGGAACCGGCCGGAGTCCACGTTCGACGCGGACATCGTGTTCGCGGCGGCTGCCCGCTTCGACAAGGCGGTCGAGGTGAACTCGCGGCCGGAGCGTCTCGACCCCCCGAAGCGGCTGCTTCGGCTCGCCGTCGAGGCCGGCTGTCGCGTGTCGATCGACTCCGACGCGCACACCCTCGGGCAGCTCTCGTGGCTGCGGAACGGCTGCGAGCGCGCGTTCCTGTGCGGCGTCACGCCCGCGATCGTGGTGAACGCCCTCCCCGCGGACGAGCTCCTGGCCTGGACGGCGTCACACGCAGCCTGAGCGTGGTGGCGCGAGACCTGCATCGGCCACAGGCGGGCGCATACTTTTCGCCCCACCTGCACTGGAGGAGTCACATGCCTGTCGCCAGGGTCACCGAGCTTTCCTGCACATCGACCGACAGCTTCGAGGACGCCATTCGCCAGGGGATCGATCGCGCGACGAAGACGCTGCGGGGCGTTCGCGGGGCGTGGGTCAAGGAACAGCGCGTGAACGTCGGCCGAGACGGCTCGCTCGAGTTCCAGGCCAACATCCTCGTGACCTTCGTCCTCGAGGACTGACCGACGCGGCCGGCGGCACCCCGCCGGCCGTTCACTCCGCCAGGCCGATCCGGCCCTCGTTGCGGGTGAAGCGCGACCGATACGTGGGATTGCTGACGCGCTGGCTGACCATGGCCGCGTCGAGCGGCTTCGTGCTGCGCGGCGGCGCGTAGTTCCCTCGCTCGGCGACGGCGGCCGCGAGCTCGGCGGCGGTCATCGGCCCGTGTTCGCGCAGGACCGCGATCATCTCGTCGTGGAGCCCGACGTGCCCGGTCGACGGCCTGGCGCTCACGCGCGCGCGTCGGGCGGTTCGTGTCACCGTCGCCGCGGCTTCGGCCGTTGGTTCGGCCGGCGCTGGCGCCGGCTGCGACACCTTCGATTCAGCCTTGCCCGAGGCGGCCTCCAGCGTCGCCAGCCGCGCTTCCAGTGCGGCGATCAGCCCGAGGATGCGGTCGGTATCGGCCGCCGCGGCGGCCGGGCGAGCGCCGCCGCCCCGTGCCGCGTCGATCCGTTCCTCGACCCACTCGCGCACGAGGTCGCCGGGTCGGACGCCGGCCTCCGCGGCCAGCTGCTTGAGGGTCCCCAGGCGGCGTGGGTCGAGCCGGATCGACATGCCGCCCTCGTCCGCGCCGCGGTCGTGCCGAGGACCGCCGCGAGGCGTGTACGGACGGTCCCCGCGAGGACGGTCGCGCTGCCAGTCGCCGCCCTGGGCGCCTCCGGTGCGCCGGGACGGACGGTCGTAGGGTCGGTCGGGGCGACGATCGCGGTCGCTGCCGCGTCGGTTGAAACTCATCGGTTTCAACGGTACTTCAAACGTCAATCCGACGCTCGTCGGACTTTCAACCACGATCCCGAGAGAACGAGCTGCCGCGAGATCGCCGAGCCCTAGAACGAGCCCGAACCACCTCCGCCACCTCCGCCGCCTCCGCCGCCGAACCCGCCGCCCCCGCTCGACGACGAGGAGCTCGATGCCGGCGTGGCGCCGACGCTGCCGAGCGCGCTGAACATCCCGCCGATGTCCGGCACCGCGGAGTCGCTGAAGGCCGAGCCCGAGCCGATGGTGGCCCCGCCCGCGGCCATGGAGGCGGCGGACCACCCGTCGCCGTCCGATGACGAGGAGCCGAGCCACATCGGGTAGTAGGCGCCGGCGGTCGACCCCGTCGCCGTGCGCTGCTCGGCCAGCCCGCGCGCGATGAGCGACGACACCTCGTCATGCAGGCCCAGCGCGAGGCCCCACACGACGGCCTTGTCCGGCGTGTCCGCGAGCGTCGCGACCTCCGGGTTCTCGACGACCTCGCCCATGCTGCGGGCCTGCTCCATCGTCTTGCGCAGCGTGCGGCGATAGGCGGTGAGCATCGCGTCGACGTAGGCGCCCGCATCGGTGCGCTGGCTCATGGCGGTCCCGAAGCCGACGATCGCGAGCCCGCCGAGGATGAGCGCGCCGCCGAGCAGGACGAGGCCGCTCATCGGGATCGCGATGCCCGCGAAGACGAGCCCTCCACCGATCACGGCGACGCCGATCCCGATCCCGACCATCCGGCCGATCGACGGGCCGGGCATCCGCTCGAGCCAGCCGATCCGCACCGCCTGCTGCTCGAGCGCCCGCTTCACCGTTCCGAGCTCGTCGTTGACGCGCCACAGGGAGGTCCGAGTGAGCCGGTTGTCCGAGCCGGCAAGCCGCTGGATCTTGTGCCAGGCCTCCTCCTGCGGGTCGCCGAGCGGGGTTCGTCCGTCGCTGCCATGGACGACGATCGCAGGGTCGGTGAGCGGGTCGGGCTCGTCGTCCGACCGCGAGCCCGCGACGTGATCGAGGTTCTCGAACGTGATCCGGCCGCTGCCGGCGAGCTCGGTGAGCGTGGTGTTGATCGTGTGCTGCGTGGCTCGACCCTGGCGGATGACGGTCGCGAGCGCGGGCGTCATCTCCGCCGGCGGCCCGGCCATGAGGATCGACGGGGAGTCGACGAGGTCGGGGTCGTCGCCCTCGCGCCGCCAGGTCCACCACGCCCAGCCGATGGCGGCGATCAGGGCGAGCGGCGCACCGATCACTCCCAGCGCCGCATTGATCTGCCGCGAGCGCTCGAGCTCGGCGCGGACCTCCGGCGACGTCGTCTCGGTCACGGCCCGCACCGTGTCGACGATCGCCTGCTCGCGCTGCCCGCTCACCGCGAGCGGAACGAACACGTCGTCGACGATCGCCTGCAGCTGCTCCTCGCTCGCGTACGAGTTGACGAACCCGGACCCACCGAACAGGCTCACGCGGCTCTCGCCGGGATCGGGATCGAGCGCGATCATCAGCACGACACCGTCGTCGAAGCCGGCGCGCCCGATGCCCCACTGGTCGACGAGCGCCCGCGCGTTCTCGAAGTTCCGGTCCTCGCTGATGTCCGGGGCGTGCTGGGTGTAGACGACCATCTCGGCGCCGACCTCGGCCTCCATGGCGTCGATCAACCCCTCGATCTGGTCGATCGCGGCGGCGCTCAGCATCCCGGCCTCGTCGTAGACCGCCTGGTCCTCGACTGGATCGGGGAACGGCGGGCCGGCGGCCAGCGCCAGCAACGGCGTCAGCGCGAGGAGCGCGAGCGCGCTCGGGAGCGCGCGAGCCCATCGGTGCATCGAATGCAGCATACTGGCTGGCACTCGGCGTGCATCCAACGCCGAACGCAGCCGGCGGCGCAGTGCCCACGTGCGGACGAACGCCCGCACCGCCGCCACACCGGCCTGACACGCACGGCCGGTGCGCGATCCACCTGGAGATCCACACGTGAAGAATCGAGTCGGGGCCGCCGCGGCCCTGTTGATCGCTGCGATCGTCACGATCGTGGCGACAGCCGGCGTGGCCGCCGTGTCGGTCAGCCCGCCGGCGCCCAAGCCCGACGCCCCGCTGCTGGGCCCGGAGCCGCGCGTCGAGAGCCTCCCGCCCGAGCGCGTCGCGGCGACGGTGCGCGAGGCGGTCCTGTCCGGGACGTCCGGGACGCCCGGGTCGCCCGCGTCCGCATCCGACGTCGCCGGCATCGCCAGCAACTATCCCGGCACGGCCGGCTGGATCGGCCAGCCCACGGTGGCGCTGCCGGGCGATCTTGGCGGCCGCTACACCGGCGAGGTCAGCGGCTTCGCGACCGTGTGTGCGGACCGCTGCGCTCGCCTCCCGGTCGTCGACTGGTGCCAGTGCTACTGGGGCACCTCGGACGAGCGGGTCGTCGACCTGTCGCACGCGGCCTGGGCGCTCGTCACGGAGCGGCCGCTCTCGAGCGGGCTGATCGAGGTGCGCGTCCACCTCGAGCGCTGACGGCGCTCAGGAGCAGCTGATCGTCACCTGCGCGGGCTCGTCGGTGAGGCCGGGAATCGTCTCGGACTGCTCGATGGTCGCGCCCCCATCGATCGGCGCGGTGAGCGTCGAGCGGGTGCGCAGCCGCTCTCCGGAGACGCCGAGCGCGACGAGCTGGCACTTCGCCCGGCCCTCCTTCGTGCCCTCGTTCGTCACGGCGTACGTGATCGCGAAGCCCACCGGGTCCGCGGGCACGACCGTGCGGATCTCGGCGGCGAATGGTCCCACGCCCCGCAGCGAGAGGCTGGCGGCAACCGCGAGGCCCACGACCGCGAGCACGATCGCCGCGGCAACCGTGCCGTGGTACTGCGTCGCGGATGGAGGGCTCATGCCGGCTCGGTTGCAGACCTCGCACAGCGTCTCGCCCGCAGCGATCTCGCGGCCGCACTTGATGCACCGGGCCCGCGACGTGTGAGTCGTCATCGGCTGGTCCGGGGAAGGCGCTCGCCCGCCGTGATCGGGACGTCCAGCCAGTTCTCGCGCGGGGCGAGGGGGCAGGACCAGGCCGGGTCGTATACGCACGAGGGGTGATAGGCGTAGTTGAAGTCGAGGACGAGCTCGTCCCCGACGGACCCGAGGTCGGCGCCCTTCGCCGAGTCCCACAGGTAGCGACCGCCGCCGTACGTCTCCGCGCCGCTCGTCGCGTCGCGGAAGGGGATGAAGATGCCGCCGGAGTACTCGTCGAGCCAGTAGACCGCCAGGCGGCAGGCCGCGCCGCTCACGCGGAAGTCCACCCAGCCGATCCGGTGGAATGGCATGAGCGCCCCCTCCCCGGAGCGCGGCACGTCGAGCGGCGGTGCCTCCGGATCCGGTTCCAGGCGGGCGCTCAGCACAAGCGACCGCTCGTGGCGGAAGTACGCGACGCCGCGGAAGTCGCGTCGATCCGCCTCCGGGACGGGAGACGACGGGTGATCGGTGAACAGCCGGTCGCGCGCCGCCCGAAAGGCCACCGCGCGCATCGACGGCGCGCGGTCGTCGGAGCGGAGCGCCGCGTACAGCTCGGCGACCCGACGGCGCCAGTCGGCCAGGTCGAGATGCTCGGAACGGATGATCGCCACGGCCCGACGATCATGCACGAGAACGGGCGGACCGGCGAACCGGCCCGCCCGTGCGGGGTGTCGAGGGACGACGCCTACTTCAGGCCGTTATCGACCAGCCATCCGTCGGCGATGTCCTCGAAGCTCTCCTGATCCGCGATCTGCAGGTTCAGGTTCGTGAGCTCCTCGGTCGTAAGCAGCGCGCTCACCGCGTTGAGGGCCGACGCGAGCGTGTCACCACCCGCATCGGCGAGCTCCTGGGTGAGCACCGGCGCCAGGTTCTGTGCCGGCGCGAGGCCCTGGTCGTCCTCGAGGAGGACGAAGTTGAAGCTCGCGATCTCCGCCTGGGTGGTGCACACCTGGGCCACGTCGATCGCGTCGCTGTTCAGCGCCTCCGCCATCTCGGCGCTGCACGGCGTCAGCGACTCGGTCTCGAGGGTGCTGATGTCGATCCCGTACACCTCGTTCAGGCCAGGCCCGCAGGCCGGATTGTCGGGGCAGGCGGGTGCCAGGCCCCACACGAGCTGATCGGCGACCTCGGCCAGGTCGCTCATGTTCGCCAGGCCGAGCTCGTCGGCCGTCTCCTGGCGGACGACGAATCCGTCGGCGTCGGTTCCCGGCGAGTAGTCGAGGATCGTCTGGCCGAGGGGCTCGAGCGCCTCGGCGATCGCGGTGTGCGTCGCATCGGCGTCGGGATCGAGTTCGAGCTCGAGGAACCCGGCCAGCCCGCCGAGATAGTCCGGTGCGAGGTTGATGTCGCCGGAGTCGAAGGCGGCGCGCACGGCGTCGCGTTCGCCCAGCTCGAGGTGGCGATCCACGGTGAAGCCCTGGGCCTCGAGGGCCTGGGCGTAGATCTCAGCGACGAGCGCGGACTCGCTGAATCCGGCCGATCCGACCGAGACCTCCGGAAGGTCGCCCGTCTGGCCTCCATCGGCCGATGGGCTCCCGCCCTCTCCCGACGTGCACGCGCCGAGGACCAGCGCGAGCGACGCCGCCCCGAGGGCGAGCGTGCGGTGCATCCGCATGGGTTATCTCCTCCAACAAGCGGGGTGGGCGAACGCCGGCCCGGCGGCGCCCAATGAGCGGCAAGAATACCGCAGGGCTCCTGACAGGCCCTGTCATGCATACGGCGGGCCGGGCGGATTGGCTCAAACGCCTCCGAGCCCGATCTGGCCTCCCGGCAGCCCAACCTGGCCCGGCTCCGTCGGTGCCCACGCCCCGCGGTCGCGCAGGCCCGGCGACACGGCCCGCCGCTCGATGAACGAGAAGATCAGCTCGGTCAGGATCGCGAGCAGCGCCACGAGGATTGCCGCGCCGACAACCCGGTCGAGGGCACGCACGAAGATGCCCTGCACGATGAAGTGGCCGAGCGTGCCGCCGCCGACGATCGCGGCGAGCGTGGCGGTCGCCACGACCTGCACCGCCGAGATCCGGATGCCGGCGAGGATGACGGGCATCGCCACCGGCACCTCGACACGGCGCACGACCTCCATCTCCCGCATGCCCATCCCGCGACCCGCCTCGATGAGGTCGGCGTCGACCTCGCGCATGCCCGCGAACGTGTTCGTGACGATCGGTGGGATCGCGAGCGCGGTCAGGGCGATGGCCGCTGGCACGAAGCCGATGCCGTTCCGGCCGAGCACCACGAGCGTCAGCGGAAAGACGATCCCAAGCCACCCGACCGACGGGATCGCGCGGCCGACGTTCGTCACCGCGATGACGCCGCCGGCATACCTGCCGGTGTGGCCGATCCAGACGCCGATCGGCAGCGCGATGGCGATCGCGGCGGCGATCGCGACGGCGGCGAGGGTCACGTGCTCCCAGAGCCGAAGGAGGATGCCGTTGCGCGGGTCGGTCCAGTTGGCCGGCTGGGTCAGCCAGGTGATCGCCTCGCCGAAGAGCTCCATCGGTCAGGCCACCGTCGAGCGTGCCCGGGCCCACGGCGTGAGGGCGCGCTGGATCCACAGCAGGCCGACATCCGCGATCACGGCGAGCAGGACGCACAGGAAGACGCCGACGTAGATCGATGTCGGGAAGAAGCGCTGCGTGCCGCTGTTGATGATGAGGTAGCCGAGGCCACCGAGGCCGATGAAGGTCGTGATGGTCACGAGCCCGATCGTCGTGACGGTCGCGATGCGGAGGCCGGCGATGATCACCGGCAGCGCGATCGGCAGCTCGATGCGCCAAAAGCGCTGGCCGGAGCTGTAGCCCATCCCATTCGCCGCCTCGATGACGTCGGGCGCCACGCCGTCGAGGGCAACGACGATGTTGCGCACGAGGATGAGCAGCGTGTAGAGAACGAGCGCGATGATCCCGGTCGCGAACGACAGCCCGGTGATGGGAATGAACAGCACGAACAGCGCGAGGGACGGGATCGCGTAGAGGGTCCCGGTGACGCCGAGGATCGGTCCGTAGGTGACGCGCCAGCGACGCGCGATCAGCGCCAGCGCGAAGCTGACCGCGAAGCCGATGACCACCGAGGCGACGACCATCACCAGGTGCTCGCCGAGCCGTTGGGCGATCTCGTCGAGGTTGTCGACGATCCAGTCGAAGCGGATGAGCGGCTCACCCGGCCTCACGACGCGGCCTCCTCCCTGGCGCCGACCTCCCGGAGCGTCCCATCGACGGAGCGCACCGGGTCACGAAGGCGCTCTCCGATGGCCTCGACGCTGACGAGACCGATGACGCGCTCGCGCGCGTCGACAACGGCACCGATCTGGACGCTCGAGCCGAGGAGCATCGACAGGGCATCTCGAAGCGTCGTCTCCGGCTGGACCGTCGGCGCGCCGGGCGTCGCGGCGTCGGGGTCGATCGGGCCGCCACCGGCGAGGTCGTGCTCGTCGATCCAGCCGAGCGGCCGGTCCTCCGCGTCGACGAGCAGCGCGAACTCGAGCTCGTCGACTCGATCGAGCCGGCGCCGGACATCCGCTCGGTCCTCGCCGGCGCGGACGATGACAGGCTCGACGAGCTCGAGGTCTCGGACGCGCAGCAGCGAGAGTCGCTTCAGGCCGCGATCGGCTCCGACGAAGCGCTCGACGAACTCGGACGCCGGTGTCGCCAGGATGGCCGCGGGCGTGTCGTACTGGGCCAGGATCCCGCCGCGCTGGAGGATCGCGATCCGGTCGGCCATCTTGATCGCCTCGTCGACGTCATGGGTGACGAAGATCACCGTCTTGCGCACCTGCTCCTGGAGGCGCAGGAACTCGTTCTGGAGACGGTCGCGGCGGATGGGATCGACGGCACCGAACGGCTCGTCCATGAGCATCACGGGCGGATCCGCCGCCAGCGCGCGGGCGACGCCGACCCGCTGGCGCTCGCCGCCGGAGAGCTCGCTCGGATATCGGTCGCGATAGTCGCCCGGCTCGAGGCCGATGAGGTCGAGCAGCTCGTCGATCCGCGTTCGGGCGCGCTCCGGCGACCACTGCAGGAGGCGCGGGACGACCGCCACGTTCTCGCCGACGGTCAGGTGCGGGAAGAGGCCGACCTGCTGGATGACGTAGCCGATGCGGCGCCGCAGCTCGACGGCCGGCAGGCTCGCAACGTCCTGGCCGCCGATCGTGATCCGGCCGCTCGTCGGCTCGATCAGGCGGTTCACCATCTTCATGCTCGTCGTCTTGCCGCAGCCCGATGGACCGACGAGCACGCAGATCTCGCCGGCGGGCACGGTGAAGCTCAGGTCGCTGACCGCCGGGGCGGCATCCGGGCCGCCGTAGCGCTTCGTCACGTGCTCGAACGCGACGACCGCACCGGCACCTTCCTGCATCGGTCAATTCTAGGGGCGGGCGGCCTCCGGGTCGGTCAGGCGCCAGATCAGCGGACCGCCGTCGTAGGCGAGCTCGAACGCGTCCGACGCGTCGAAGTCGACCGGGCCGTCGCAGGGCAGCGGCCGTCCCGCGTCGATGACGTAGGTGGCGTCGTACCGTCGCATGAGCGCCGCCGAGCGCTCCGGGTCTCCGCCGCAGTAGATCCGCGCGATGTCGGCGACCCGCTCGTCGGGGGAGTAGCCGAGGTTGGCGACGTAGGCGGTGAACGTCATCAGCCGGCGCCGGCCGGCGGCATCGGTCAGCGAGTTCACCCAGCCGTCGGTGACGAACACCGCGTCGGCGGGCGTGTTGGCGGCGACCCAGCGCGCCGCGGCGAGGTCGGCCCTCGAGATGACCTCCAGGTTCGAGGTCGCCGTCCACGACGCGACGAGGAGCGGCGACGGCAGGCTGAGCAGGACGACGGCCGCCACCGCCGGCAGCGGCCAGCGGCGGACGAGCCACGCCGCCAGCAGGCCGACCGCGACCCACATCGCCTGGAAGTACTTGTTCATGTCGAAGTCGACGACGCTGACCTGCACGATGTTCGGGACGGCGAACAGCCCGATGACCCACGCCGCGAGGAAGGCCCGATGCGGCAGCCGCGGCACGAGCAGGGCGGCCAGGGCGAGCGCGAACGGGATCCCGAGGTTCGTGGCGTAGAAGAAGGCGACGGCCGCCGGGCCCTCGGTGATCGGGGCGGAAGGCCAGCCGACGACCGCGCGCAGCCATCCGGACCCCGCTGCCTGGAGTGCGGGCGCGAGCACGAACGGGGCGGCCGCGAAGTATGGCGCTAGGAGCACGAGCGTATTGCGGGGAGCGTCCGCGTCGATCAGCCGACGGCCGGCGACGACCCACGCCAGCGCGAGGAGCGGAAAGACCGGGAAGAAGAAGAAGTGGAACGGGGCCAGCAGCGCGCCGAGCAGGCCGGCCATGCCGATCAGCCAAGGCCGATCGCGCGACCCGCCCTCGCGCCGGCGGCGTGGCGGGAGGCCCGCGACGAGCAGGAGGACGGCACCGACGAGGATCGGAAGCCCGGCCGTCGTCGCGCGATGCGCGAGCAGCCCGGTGCCCATCACCGACGGAATGCGGAAGTACGGCCAGCCGGTCAGCCACTGGTTGTCGTAGCTGTTGTGCGACACGAGGAAGGCGAGGTCGCCGGCGCCGCTCGGCGCGTTCGCGGCCAGCGGGTCGACGGTCAGATCCCCGATGAGCCGGATCCAGCCCAGGCCGCCGGCGAAGACGACGAGCACGGAGGCGACGACGGCAATCCGCCGCGCGGCCCGATCGCGGAGGAGGCGACGGGCGAGCGACCAGACGAGCAGGACGAGCGACGCCGCCAGCACCGACGACTGGACGACCATGGCCGGGATCGAGAAGAGCTCGGCTGCCTCCGCGAGGATGGCGGCGTGGAAGTCGGCGAACCAGTGGTAGACGAGGGGGACACCCGAGAAGTACGGGACCTCCGGCGGGAAGTTGCCGCCCGAGTTCAGCGTCTCGGCGATCGAGAGATGCACGCCCAGGTCGCTCCAGTTCGACCCGCCCGAGCTCACGCCGGTCGGCGTCGTGCGCCAGATCCCGGCCGCGAGCACGACCGCCACGAACGCCCCGGCCAGCACCCCGACCGCGAGCGCGGGCAGGGCCGCACGGATCGCGCGGGGCGTGGGCATCGCGATCCCGCGCCAGGCGGCCACGGGCACGGCGAGCCCGAGGAGCGCGGCGACGGCGAAGACCACGCCCCGCGAGTAGCCGCCCGCGAGGTGGCTCAGCCAATGGACGAGGTGGGTCGACACCGCGACCGTGAGCACGATCGCGAGGCCCAGCCGCCCGGCGGCGTCGACGCGTGAGGCGACCGCGGACATCGCCACCCACCCCGGGACGACCAGCAGGATCGGCCACACCACGACCACCGCCAGCGGCGGGAGCAGCCACGCGAGGACGAGCGCCGCGAGGAGCGCCGCCACGAGCGCCACGCTCAAGAGGGGGTCGCGGCCGCCGCTCGGGATCATCGGCAGCGGATGATACGACGCGACCCGTAGACTGGCCGCCCATGCCATCGGCGCCGCCGACGAGGCCATCCAGCCCGCTCCCCGCCGTCGTGCTGATCCTGGCGGGCATCGTCATCGTCGTCGGCCTGGCCGTGCTGATCAGCGCGGATCTGACCGACGGCTTCGATCGGGCGGTGATCGAGGCCGTCCGGGCTCCCGGGCTCCACGACGTGCTGTCGCCGCTCCGCGGGATCACCGAGCTGGGCTCGACCGGTGCGGTCATCGCCGTCGCGGGCCTCGCGTTCGCCTTTGCCGCGGCGATCGGATCGTGGCGGCACGGGCTGATCGCCGCGATCACGATCCTCATCGCCTCGGTCGCCAACGGCCTGCTGAAGATCGCGATCGGCCGCGCTCGGCCGGACCTGCTCGACCCCATCGTCGTCGAGCATGGGTTCAGCTTTCCGTCCGGGCACACGGCGCTCGGAACGGTCGCCTACGGGATCCTCGCAGTCCTCGTGAGCCGATCGCGGCTGTCGGAGCCGTGGCGCACGGGCATCGTCGTCGGGCTCGTCGTCGTGATCGCGCTCATCGGCCTCTCGCGGGTGTGGCTCGGCGTCCACTACCCGACCGACGTGATCGCCGGCTGGGCCGCCGGCGGGGTCATCGTCGTGGCCTACGCGGCGCTCACCCGCCGGGTGTCGCCTGAGCCAGCCGCGGGAGCGGTTGACGCGGATCCAGCAGCGCCACGATCCGATCGACCTGCGGCTGGGTGAGGACCTCGTCGGCGCTCGCGAGCCCCGCGATGCGTTCCGGATCGGCCTCCACGAGCACGCCGACCTGCTCGTCCCGCCCGATCTCGACCTCCAGGTCGACCGGAGTGACGAGCAGCGCCGTGACCGATGCCGGCAGTCCCGCGCGCTCCAGGTAGAGGCTGAGCCGCCTGCCCCCCAGCCGCGCGGTCGTGATCGGGGCGGCCTCCCACGGCACCCAGGACTCGGTCGACCGATTCCATCGGTACCAGTGGCCGTTCCGCCGGCTGACGCGCCCGCGCTCGTCGGTGGTCGTCAGGGTGAACGTCCCGCCCGGCCCGACGAGGACCGCATCGAGCGGCTCCATGCCACCGGGCGTCACCGCCCTGAACCAGTGATAGCCATCGTCCAGCCGCCGTCCCAGGCCGCTCGCCAGCCGGTCGCTGTGCGGGAGGCCGGGAATGCCCAGTCGGCGCGATCGAGGGGTTGGATGAAGGATCATGGCAGCCACGCAAGTTCGCGATCGAGGGCGTCGGATGGGCGTCCCCGAGTGTAGCGCGAGACGGGCGCCGCGAGGAGTCCCCCGAGGATCCAGGCCGTATGATGCGGGCCATGGTCGACACGCGGGCATCGCTCGAGGAGGCCGTCCGAACGCTGCTGGCGGAGATCGGCGAGGACCCGTCGCGGGAGGGGCTGGCGGGCACCCCGGAACGCGTGCGACGGATGTACGGCGAGCTCACGGCGGGGTACCACGTCGACCCAGACGCGCTGCTCAACGGGGCCTGTTTCAACGTCGACTACGACGAGATGGTCGTCGTGCGCGACATCGAGTTCTTCAGCCTCTGCGAGCACCATCTCCTGCCGTTCATCGGGCATGCGCACGTCGGCTACCTGCCGCGCGGCCGCGTCGTCGGGCTGTCGAAGATCCCGCGGATCGTCGACATGTTCGCGAAGCGGCTGCAGCTCCAGGAGCGGCTCACGGTCCAGGTCGCCGACTTCCTCATGGAGCGGCTCGAGCCGAAGGGCGTCGCGTGCGTCGTCGAGGCAACGCATCTGTGCACGATGATGCGGGGCGTGAAGAAGCAGGAGGCGACGATGGTCACCTCCAGCATGACCGGAACGTTCCGGCGCGACGCCAGGACCCGGGCAGAGTTCATGGGGCTGATCGGGAAGGGCGGCGCTCACTGATCCGCCTGCTCGCGGCCGCGCATCTCGCGGTCGTGCTCATCCTGACCTTCCTGCCACTGCCGATCGGCGCCGAGGCCATCGAGGCTGCCAGGGCTGCGGCGACCAGCGATCACAACGCGATTCCGCTCGCCACGCTCCGCTTCCAGCTTGACGGCGGCCTGACGCCCGCCGAGCTCGTCCAGATCGTCGGCAACCTGCTCCTGCTCCTGCCGCTCGGGATCTACGGGCCGATCCTCTGGCCGCGGCTGCGATCGGTGCCGGGCATCGTGCTGGCGGGCGCCGGGCTCTCCGCGCTCATCGAGGTCGGCCAGCTGGCGGTGGCCACGCGGTACGGCTTCCCGGTCCGGGTCTCGGACGTCGACGACGTCATCCTGAACACGGTCGGCGTTCTCGCCGGCTACCTCCTGTGGCGCGCGTGGTCGGCGACGGCATCGGTAGACTCCGACCATGCCGTACGCGGATCCGCTGACTGACGACGAGATCGAGCGCGCCCTCGAGGGCCTGGAGGGCTGGGCTCGCGAGGCCGAGACGATCCGGCGCACGGTCGCCTGCGCCGACTTCCGCGCCGCGATCGACCTGGTCGACGCGGTGGCCGATGCCGCCGAGGCGGCCGACCATCACCCGGACATCGAGGTGCGCCGCTACCGTCGGGTGACGTTCACCCTGTCGACCCATGCCGCCAAGGCGATCACCGCCCGCGACATCCAGCTCGCCGCGGAGATCGACCGGCTCGCCGCTAGAATCGGCGCCGCATGACCGACGAGACGCCGATCCGCGTCCTCATCGCCAAGCCCGGCCTCGACGGACACGACCGCGGAGCGAAGGTCCTCGCGCGGGGCCTGCGCGACGAGGGCTTCGAGGTCATCTACACCGGGCTGCGCCAGACGCCCGAGATGATCGCCGATGCGGCCGAGCAGGAGGACGTCGACGTCGTCGGCCTCTCGATCCTGTCCGGTGCGCACATGGCCCTGCTGCCGCGCACGGTGGAGCTGCTCCGCGAGCGCGGCATGGCCGACGTCCTCGTCGCGGCGGGCGGGATCATTCCCGATGCCGACGTCGCGACGCTCAAGGCGGCGGGCATCGCCGAGATCTTCGGGCCGGGCACCTCGATCGGCCAGATCGCGCGCTACTTCCGCGAGAACGTCCGGCGCGGTGACTGACCCCGCCGTCGCCGAGCTGGCGATCGGCGGTCGGCGCCCACTCGCACGCCTTCTGACCCGGATCGAGGGTGGCGACGCATCCGTCCGCGAGCTCCTGCCACGCCTCTTCGATGCTGGCCATGGCGCCCACGTCGTCGGCATCACCGGGCCGCCGGGGAGCGGCAAGTCCACGCTCGTCAACGCGCTCATCGGGGAGTGGCGCCGGCGCGGGCGCCGGGTCGGAGTGTTGGCGGTCGACCCGAGCTCGCCGTACACGCGCGGCGCGATCCTCGGCGACCGGATCCGGATGATGGACCACGCCGCGGACCAGGACGTCTTCGTCCGGTCGATGGCCTCGCGGGGCGAGCTCGGCGGAGTCGCGGCGACGACCTGGATTGCCGTCGCCGCGTTCGACGCGGCCGGGTACGACCCGGTGCTGATCGAGACCGTCGGCGCCGGCCAGTCGGAGGTCGAGGTCGCTCGCATCGCCGAGACGACGGTCGTCGTCGAGGCGCCCGAGATGGGCGACGAGGTGCAGGCGATCAAGGCCGGCCTGCTCGAGGTCGCCGACGTCATCGTCGTCAACAAGGGCGATCGCCCAGGGGCCGATCGCGCCGCCCGTCAGCTCCGCGCGATGCTCTCGACGGCCGGCGGCCGGATCGAGCGCCGGCCGCCACCGGTGCTCGTCACGACCGCGACGACGGGGGAGGGCGTTCCCGCCCTGGCCGATGCGGTCCAAGCCCACCGCGCCACCGCCCGCGAGCCGCTGGCCGCCCGCGATCGAGCCGCGCACCAGGTCCGGCGCGCCCTCGCGACGCTCGCCACCGAGCGGGCCGAGGGACGCGCCGACTGGGAGGAGACCGTGCGCGCCGTGGCCGAGCGCGAGACCGACCCGCTGACCGCCGCGGAGAGGTTGATGGACCAGCGATGATGGCTGACATGAAGGTCGACCCGGTCCTGGAGCGATTCGGTCCGCCACCGACGACGCCGGTGCCGCCGTGGATCACGGACGTGCGCCGCGCGCTGACGACCGCCGCCGACACGGTGCTCGGCCTGGACGAGCGCGAGCTCAACCGGCGATGGTGGTGGCGGGAAGACCGTGGCGGCGACACCGAGGTCCGCTATGCGTACTATCGGGCCCTCGAGGCGCTCGAACGCGCGGCCGGTGTCGTTTCGGAGCGCGTCGCGCCCTCAGGCTCGCGACCGGCTGGTGCCGCGCCCTTCGCGCTCTCAACCGCCGCCCGCTGGGATCTGCATGGGGTCCTCGCGCCGCTCGACGACGCCTCGCTCGATGCGGATCCTGGCGGTGGGGAGTGGACGATTCGGCAGACGCTCGCGCACATCGTGCACGTGCAGCGCGCCTATCCGGCCTTCGCATCGTGGTGGTTGTCGCGCGAGCAGACGCCGCAGCTGCCGGCGAGCATCCCCGACGGCATCGACGAGGGGTTCCCGGACGAGGAGGCGGACGGCATCGGCACACTTGATGAGATCCGCGGGCGGCTCGACGACGCGATGGACGGCGCCGCGGAGCGGATGGCGACCCTCGACGACGCGCAGCTTGCGACGCCGGCGAGATGGTCGGGATACGCCGTCGACGTCGGCTTCCGCCTCGGGCGCATGTCATCGCACCTCCAGGAGCACACGGTCCAGGTCGACAAGACCCTCGCGATGCTCGATCGGACGCCGCCCGAGGCGCATCGGCTCGTTCGCCTCGTGTTCCGCGCCTACGGCCGGCTGGAGGGGACCGTCTACGGGCTACCGTCGAGCATGGCCGACGCGGGACGGGGGCCGATCGAAGATGCGGTGACCGAAGTCGCAGATGCCTTCGAGCACGTTCGGCGGCCTGGCTCGGTCACGGAATTCCAGAACTGAACGCGGTCAGCCCGGCTGGTACCCTGCGGGCTCCATGAGCATCGACCGCGTCTTCGTCATCGGCGCCGGCCTGATGGGCCACGGCATCGCGCAGGTGAGCGCAGCGGCCGGGAAGCGTGTGACGCTGTCGGACCGCACCGCGGAGCTCGCGGAGAACGGGAGGACCCGGGTCGCACGCAACCTCGCACGCCAGGTCGAGAAGGGAAAGCTCGACCAGCCGACGGCCGACGCGACGATCGCGCGCATCGCCACCGCCGAGGGCACCGGCGGCGCCGCCGGCCACGACATCGTCATCGAGGCGGTCTTCGAGGACGAGGCGATCAAGCGCGAGACCTGGCAGGCGCTCACCACGGCGGCCGACGCCGACGCGATCTTCGCGTCGAACACGAGCAGCATCAGCATCACGAGCCTCGCGACCGCGACCGACCGCGCGGCGAGGTTCATCGGCCTCCACTTCTTCAGCCCGGTCCCGGTGATGGGCCTGATCGAGATCATCCGTGGGCTCGAGACCGATGACGCGACGTACGAGGCCTGCCGCGGCTTCGCGCAGGAGCTCGGCAAGACGGTGATCGAGTCGCGGGACTACCCCGGCTTCCTCGTGAACCGGATGCTCGGCCCGTTCATCAACGAGGCGGTCTTCGCGCTCATGGAGTCGACCGGCACGGCCGCAGACATCGACACCGGAGCGAGGCTCGGCCTCAATCACCCGATGGGCCCGCTCGAGCTGTCCGACTTCATCGGCAACGACGTGATGCTCAACGTCATGGACGTCCTGCACCGTGGCTTCGGCGATCCGAAGTTCCGCGCCGCGCCGCTGCTGCGACAGATGGTCACCGCCGGCCATCTCGGCCGCAAGACGGGCCGCGGCTTCTACCGATACGACGAGACGGGCACGAAGATCGACGAATGACGCTCGAGGCGGCGCCGCCCCGCGACCCGTTCGCGCTCAGCGAGGAGGAACGCGGCGTCCGCGACACCGTCCGCGAGTGGGCCCAGCGCGAGGTCGCCCCCGGCGCGGCCGAGCGCGACGAGGAGGAGCGATACGACGTCTCGCTCTTCCGCCGCGCGGGTGACCTCGGGATCACGGGGCTGCCGTACCCCGAGCGTTACGGCGGTGCGGGTCTCGGGACGTTTGCCTGGGCGCTGGCGGCGGAAGAGGTCGCCGCGGCCGATATGGGCCTCGGCGTCAGCCTCTCGGTCCACATCCTCAGCCAGCTGTGCATCTTCTCGGGCGGAACCGACGAGCAGAAGGATCGCTACCTCCCCGCGATGACGGCCGGGCACGAGCTCGGCGCCTTCGCGCTCACCGAGCCGGGCGCCGGGTCCGACGCCGCCTCGCTCTCCCTCTCGGCACGACGCGACGGCGACGCGTACCTGCTGAACGGCACGAAGATCTGGATCACGAACGCCGGCGAGGCGGCGCGCTACATCGTCTTCGGCACCGTGGATCGATCGCTCGGCAAGAACGGGATCACGGCCTTCATCGTCGAGGCCGACACGCCCGGTTTCCGGCTCGGGAGCAAGGAACGCAAGATGGGCATCCGCGGCACGACCGGCTACGAGCTCGTGTTCACCGATGCCCGCGTTCCGGTGGAGAACCGCCTCGGCGAGGAGGGGCAGGGCCTGAAGGTCGCGCTCGGCTCGCTCGGCGCGGGGCGAATCGGGATCGCGGCGGTCTGCGTCGGGCTCGCTCGGAACGCACTCGAGCTTGCGGCGCGTTATGCGCTCCAGCGGCGGCAGTTCGGCCGCTCGATCGCAGACCAGGAGATGATCCAGGCCATGCTGGCCGAGATGGCGGTCCGCGTGGACGCCGCGCGGCTGCTGACCTGGCGCGCGGCCCGGATGCGCGACGCCGGCCAGTCGATCAACACCGCGTCGAGCATGGCGAAGTGGTATGCGTCGGACACCGCCATGGCCGTCGCCACCGACGCCGTCCAGATCTACGGGGGCGCCGGGTACTCTCGCGACAACCCCGTCGAGCGCCTCATGCGCGACGCGAAGGGCGCCCAGATCTACGAGGGAACGAACCAGATCCATCGGCTCATCGTGGCGCAGGGCCTGCTCGACAGCGTCCGCCACGAGGGTTGACCGCCGGCAGGAGGAGGAGGCCAGACCGATGACCACCACGGGCGCTCCGCCAGAGAGCCCCTCGCGCGACGCGACCGCGCCGTCGAGCGGGAAGATCATGCAGACGCCGGTGATCGAGCCGCTCCTGATCAGGCCCGAGGACCAGGCGAACAACGTGGTGGACCTCATCCATCGGTCCGTCGAGCGCTACCCGGGGCGCGAGGCGCTGCGCTGGAAGCTGCCGAAGTCGCAGCGCGCGGAGGGAGACGGCGAGTCGACATGGACGAGCCGCACGTACCGTCAGCTGTGGGATTGGGTGACCGCCCTCTCGCTCGGCCTGCGCGACCTGGGGATCGCCGACGGCGACAGCGTGGCGATCCTGGCGCGCACGCGACCGGAGTGGACGGTCAGCGATCTCGCCTCGCTCGCCCTCGGTGCGGTG
This sequence comes from uncultured bacterium, assembly GCA_965652075.1. Lineage (GTDB taxonomy): Bacteria > Chloroflexota > Limnocylindria > QHBO01 > QHBO01 > JACDBZ01. The sequence continues at coordinate 24,283 of CBFGTN010000017.1, forward strand.
ACCTGCCCGATCTACCCGCAGTCGGAGGCCGGCCAGGCGGCATTCGTCATCAACAACGTCGGCGCCAAGGCGGTCATCGTCGAGAACACGCAGCAGGCGCACAAGATCGAGACGATCCGTGCCGAGTGCCCGACGCTCCAGTTCGTCATCAGCATGGAGCCGAGCGGCAAGCTGCCGCCGGGGACGTTGACCCTCGACGACGTCATGGCGCGCGCCGACCTGGAGGCCGCGAACCGCATCGCGTGGCAGGACGCCATGCGCAAGGTCGACCGCGACCACCACGCGACCGTCATCCACACGTCGGGGACGACCGCGAACCCGAAGGGCGCGATCCTCAGCCACGGGAACCTGCTCTACAACTTCGAGGCCGCCAGCCAGGTCATCGACTTCTACGAGACCGATGTCTTCCTCGCCTTCCTCCCGTTGAGCCACATCTACGGGCGGATCGTCGACGAGATCGTCGCGCTCGGTCGCGGCGCCGCCGTGGTCTTCGCGGAGGCGCTCATCGAGCGGCTGCCGGCGAACATGGTCGAGGTGCAGCCCACGGTCATGGGCTCCGTGCCGCGGCTGTACGAGCGCGTCTACGCCCGTGTCCTGGCCGCCGTCGAGGCGGGGTCTCCGACGCGGCAGCGGATCTTCCACTGGGCGGCCGGGCTCGGGCGCCAGAAGTACGCGAACCATCTGGCCGGCAAGGGCGACTCGCCATGGCTGGCGATGCAGCTGCGCCTGGCCGATGCGCTCGTCTTCGGCAAGATCCGGGCGCGAACCGGCGGCAGGGTCCGCTACTTCGTCTCCGGCTCGGCGCCGCTGGCGCGCGAGATCGGCGAGTTCTTCTACGGCATGGGGATGCTCGTGCTCGAGGGCTACGGCCTGACCGAGACGTCGCCGTTCGTCTCCGTCAACCGTCCGGACGACTTCGTGTTCGGGACGGTCGGCCGGCCGGCGCCCGGATCGGAGGTGAAGATCGACTCGCTGACGGGCGAGATCCTCGTGCGCGGCCCGCAGATCATGCAGGGCTACCTCAACCAGCCGGACGAGACGGCCAAGGCGATCGACCCCGACGGCTGGTTCCACACCGGGGACATCGGTGAGCTCGACGACATCGGCCGCATCCGGATCACCGATCGTCTCAAGAACATCATCGTGCTCGGCAACGGCAAGAACGTCTCGCCCGCGCCCATGGAGGCCGCGCTGTCGACGTCGCGCTACGTCGCGCAGGCCGTGATCCTTGGCGATCGCCAGGCCTACACCGGCGCGCTGATCGCGCCGGACTTCGACGAGCTCGGGGCGTGGGCCGCACAGCAGGGGATCGGGGAGATGCCGCCGGAGCAGCTGATCAACGAGAGGGCGGTCGACAGGCTGTTCGACGCCGAGGCCAGGCGGACGCTCGAGGGCTTCGCCGTCTACGAGCGCCCGCGCCGGATCGCGCTGCTCCCACGCCTGCTGTCGGAGGAGGCCGGGGAGCTGACCCCGTCGCTGAAGACGAAGAACCGGGCCGTCGTCGCGAACTGGGCGGACAAGATCGCGTATCTCTTCGACGAGAAGCCGACCTCGGACTGAACGCCGCGACCGGCGCCAACCGCGTCGCGTACCCTTCGGGCGATGGCCACGATCGGGATCGGGATGCTCGGCTACGCCTTCATGGGCAAGGCGCATTCGAATGCGTACCGCAAGATCGCGTACCTGACCTGGCCGCCGCCGCTCGAGCCCCAGCTGGTCGGCATCGCCGGCCGGAGCCAGGGGGCGGTGCGGCAGGCGGCCGAGCGGTACGGGTTCGAGTACGCGACCGACGACTGGCATCGGCTCGTGGAGGACCCATCCATCGGCCTGTTCGACAACGCCGGGCCGAACGCGCAGCACGGGGAGCCGACGATCGCCGCCGCGCGCGCCGGCAAGCATGTCGTGTGCGAGAAGCCGTTGGGCCGCGACGCAGCCGAGAGTTACGACATCTGGCAGGCGGTCGCCGCCACCGGCGTGAAGCACCTGTGCGGGTTCAACTATCGGTTCGTGCCGGCCATCCGGCTGGCGCGCGAGATGATCGACGCGGGCGAGCTCGGCGAGATCCGCCACTTCCGCGCCCGATACCTGCAGGACTGGGCCGACGATCCGTCGCTGACCGCGTGGCGCTTCGATCGCGAGGTGGCGGGCTCCGGCGCGATGGGGGACCTGATGACCCACGCGGTCGACCTTGCGCGGTTCCTGAACGGCGAGCCGACCAGCGTCCAGGGCTTCGCGCACACGTTCCTGCCAGGGCGCCAGGTGGACGACGCGGCCGAGGCGGCGGTGACGTTCGAGAACGGATCGGTGGGCACGCTGGAGGCGACGCGCTTCGCGCACGGCCACCGCAACGGCTTCGCCTGGGAGATGAACGGCACGAAGGGTGCGCTGGCGTTCGACATGGAGCGGCTGAACGAGCTCCAGGTCTTCCGGAACGACGGCGACCGCGCTCGTGGCTTCCGCACGGTCCTGGTGTCGGAAGCCGATCATCCGTTCTGGCAGCACTGGTGGCCGCCGGGCCACATCATCGGCTGGGGCGACACCTTCGTCCACGAGCTGCACCACTTCCTGGACGCCATCGCCACCGACGCCGACGTCGCGCCCTACGGCGCAACGTTCGAGGATGGCTACCGCGCCGCCGAGATCTGCGACGCGATCGTGCGGTCCGGCGAGACCGGCACGCGCCAGGAGATCCGCTACCGCTGACCCGCGCGCGCCGCTAGGATCCGACCAATGGAGCTGGCACGGGCACGCGCGATCGTCGACCACGTGGTGTCGTCGGCGCCTGGCCCGGTGTCGGTCTTCGTGGCCGACGACCACGGCGAAGTCGTGGCCGCGGCTTCGATGGACGGCGCGCCGCTCGACAGCCGCCTGAACGCCCAGCGCAAGGCCTACACCGCCGCCCGCAGTGACGCGCGCACGACGCGCGAGCTTGGCGACCAGGTCCGCGACGACCCCGTCGAGCTGGCGAGCTTCGATCCCTTCTTCACCTTCTTCCTCGGCGGGGTCGCTGTCTTCCAGGGCGATCGGAAGGTGGGCGCGGTCGGCGTCAGCGGGCTGGCGGGGGCGGTGGATGAACGCCTCGCGATCGCGGCGATCGACGAGACCGCCCCCCGGTAGCCGGCGCCGCCGCATCGGTCAGCGCAGCGAGATCGCGACCTCCTCGAGCAGGTCGTAGGCGTCCTGCATGCCGCGCTCCATCCCGGTGGCCATGATCATGTCGCGGGTCTCGGCGGTGAGGCAGTCGGTGACCGAGGTCAGGGTCGTCCGGCCATCGCGCTCCTCGAGGGTCACGGTGTTCACCGTCGCGTCGTCGTCGGTGAGGCCGGGCATCTCGAACAGCTCGGTGTAGACGAGGCGCTCGTTCGGCACGATCTCGCGGTACGTGCCGTGGAACGCGACCTCACGTCCGTCGTCGGTGACCATCACCCAGCGCCACGCGCCACCCACTCGCAGGTCGACGTCGCAGATCGTCACCCCGCCGCGCCGCGCGCTCCACCAGCGGCGGATGAGCTCCGGCTCGGTGAGGCATCGAAAGACGAGGTCCTTCGGCGCGTCGAACTGGCGCGTGACGTGGATCTCGGTGTCGCCCGGCAGCGTGACCACTGCCGTCCCGCTACTCGCCACTGGTGTCATCTCCTCGTTCCCTTTCCTCTCGCTTCAGGTCCTCGAGGACCTCGTCCATGGCCACGAAGCGCCCCTCCCAGGCCTCCTGGTAGGTCGAGACCCAGTCGTGGATCGGCTTGAGCGTTCGGCCGTTCAGGCTGTACATCCGTCGCCTCCCCTCGTCGCGCGCCTCCACGAGGTCCACCTCGCGAAGCACGCGCAGGTGCTTCGAGACCTGTGGCTGTGCGAGTCCGAGCCGCGCGACGAGCTCGTTGACCGAGGCTTCGCCGCCGGCAAGCAGATCCAGGATCTGCCGGCGCCGTGGCTCGGCCACGGCATTGAATGCATCGGTCGTCGTTGCCGCTCGTGCCATCGGCGGAATCATATGCCGATATCGGCATATGTCAAGCGGGGTACCATCACGACATGCGTGACGTCTACATCCTCTCGGCTGCCCGGACGCCGATCGGCAAGTTCGGCGGCGCGCTGTCGACCACGCCGGCGACCGATCTCGGCGCGGTCGCCATTCGCGCGGCGGTCGAGCGGGCCGGCGTCGCTCCCGAGAGTGTCGACGAGGCGATCATGGGCCAGGTGCTCCAGGCGGGCGCCGGCCAGGCACCGGCGCGCCAGGCGGCGCTGAAGGGCGGGCTGCCCGATGGCGTGAGCGCAACGACGATCAACAAGGTCTGCGGCTCCGGGCTGAAGGCCGTCATGCTCGGGGCATCGGCCATTCGTGCCGGTGATGCCGACCTGATCGTCGCGGGCGGCATGGAGAGCATGAACATGGCGCCGTACCTCCTGCCCCAGGCTCGCACCGGGTATCGGCTCGGGAACGGGACGCTCGTCGACGCGACCGTCCACGATGGCCTGTGGTGCGCGACCTGCAACGTCCACATGGGCATGCACGCCGAGCGCGTCGCGGCGAAGCACGAGGTGAGCCGGGAGGCGCAGGACGAGTTCGCGCTGCGGTCGCACCAGCGCGCGATCGCGGCCCAGGAGGCCGGCCGCTTCGACGACGAGATCGTGCCCGTCACCGTGCCGGGCAAGAAGGGCGACACCGTCGTCAGCGCGGACGAAGGCCCGAGGGCGGACACCTCGCTCGAGGCGCTGGCGAAGCTCAACCCGGCATTCCAGCCCGACGGCGGATCGGTCACAGCCGGCAACGCGCCGGGCATCACCGACGGCGCCGCGGCGCTGGTCATCGGCGCCGAGGAAGCGCTGAACGGCGCCCAGCCGATGGCCCGCATCACCGGTTATGCCCAGGCTGACGTCGCCCCCGAATGGCTGTTCGAGGCGCCGATCCACGGCGTGCGGCGGCTGATCGAGCGGGTCGGAGGGACCCTCGAGGACTTCGACCTCATCGAGATCAACGAGGCCTTCGCCGCACAGGTGCTGGCCGACGGCAACGAGCTCGGCTTCGACTGGGACCGGGTGAACGTCAACGGCGGGGCGATCGCGCTGGGCCATCCGATCGGTGCGTCGGGCGCGCGCGTGCTGACGACGCTCCTGTACGAGCTTCGGCGCCGCGGAGGCGGGAGAGGGCTCGCGACGCTCTGCCTCGGTGGCGGGGGAGCCGTGGCCATGGCGGTGGAGACCGTCTAGCGGCCGAGGTCGGTCAGCACCTCGTCGAGGCGGCCCACGATCCGGGACGCCTCCTCGCGCGTGACGCACAGCGGCGGCCGGATCTTCAAGACGCTGGCATCGCGTCCGGAGGTGCCGATGAGGACCCCCCGCTCGCGCATCTCCTCCTTCACGCGGGCTGCCAGCTCTCCGGCGGGCTCGCCTCCACTGTCGATGAGCTCGACGCCGGTCATCAGGCCGCGCCCACGCACGTCCCCGATCGTCGCGTGACCTGAGCCGAGCGTGACGAACTCCTGTCGGAGGGCGTCGCCGACAGCCGCCGCGTTGGCGATGAGCGCCTCGTCGTCGATCACGTCGAGCACGGCGAGCGCGGCGGCACAGGCGACGGGGTTGCCGCCGAAGGTCGAGAAGAAGGTCGTCTCGGACGCGAGCCGGTCCGCGTGTTCGGCACGCGTGATCACCGCCGCGACCGGATGGCCGTTGCCCATCGGCTTCCCGAGCGTCACGACGTCCGGGCTCACGCCCCACCTGGTGTGTCCCCACAGGCCGTCGCCGGTACGTCCGTGCCCGGACTGGACCTCGTCGGCGACATAGAGCGCGCCGGCATCGCGGGCGGCGCCCACGATCGCGGCGACGACCTCCGGACGCGGGACGAAGATGCCGTCCGACGTGAAGCACGAGTCGATGAAGATCGCGGCGGGTCGGCGGCCTCGCTCGGTGAGCCTCGCCACGGCGCCGGCGACCTCGCCGCGCGCGACCGACTCGGGGTCCGCGTTCTCCGCGTACGACCCGCGGTACGTGTTCGGCGCGGGGATCGTCTCGACGCCCGCCGGGCGGTGCCCGTCGCGCCATTCGGAGGGAGTGAGGTCGGCGATCGCGGCCGTCACCCCGTGGTAGGCCCAGTCCGTGACGATGCCCCCGTCGCGGCCGGTCGCCGCGCGTGCCAGGCGCCAGGCGAGGTCGTTCGCCTCGCTGCCCGAGTTCACGAACATCACCGTGTCGAGCTCGGGAGGAAGGGTGGCGACGAGGCGTTCCCCGAGCTCGACGACGGCCTCGTGGAGGTAACGCGTGTTCGTGTTCAGCGCCGCAGCCTGGCGGGCGATGGCATCGACGACGCGGGGGTGGGCATGCCCGACGACCGGGACGTTGTTGTAGGCGTCGAGGTAGCGACGTCCATCCACGTCCTCCATCCAGGCGCCATCGCCGCGGACGAGGTGGAGCGGCCGACGGTAGCTGAGCGGCTCGAGGGCGGTGCCCAGGACGTGCCGGCGTCGCGCGATCAGCTCATCGCGCGAGGCGCTCGACCGGCGGATCGGCGCGCGGCCGATGCTCGCCAGCCGCCGTGATGCCTCGTCGAAGCCGACGCGGTCGAGCTGCTCGATGAGCTCCCACGCCGGCTCCGCCCATCCGTGGATGTAGGCGTTGTCCGGGTACTGGCGCGTGCGGACCGCCGAGATGAGGATCGTCTGCGCCATCCGGCCCAGGAGGAGGTCACCGAGCAGGCCGGCCTCCTCGCGCTCGAGCGGCACGACCGACCCGTAGCCCGCGAGGAAGTCCTCGGCGACCTCGAAGACGTCGTCACGCTGGCGGACGAGCGACTGCAGGGTTGCCGGGACATCGAGGACGAGGGCGGTGTGCGCCATGTCGCCGAAGTCGATGATGCCGGTCACGCGCAGCCCGTCGTCGATCAGCAGGTTGTCGAGGGTCACGTCGTTGTGGATGACCTGCGACCGCAGGCGCGGGAGGGCGGGGAGGACCCGCTCGTCGAAGCGGGCGAGGACGCGATCGAGCAGCGCGCGCCGCACCGGATCCGTCACCAGCGCGGCGTGCGGCGTCAGCCCGGGCAGCCGCTGCTGGTCCCAGTCGATCGCGCGACCGGCGGCGGGATGGAAGAACCCGCGCAGGGCGCGGCCGAGGCGCGCCACCATCTCCCCGACGTGCGCCACCGCGTCCGCATCGAGCTCGACCGGCCCGACCGTCCCGCCTGGCATGCGCGGGATGAGGCGAACGAGGTGGTGCGCGCCGCGCACCTCGGCCTCGGCGATTGCGCGGCCGTCGACCGCCGGCAGCGCGACCGGCACCGGCAGGTCGCCGTCGACGGCGGCGATATGCTCGACGGCGGCGACCTCCATCTCCACGACCGATCGGTCCTCGGCGGCGTTCGAGACCTTCAGCACGCGTTCCGCGCCGGCGGCATCGGTCAGCAGGAAGTTCTGGTCGCGCTCGCTGACGAGCGGCCGAGCCGATCCGTCGAGGCCGAAGAGCGCCCGCGCCACGTCTTCCGCATCCGCGGTCGACAGGGCGGGCGGGGCCGCGGCGAGGACGTCGGCCGTGGTCATCGGCGCGATCGTACCGTTTGCGGGCCACGCGGGAGCGTGCGCTATCATCGGCAACCGTCACCCGCGGCCGGCCAGCTTCCGCCAGGAATCACAGTGGCGTGCAGAGGCGCCGACGCGGCTTCAGCCAGGAGGCACTCAGCGCACCTGATGGCCAGCATCAACCCGGTGGCGGAAGCGCCGAACATCTGGGCCGTCGCCCAGGAGCAGTTCGACCACGCCGCCGACAAGCTCGACCTCGATGACGGCATGCGCCGCGTGCTGCGGGTGCCGCAGCGCGAGCTGACGGTCAACTTCCCGGTCACCATGGACAACGGCGACGTCCAGGTCTTCACCGGTCATCGCGTCCAGCACAACGTCAGCCGCGGCCCGGCCAAGGGCGGCATCCGCTACCACCAGGACGTCACCCTCGACGAGGTCCGGGCGCTGGCGATGTGGATGACCTGGAAGTGCGCCTGCGTCAACATCCCCTACGGCGGCGGCAAGGGTGGCGTCATCGTCGACCCGAAGAAGCTCACGAAGCGCGAGGTCGAAGGGCTGACCCGCCGATTCACGACGGAGATCAGCGTTCTCATCGGTCCGGAGCGCGACATCCCGGCCCCGGACGTGAACACGAACGCGCAGACGATGGCCTGGATCATGGACACCTACTCCATGCATCACGGCTACACGATCGCCGGCGTCGTCACCGGCAAGCCGATCGCCATCGGGGGCTCCCTTGGCCGGAACGAGGCCACGGCGCGAGGCGCCGTCTACACGCTGCTGCAGTGGGCGAAGGTCACGAATCGATCGCTCGAGGGGCTGCGCGTGAGCATCGAGGGCTACGGCAACGCCGGCAGCATCGCGGCGACGCTCCTGGCGGACGAGGGCGCCTCGATCATCGCGGTGAGCGACTCGACCGGCGGCATCCACAACCCCTCGGGGCTCGATCCGGCGAAGGTCAGCGCCTGGAAGCAGGAGCACGGCACCGTCGTCGGCTTCCCGGGCTCTGACGACGTCACCAACCACGAGCTCCTGGAGCTCGACTGCGACATCCTGGTCCCGGCCGCACTCGAGAACCAGATCACCAGGCACAACGCGCCCCGCATCCGGGCCAAGGTGATTGCCGAGGCGGCGAACGGGCCGACCACTCCGGAGGCGGACGAGATCCTCCACGATCGAGGCGTGTTCGTCATTCCCGACATCCTCTGCAACGCCGGAGGCGTGACGGTCAGCTACTTCGAGTGGGTCCAGGACATGCAGAGCTTCTTCTGGACCGAGCAGCGCATCAACGAGAGCCTCAAGGAGATCATGGATCGCGCCTTCGAGGCCGTCCACGAGATGAGCGAGCGCCACGAGGTCGATATGCGCACCGCCGCGTACATGGTGGCCGTCGCCCGCGTTGCGGAGGCGACGACACTGCGCGGGCTCTACCCGTAGGAGCGAGCATGCTCGATCACGAAGAGCGGTTCCTGTTCCGGGAGGAGATCCACAACCTCGCGAACGCGCTGGGCGACCCCGGCCAGCTCGACAACGTCGAGGACCTCCTCGCCGAGGTCACGACGAGCCCCCGCTTCGATGCGGACGTCTTCACGCTCGAGCGCTCGCTCCAGGTCATGCTCGGCGCGCGCGCGGGATCGACGCTCGTCGGGCTGCTCACCGTCGACCGCGGGGTCTTCGAGGAGCTCGGGGAGATCGGGCTGCCGATCGAGGTCCAGGAGCGGCTCGTGTCGTGGCGAGCCCGCTTCGGCCTGGTCATCGACAATGCGCTGAACTTCCTGAACAACCCCGACGGCATCCAGGGGCACAACTTCGGCACCCAGGTCTCGCACACCGAGGGCGGCAGCCTGACGCTCCAGGGGCGCCTGACGCTCG
>CBFGTN010000018.1:0-32937 GCA_965652075.1 uncultured bacterium
TCGACCTCGTCGACGAATCGGCCAGCCGCCTGCGGATGGAGATGGACTCGATGCCCGCCGAGCTCGACGAGATCGAGCGACGGCGGATGCAGCTCGAGATCGAGCGCGAGGCACTGCGCAAGGAGAAGGACGACGCCTCGCGGACGCGCCTCGAGGCGATCGAGCGCGAGCTCGCCGACCTCCGCGAGCGCGGCGACGCGATGAAGTCGCAGTGGGAGCGCGAGAAGGAGATCGTGCAGTCCATCCGGGCGACCCGCGAGGAGCAGGAGCGCCTGGGCCCGGAGATCGAGGCCGCGACCCGGGAGGGCGACTATCAGCGCGCGTCGGAGCTGCAGTACGGCACGGCGCGCGAGCTCGAGCAGCGGCTCGCGGAGCTCGAGGAACAGCTGCGGGAGATCAAGTCGACGGGCAGCACGCTCCTGAAGGAGGAGGTCGACGCCGACGACATCGCCGACGTCGTCGCCCGCTGGACCGGCATCCCGGTCAGCCGGCTGATGGAGGGAGAAACGGAGAAGCTCCTGCACATGGAGGAGCGGCTCCACGCGAGGCTCGTCGGCCAGGACGAGGCCGTCCAGGCCGTGTCCGACGCGATCCGCCGCGCGCGCGCGGGCCTGAAGGATCCGAAGCGCCCGATCGGCTCGTTCATCTTCCTGGGCCCGACCGGCGTCGGGAAGACGGAGCTCGCGCGCGCGCTCGCCGAGTTCCTGTTCGACGACGAGCACGCGCTCGTCCGGATCGACATGAGCGAGTACGGCGAGAAGTTCAGCGTGTCGCGGCTCATGGGCGCACCGCCGGGCTACGTGGGCTACGAGGAGGGCGGGCAGCTGACGGAGGCGGTTCGCCGTCGTCCGTACCAGGTCGTCCTCTTCGACGAGATCGAGAAGGCCCACCCGGACGTCTTCAACGTCCTCCTCCAGCTGCTCGACGACGGCCGCCTGACCGACTCGCAGGGCCGGACGGTCGACTTCAAGAACACGGTCGTGATCATGACCAGCAACGTCGGCTCGACCGCGCTCATCGAGGCGGCGGAGGCCGGGCCCGACGCCTTCGAGGGCGCCGCCGAGCGGGTGCGGCTCGCGCTGCGCGACCACTTCCGTCCCGAGTTCCTGAACCGGGTGGACGAGATCATCGTCTTCAAGCCGCTGGACGAGTCGCAGCTGCGCGAGATCGTCGGGCTGCTCGCCGCGAACGTGAGCCGCAGGCTGGCGGAGTCGAACATCACGCTCGAGATCAGCGACGCGGCGCTGACGCTCCTGGCCCGCGAGGGCTACGACCCGGTGTACGGCGCGCGCCCGCTGCGACGCGCAATCCAGCGTCGTCTCGAGAACCCGCTGGCCCGCCGCCTCCTCGCCGCCGAGTTCGCTGCCGGAGACACCGTCACGGTCGATGCCTCGCCCGACGGCGAGCTGACGTTCAACGGGTCGGTCGAGGCGAGCACCGAGGCCCCGCGCGTTCGAGCCGCACCCGGCGGCTCGACCGCCATCAACTGAGACCTACGGCACGGAACCGCGGAGCATCGCGGCGCCCGGAAGGCAGGACACCTCGACGTCGAGCGGCGCGCCGGCGTCACCGCGCTCGGGAAGCCACTCGTTGTCGTCCACGTGGAGGCTGATCCCTGGCGGCACGCCCAGCCGGACCTCTCGTGCTCGGACGGACCGGAGGGGCGGCATCTCGCCACTCGCGAGGTGGAGCCGCTCGTCGAGGTACTCGAGGATCGCCGCGCGATCCGCATCGGTGATCACCACCAGGTCCAGCTGTCCGTCGGACGGGTCGGCGTCGGGCGCAAGCGGCACGTTCGGGCCGACGAACCGGATGTTCAGGATCTCGACGCCGAGGTAGTCCCCGGACAGGTCGTCGCCGTCCGCGTCGATCCGCCAACGCGCGAGTGTCGCCTCACGCAGCAGGTCGCCGAGCATATGGAGCGCGCGGTCGGTCTCTCGCCCCAGCAGCCGGAACTCGTCGTCCACCTCGCCGGCGCGTGCGATGAGCTCGGCGATCCACCCACCGCCGACGCCCTCGACGAAGCGCCGGGACGCGTCGGCCGCGCGGACCTCACCAATGTCGATCGGCTCCAGGTCGGAGCGCTCCCACGACCGCACGAGGTCGCGGGCGTCGCCGAGGAGCCCGAGTGTCTTCGCGATGTTGTTCGCCGTCCCGATGGGCAACGCGGCGAACGGCACGCCGACATCGGCAGCCGCGATCGCGACCTTGCGCACCGTGCCGTCGCCGCCGGCCGCGACGAGGAGGTCGCCAGGGTCCTGCAGCAGCTTCTTCCAGTTGTCCTTGCTGGACCGGTGGCACACGTCGTGCCCAGCATCGGTCAGGAGCGCGATGACGTTTTCGACGTCCTGGCCGTCCCCCGCGGTCGGGTTGTGGACGAGCGAGATCTTCACAGCGCCGTGAAAAGCAAATCGAAGGCCAGATCGGAGACCGATGCGGATCCTGATCGCGAACGACGACGGCATCCACAGCCCCGGCATCGCCACGCTCGCGCGGGTGGCGACGCGCTTCGGCGACGTTCGCGTCGTGGCGCCGGACGTCGAGCAGTCGTCGGCGAGCCACGCGATCACCGCCTCACGGCCGCTGAGCTACCGGCCATCGACCAATATCGAGGGCATCGAGGCGTACCGCGTGAACGGCACCCCGGCCGACTGCGTGGCGCTGGGCGTCCACCACTGGAAGGACGTCGACCTCGTGCTGTCGGGGATCAACATCGGGACGAACCTCGGCAACGGGCTCTGGCACTCCGGGACGCTCGCTGCGGCGAAGCAGGCGACGCTCTTCGGCCTGCGTGGCATCGCGCTCAGCACCCCCTCGACCGCGCCGGGCGGCGCGGAGCCGGACTTCGCGGCACTCGAGCCGCACGTCGAGCGCGTGCTCGAGGCGCTCATCCCGCTGACTGCCGCACGCCTGTTGAACGTGAACCTTCCGGTCAGCCCGCGCGGCATGGCCTGGACGCGCCAGGCGGTCCGACACTACGACGGCAGGATCGTGCCGGACGAGGATCCGATGGGCCGGGCGCACTTCTGGTTCACGGTCGTCCCGATCGAGCGAACCGAGCCCGGCACCGACCTGTGGGCGATGGAGCGCGGCTTCATCTCGGTCACGCCGCTGAGCGTCGACCTGACGGATTCGGTCGCCCTCGAGCGGCTCAGCTCTGAGCTGCCTCTCGACGTCCCGACCGATCGGGAGCCGGCGGAGGCGGTCGAGGAGGACGAGTCCTAGCCGCCGCGTCTAGCGACGCCGGCGGCGCCGGCCGGCGGGAACCTTCTCCGTGCGACGCGGGGGCGGGACGAACCGGCGGCGGCGAATCTCGTCGTTCGCCGCGGCGATCCTGGGCGGGAAGCGGACGAAGGCGGCGTAGGCCGCGATCCCCATCGCCGGCAGCATGACCGCGAGCAGCAGGAGCAGCGGAACGCCGATCACGACGAGCAGGGGGATGACGCCGAAGCCGATGACGATCGGCCAGAAGATCCACTCGTGGAGCTCGAGGATCACGGGGTACCGGCGATACCGGCGCTGGGCCATCGTGTAGACGACGATCGAGCCGACGGCGACGACGAGGCCCGCAATCCACATCAGCGTGAACAGGTCCGGGAACGAGGCGGGCGTGAACGGATCGGTGAGGATGCCCATCGGGCCGGGAGTCTAGCACGGGCCACGTGGCGCGCAGACGCACCACTGATGACGAAGCCTTGACCCGCCCATGTGGCGGCCGTGGCGACTCCCCGCTAGCATCGAAGCCCTCAAGGGGGACCGCGCCGAGCCGTGCCCCTCACCCGCCCCAAGAGGAGACTCGCCCGTGTTGCGTTTCCGTCGGCTGCGTCGCGCCTCCGCCATCGGCATGGCGATCGCGATGCTCGTGACGATGTCCGTACCCGCCGTGCTGGCGAAGAAGCCTGCTCCGGCGCCCGTCGACGTCCAGATCCTGGGCCTGAACGACTTCCACGGCCAGCTGGAGGTCGTGAACCCGATCGCCAGCTCCGGCGGTCGCATCGGCGCGCTCCAGGGGACCTTCCCGAACCAGACCTGTAATCCGCCGGGCTGCATCCCGGCCGGTGGTGCCGCCTACCTGGCAACTCACGTCGCCCAGCTGCGCGCGACGAACCCGAAGAACACCGTCTTCGTCTCGGCCGGTGACCTGATCGGCGCGACGCCGCTGCTGTCGGCCGCCTTCCACGATGAGCCGTCCATCGAGGCCTTCAACCTGATGGGCCTCAACTACAACGGCGTCGGCAACCACGAGTTCGACGAGGGCATCACCGAGCTGCTCCGGATGCAGTACGGCAACCGCCCCGGCGCCGGCTACACCCCCGCCGATCCGAGCGGCTGCCACCCGGTCGACGGCTGCGGCGATGGCGACAACTACAAGGGGGCCGCCTTCACGTTCCTCGCTGCGAACGTCGCGTACAAGGATGATGAGCCGCTCGAGGGCGAGACGATCTTCCCGCCGTACGCCATCCACACCACCAAGGGCGGCGCGAAGATCGCCTTCATCGGGATGACGCTCGAGGGCACGCCCCTCATCGTCTCTCCCGCCGGCATTGCGAACGTGAACTTCCTCGATGAGGCCGCGTCCGTGAACGCGCTCGTGCCCGAGCTGAAGGAGCAGGGCGTCGAGGCGATCGTCGTGCTGCTGCACGAGGGCGGCGTCGTCGGCGCGGGCGCCGGCGGTCCGGGCACCGGCGGCAACCCGGCGCTGATCAACACCTGCGACAACCCGCAGGGCGCGCTGCCACCGATCGTCCAGGCGATGGACGCGGAGGTCGACGTGGTCATCACCGGCCACACGAACTGGGCGGTCAACTGCCTGATCGGCACGAAGGTCGTGACCGGCGCCGCGTCGCAGGGCCGCGTCGTGACCGACATCGACGCGAAGTTCGACCCGGCCACGGGTGACTTCGTCCCGAACTCGATCCTGGTGAACAACCGGATCGTCACCCAGAACGTGTCGCAGAACGCGGCGATGCTCAGCCTGATCGCCGAGTACAACGAGGTCGTCGCGCCGATCGCCAACGTGGTGGTCGGGAACGTCGTCGGCCTGATGGACCGGAACGCCCGGACCGCCGCCGGCGAGTCGACCCTCGGCCGGCTCATCGCCGACGCGCAGCTGGCATCCACGCAGGGTGACGCCGCACCGGGGGTGATCGCGTTCATGAACCCGGGCGGCATCCGCAGCAATCTGGAGGGTGAGATCACCCACGGAGAGGCATTCGCGGTCCAGCCCTTCAGCAACATCGTCACCACGAAGACGATGACCGGGGCGCAGATCAAGACCGTCCTGGAGCAGCAGTTCACCGTGAACTCGCTCGCAAGCCCGGGAGCCGTCGGATCGACGTTGCGCTCGGTGAATGCCAGGGCGATCCTGCAGGTGTCGAAGGGCTTCACCTACACGTGGACGGAGGGGGCGGCCCCTGGAAGCCGCATCAGCAACATGCAGCTGAACGGCGTGGACATCGGGATGGCCACCGAATACCGCGTGACGATGAACAACTTCATCGCCGCGGGTGGCGACGACCTTCCGGCGTTCACGCTCGGGACGAACGAGGTGCAGGGGCTCGACGACCTCGTCGCGCTCGAGGCGTATCTCGGGTTGGCGGCCAACAATCCGTATACCCCCGACACGGTGGCGCGCATCAGCGTGATCGTGCCGTAGCCGGTTCAGGGATCCGACCACGGAGCGCCGGCCCGTATCGGGCCGGCGCTCTCGCCTTCGTCCAGACACGGACCGCGGTCACCGTATGATCACCAGCGTGGACGAGCCGAAGGCCATGAGTGTGCTCGCTGTGGCTGAGGCCGCCGCGCCGGCGCTGAGCGCCCACGGAAGCAAGAAGGTGCTGACCGGCATCGAGCGGCTCTATCCCGAGATGCTCCACGCGGTGGAGTGGTTCCTCGCGTCCGGGCACGTGGACGAAGCGCGGCGCCTGGTCATCGCGCTCGGCCCGTTCTGGAAGGCGACCGGCCTGATGGAGAAGAGCTTCGCGTGGTTCGACCGCGTCCTGGCCCCCGCCGTCGGCAGCGACGAGCTCCTGGGGGAAACGCTGTACGAGGCCGCTGGGGTCGCCTTCGAGGCGCGCGACGACGCCCGTGCGTCGAGCCACTATCGGCACGCCAACGCCGTCGCCGGGCAGGTCGGCGACGCCGGGCTCGGCGCGCGATCCCTCGTCGGCCTTGCCCGGATCGCCCTGCGCTCGAAGGACGTCGAGGGAGCGCGCCGGTTCTGCCGACAGGCGCTGGCTGAGGCCGCGACCGGTCGGGACGCGACTGCCGGGGCCGGGGCCTACCGCGTGCTCGCCGCCGCGGCGCAGGTGGAGGGCGACCTTGACGAAGCGCGGCAGCAGATGATGCTGCGAGTTGAGCTGGGCCGCCGCGCCGGCGACATGGCCATCGTGAGCGATGGGCTCCGTGACATCAGCGAGCTCGAGCGTCAGCGCGGCAACCTGGACCGTGCGGAGGCCGCCGCGCTCGAGGCGCTCGAGGCCGACGAGCGCCGTGGCAACGAGTGGTCGGTGCTGTTCGGGATCAACGCGGCGGCGGCCTTCTTCGTCGACCGCGGCCTCCGCGAGCGAGCCGCGATGCTCGTCGGCGCCGCCGAGACCCTGGTCGAGGCACAGGGGGAGCCGTGGCCGCCCGACGAGCTCGCGCAGTTCGAGCGCACCGTGCGGATCCTGGAATCGAGCATGGACGCCCGCGCCATGGAGTTCGCTCGCGCCACCGGGCGCGACATGAGCCGACGCGAGGCAGTCGAACTTTGCCTCGGCCGGCCGATCTCGGCCGCCGCCACATCCGTATAATCGACAACCCGACGCACCATCGGCCCACCACAGCAAAGGATGTCGATTGCGCGCGCTTCTCTCCGTCAGTGACCGTGAAGGCATCGTTGAGCTTGCCCGCGGACTGACCGATGCCGGTGCCGAGATCTACGCGACCGACGGCACCAGGGCCCATCTCGCCGATGCCGGCCTCGCCGATGTCAAACCCGTCAGCGACCTCACCGAGACGAGCGAGATCCTCGGCGGGCGGGTGAAGACGCTCCACCCGAAGATCTTCGCCGCGCTCCTCGCCCGACGCGACCAGCCGGACCACCTTGAGCAGCTCGCGGATCAGGGCATCGAGCAGATCGACCTCGTGGTCGTGAACCTCTACCCGTTCGCCCAGACGGTGCGCCAGGCGAACACGACCCTCGACGAGGCACTGGAGCAGATCGACGTCGGCGGCGTCGCCCTCCTGCGTGCCGCGGCGAAGAACTTCCCGGGCGTGGCCGCGGTCAGCAGCCCGACCCAGTACGCATCGGTCCTGCGCGACATCAAGACGCTGGGCAGCGTGAGCCCGGAGACCCGGCAGAAGCTGGCCGCGGAGGCGTACGCCGTGACGGCCGCGTACGACACGCAGATCGCGAGCTACCTGAATGCCGCGGCCGGAACCGTCTTCCCGACGCGCCTGTCGATGGTCGTCGAGAAGAAGGCGGACCTGCGGTACGGGGAGAACCCGCACCAGCTGGGCGCCTTCTACACCGATCCGGCGCACGTCGGCGGCAGCATCAGCGCCGCACACCAGATCGCCGGCAAGGACCTCTCCTTCAACAACCTGCTCGACCTCGACGCGGCGTGGACGATCGCCTCGGACTTCAAGACCCCGGCGGTGACGATCGTCAAGCACGGCAACCCGTGCGGCCTCGCGTCGGTCGTCGACCTGGCGGAGGCCTTCCGCCTGGCCCTCGAGGGCGACAGCGTCTCCGCCTACGGCGGGGTGATCGGCGCGAACCGCACGATCGACGAGCCGACGGCCCGGGCGATTCGCCCGGGCTTCTTCGAGGCCATCGTGGCGCCGGCCTACACGCCGGAGGCGCTCGAGATCCTGCGGACGAAGCGCGGCTTCGAGATCGTCGAGGTGCCCCCCGCGAACGCGGAGGCGGACGAGATCGGCATCGGCCGCTTCGACTTCAAGCGCATCGGCGGCGGGCTGCTCGTGCAGACCTTCGACGAGATGGAGGAGGACCGCGACAAGCTCCAGCCGGTGACGCAGCGCCGGCCGACGCTCGAGGAGCTGACCGACCTGCTGTTCGCCTGGCGCGCGGTGCGCCACGTGAAGTCGAACGCGGTCGTCCTGGCCAAGAAGCACGCGATGGTCGGCATGGGCGCCGGCCAGCCGTCCCGCGTCGTGTCGGTCGAGGTCGCGCTGCGCAAGGCCGGCGAGCGGGCGCCGCTGTCGGTCATGGCGTCCGACGCGTACTTCCCGTTCCCGGACGGCATCCAGATCGCGGCGCAGGCCGGCGTCACGGCGATCATCCAGCCCGGCGGCTCGATCC
This sequence comes from uncultured bacterium, assembly GCA_965652075.1. Taxonomy (GTDB): domain Bacteria; phylum Chloroflexota; class Limnocylindria; order QHBO01; family QHBO01; genus JACDBZ01. The sequence goes on from CBFGTN010000018.1 coordinate 8,309, forward strand.
GAGACGAGATGGCGATCGAGGTCGCCGACCGCCACCACATGGCGATGGTCTTCACCGGCCGTCGGCACTTCAAGCATTAGACCGATGCCGCCCTCCACCCGCATCGACAAGCTGATCATCGCGGAGGCGCTGCGCGCCACCGAGGCCGGCGCCATCGCCGCGTCCCGACTGATGGGCCGCGGCGACCGCGAGGGCGCGGACCAGGCCGCCGTCACCGCGATGCGCAAGGCGATGGACGACGCGGAGCTCTCCGGCCGGATCGTCATCGGTGAGGGCGAGCGCGACGAGGCGCCGATGCTCTACATCGGCGAGCAGGTCGGCAACCCGGAGGCGGCGATCGACGTGGACATCGCCGTCGACCCGTTGGAGGGCACGAACCTGGTCGCCACCGGGTCGGCGAACGCGACCGCGGTCCTCGCCGCGGCGGAGCCCGGCGGGTTGATGCACGCGCCGGACACGTACCTCGAGAAGCTCATCGTCGGGCCGTTCGTCGCCGGATCGGTCTCGATCAACGACCCGGTGGACGCGACGCTCAACACGATCGCCGAGCGGCTGGGCCGCAAGATCTGGGACATCACCGTCGTCATCCTCGACCGCCCGCGCCACGAGCAGCTGATCAGGGCCGTCCGCGAGGCGGGCGCCCGGATCAAGCTCATCGGCGATGGCGACCTGACGGCCGCGATCAGCGTCGCCGTCTCCGGCACCGGCGTGCACGCGGTCATGGGCATCGGCGGCGCGCCCGAGGGCGTGCTCTCCGCGGCCGCGCTCAAGTGCCTGGGTGGCGAGATCCAGGCCCGCTTCAAGTGGCGCTCTGACGAGGAGAAGGAGCGGGCGCGCGCCATGGGGGTGGACGTCGACGACGTCGACCGCGTCTACACGACGGACGACCTCGCCTCCGGCCAGAACCTCGTCTTCTGCGCCACCGGCGTGACCGATGGCGAGCTCCTGCGTGGCGTCCGATTCTTCGGCGGCGGCGCCCGCACCCACTCGCTGATGATGAGCTACCAGGGCGGCCTCGTCCGGTTCATCGACACGGTCCACATGTGGGACCCGGGCAACCCGCCGAGGGTGCGGCTGTAGCCGCGAGCCCGAGCACCCCGATCAAGCGCCTTGCGTGGATCGCGCGAGTCGCGATCGCCGCGTTCCTCGCCACGAACCTCATGGCCGCGCCGGCGGCAGCGGGTGAGCCCCTGACGGCGCGGGTGATCTTCCGCGTCACGCTCTCCGGCCCGGTGCCGCGGACCGATGCGTTCCTCGTCAGCCATCGCTGCCCGACGACCAGCTGCTTCGTGGAGACCCTGAGCCCGGTGTGCGCGCCCGATGCGCCGTTCGACGCATGCGCCGCGGGGACCTACGAGCTCGTCCGCAGGGTCCCGATCGGCGAGACGATCGAGTACGCGTTGTGGCGATCGACGAGCTTTTCCCAGGGCCATCCCGAGCGCCATCTCCGGGGAGACTGGGTCGTCCACGAGGGAACCCAGGTCATCAGCCTCGGGTACGCGTATCCCACCACGGACGAGCCCGCCGTTCCGAGCCTCCCGGACACCGCGCTGCCCGTGCCCTGAGGCGATCGACCGGCTAGAGCAGTGTGGACGAGTCGTGGATGAGTTCGTCAACACGACGTGAATTCGTGGACAAAGGGGCTGGTCTTCGTCCGCGCCTCACCCTACGGTTACGTCGGCGCCCACGGAGGTGCCACCCGGATCGTCACCGGACCTGACACTGGAGGAAGCACTCGACTCGACACTCGACCGACTACTCGACCTGGCGGCGGTAACGTCCCAGGCGCGGGGGTAAGCACGGGATCGAGCACGGGACTTCTCACCGGATCAGGCACCGGAGCGGACGCGGGAGTTCCTCCGTCGGCGCTGTTTCGTTGTCCGCCTGTGAGCGGCAACGAAGCTGAATAGGGGCGACCGGCGTGACCCTCGGGACAGAGGCGCATCGGCCGCCCCGTTCGCGTTCCTGGGATCAGTCAGCGGCGCCTATGGATCGGGGTCGATGGGGTCCGGCAGGCCGTCGTTGTCGTCGTCGGGGTCGCACGCATCCCCGAGCGTGTCCCCATCCGCGTTCTCCTGCTCGGGATTCGGGACGAGCGGACAGTTGTCGGGGCCCGATCCGATCGCCAGGTCCGGCACTCCGTCACCGTCCGTGTCGAGCACGACGATCGGCGTGGGAGCCGGTGTCGGCGGCGGTTGCGACGGTGGCGGCGGAGTCGCGGTCGGCGGCGGAGTCGCGGGCGCCGGCGTCGGCTTTGAGCCCGTGCCTCCGCCGGACCCACCCGTGCCGCTGCCACCAGAACCGGTGCCGCCGGCGCCCGTCCCCCCGGAGCTCGTCCCGGTCGAGGTGGTGACGCCGGTCGCGGCGACTCCCACGGATCCGGTCGCGCCGGTGAAGTCGCCGCCGCCAGCTGTGGTGCCGTCTCCCGCCCCTCTGGCGCGGTCCGAAGCTCGTGGGCCCGACGACGGCTTCGCGGTCGCGCTCGGCTCAGGTGACTCGCTGTCTCCCGGCAGTGAGATGGCGCCTCGATCCCGGACCGGCGGCTCACCCGCGAGCTCATCCTCCCGGATCGGGGATCCGGCCCACGGATCGGGCGGCGCCATCAGATCCGCCCAGACGGCGATGAGGATCAGTGCGGCGGCGAGCGCCAGCAGGGCCGCCATTCCGTACTGCGGCTCTCTCCTGCCGCTGGGGCCACGGCGGCGCAGCGCCGCCGGAATCGCCATGCGGGTGGGCTGCCCAGTCATGATGCGCAGAGGTGCAGGTTCGAGGCCATCTGGAACGCCCGGCACGGCACATGCCGAGATGGCTCCCATGGTAACCCTGGGTGGAATAGCCATCCGCTACGGCCCGGCCATCCGCGTGGCGTGGATCGTCCTCGCCGTGCTGCTGGCAGCCTGCAACAACAGCAACGACGGGGGCGGCGGAGCCCCCGGCTACTAGCCGGAGGCTCCCTACGCGTCGAGCGCCGCCGGGCTGGGCTGCGCCTGCGCGTCAGCGTCCGGCCGCAGGTCGCGATTGCGGAGGCCCTCGACCAGCCGGTACGCGGCCGGCACGACGATCAGCGTCAGGAACGTCGAGCTGAGCAGGCCGCCGATGACGACCGTCCCGAGCTCGGCCGTACCAACGCGCGTCTCGACGTACGCCCCGCCCGCACCAAAGGTCCGCTCCCGATCGCACATTCAAGGCCTGAGGATGCCGCCATGCGGGGAACGACCGCCAGTCGTATCGGCGCTGCCACCGCCGCGATCATGGCCGCGGCCCTCTTCTCCGTGCCCGTCGCGGCCGACCACGGGCCGCCCCACGTGGATCTCCAGGACAGCACCCAGGGCTGCCAGGGCGTGCTGCCGTCCAGTGGCGGCAACACGCAGATGCGCGTGATCGGCGGGACGATGACGCCCGGCGGCACGGCGATCTTCGAGATCAGCTATCCGCTGGACGCGTCGGACGTCGGCAAGGAGTTCACGATCCTCGACTGCGCGTACATCAACGACGTCGCGACGCTGAAGTACATCATCTCGTTCGTGCCGAGCAACGAGTCGTTCGTGCTCCGGATCACGCTGGCGATCCCGACCGACGCTCCGGTCGGGGGCCTCTACTGCAACTACGTGAAGACGACCGGAAGCCCGACCTCCGCGCAGGCGAGCCAGCGCAAGGCGGGACCGGCATGCTTCGTCATCCGACCGCCGCAGGCGCCCGCGCCGCCTCCCGCACAGCCCGCGGGTCCGGCGGATCCTCCTGGCTCGGGGTCCACGTCCACACCGATCCTGCTGCCCGACACGGCGATGCCGCTGTCGAGCTCGCGGACGAGGTAGCCGGAACGGGCGTCTAGCGCCGTCGCCCTGCGGCTCGAGGCTCCACGAACGCGTCCTCGATGCGCCAGATGTGATCCTGGCCGCACTCGATGCAGTCGACGAGCAGGTGAGGAAGCGCCATCGCCGGGATCGAGGTGAGCTCGAAGCCCGTGTCGACGGCTCGGCCCGTGTGCGGGCAGCGGATCATCAGCTGCCGGAGCAGCACGTGCCCGTACGCGTCGATCGAAGAGATGTGAGCCGCCAACGCCGAGACCTCGAGGGAGTGGCCGGTGCGGCGCCCTGAAGCATCGCGCGTGCCAAGTCGCTGGCGGGCTACCCGGGCTCCTCGGGGGTCGCGGTCTCATGCTCGACGGACCGGGCTCAGCTCACGGCCTGCTTGATCAGCGCGGCGATCCGCTTCTCGTCCGCCGGCGTCAGCTTCTTCAGGGCGAACGACGTCGGCCACATGTTGCCGTCGTCGAGCTTTGCCGACTCCTCGAAGCCGAACGTCGCGTAGCGCGCCTTGAACTTGTCAGCGGCCTGGAAGAAGCAGATGAGCTTGCCGTCCTCCCTGCCGTACGCCGGCATCCCGTACCAGAGCCTCGGGGCCAGGTTCGGCGCGTTCTCCTTGACGATCGCGTGGAACCGTTCCGCCATCGTGCGGTCGGCGTCGGGCATCTCGGCGATCTTCTCCAGAAGCGCCTTCTCCGCATCGGCCTTGTTGGCCTGGGCCTTCAGCTCCTTCGCGCGCTCCTTCATGGCGGCCTTCTCCTCGGCGGAGAATCCCTTGCCGGTGCTCGTTCGATCGGCGGCCTGCTTCGTGTCTGCCATCGGTGGCGTCCTTCCCCTGTCAGTTCGTGATTTCGGTTCCCCCATGCTAGGCAGCGCCAGTCATGGCGGCTTCTCGAAAACTGCCCAACCGAGTACGGGGCACAGCGCATGCTCCAGGCGTGACCGATGAGCCGGAAGGTAGCGGCGTGGATCTGGGCAGTCCTCGCGTTCCTCATCGCCGCGGTCGTGGTCAATGAGCTTCTCGACGAGGCCCGCCCCGGCCTCATGCTCTTCGGTACCACCATGTCCGCCGTCAGCGGATGGCTGGCCTTCAGGCTGTGGCGCCGCCCATCACGGACGATCGCCATCATCGCGGCATGCACGGGCGCGTTCCTGGGGGTGTTCCTGCTTGGGGCGTTCCTCGACCGGTCGGACGCACTCTTCCCGACAGGGATCGTCGCGGTCGCGCTCGTCGTGGCGGGCGGCTTCCTTCCGCTATGGTCAACCGGACCGAGCAAGCCCTAACCCGCCGCGGCCGCGAACGTTAGTAGTCAGGGAAGCGCCATGCTCCTGTGTTCCCCCCGCAGCAGCCTGGCGCTTCCTCTTCGCCCCGCCGACCTCGGATGTCGATGGCTTCCCGATTCCTGCGCCGCACCGCCGGCTTATTCCGTGGGTGCGTGAGGCGGGCACGTCGTCGCCGATTACTCATGGCTCGGATCGAATGGGCAGACTCACGGGAGGTCCTTCGCCACCGTATTCGTCCACAGCCTCAGACGGGGACTCAGTCCCCGCCTCAGTCGCCCCTGGCATGAGGTGGCGGCGTGTCCTCGCGCCGTCGATCGATGGCACGAGCCGATCGGCGCTGAATCAGCCGCTCGGGGTGCGACGGCATCGTTCGCGCCGCAATGGATGAGAATCGCGCGATGACGCTGACCGCCACCCCCGACGACCTGCCTGCGGCCGTCGCGGCGGCATTCGTCAACCCGGCACCGGGCAGGCCAGTCACGGTCGAGGCGAGCGGCTATGCCTGGTCCACGGCCGAGTGGGGTGAGCCCTCGCATCCACCGGTCCCGCTCGTCCACGGCGTCACCTCCAACCTCGAGACGTTGTGGCGGGTCGGGCCGTGCGTGGCGGCCGCGGGCCGGCGCGTCGTCACCGTCGACCTGCCGGGTCACGGACGCACCGGCGGGTAGCGAGGGCGTCATCGCTGGGCCGAGACGGCCGAGGACCTCGCCGGCGCCGGCCACTCACCCCAGCGGACGCACCCCGAGGCGACGATCCTGGCGATCCTCCGAGGGCTGGCCTAGCGTCGGGCCGACGACGCGGACGGGGTCGCGGCGGCTGGCGGCTCGGACACGGCGCGGCTCGAATCCCAGACGACCTCGAAGGTCGCCATCGGCGAGTCGAAGCCCTTCAGGCGCAGCTTGCCGCGACTGCGGAAGTCGAAGCCCTTGCCAAGGGCGAGATCGTGGACGGCGCTGGCGACGAGGATCGAGGCGGGCTCGGCCTTCGCGCACAGCCGCGCCGCGAGCTGGACCGTCGCGCCGAAGAGGTCGTTGCGCTCGGTGACCGGCTCGCCTGCGGCCATGCCGATGCGGACGCGAATCTGCTCCCCGGCCACATCCGTCCGGGCCAGCTCCTGCTGGATGTGCACCGCGGCCTGGATCGCGCCGATGACTGACGGGAACGCCGCCATCAGCCCGTCGCCGGTGTGCTTGACCTCGGATCCGCCCTGGCCCGTCAGCGCCCGCCGAACGACATCGTCGTGCGTCCGCACGACCTCCATCGCACGCGCGTCCCCGAGCCGCTGGGTCAGGGTCGTCGAGCCCACGATGTCGGTAAAGAGGATCGTGCGGAACGCGGTCTCGACGTATGGCTCGCCGGGTGGGTGCTCGACGATGCCGCCCATGAAGCGCAGCACCATGCCCTGGTCGACCTCGATGATCTGGAACGGGGTGAGGCCATGCGACGCCTGGTGCACGCCTTCGACCGCCTCGACGCTCGGTGCGGTCGCCAGGCAGAACGCGGTCTGCCGCTCCTCGTCGAACCAGTAGGTGAGGAACCGGACCCCGAACTGCCCCTGGACCGCGAGGTCCTTGAGGTGCGCTTCCGCGGCGGCCTCGGCGGTCAGGTTCGTGAACTCGTGGCGGTCCATGTAGTACGGCACGGCCACAGGATGCACCCGGAAGGCAAGGTCGCGCGGCCCGCGGGGTCGCCTCGCCTGGCGAGCCTAGAATCGGGCCGATGACCGCGGGAGACGCCGAGGCTGAGCGCAGAGTCCGCGCGAGCTTCGAGAAGCAGGGGCTGATGGCCACGCTGGGCGCGACGCTGGAGTCTGTCTCTGCGGGCGCGGCCGAGATCGCACTCATCCCGCACGCCGGCATCTCGCAGCAGCATGGCTTCGTCCACGCTGGGGCCGTGACCGCCATTGCCGACTCCGCGGCCGGCTACGCCTCTCTCAGCCTCATGCCACCGGGCACGGGCGTCTTGAGCACGGAGTTCAAGATCAACCTCCTGGCGCCGGCGAGAGGCGATCGGATCGTCGCCCGAGGCCGGGTCGTGAAGGCGGGCCGGACGCTGACCGTGGCGCAGACGGAGGTGTTCGCCGAGACCGGCGGCGAGGAGAAGCTGATCGCGCTGCTCACGGCGACGATGATGACCGTCGAGGCGCGCGAGGACATCAGCGACTGATCCAACGTCGGCTGGCAACGGAGGAGAGGCGTCCAGTCGTTGTACAGTCTGACGCCTACTCTACCGAGTCTGTCTAGGGTCTGTCAACCGTTGACGGTGGACCCTCCAAGACCGAGCTTGGACGACAACTGCCGGACGGCGACCTGCAGGCTGTCCGGCAGCACGAGGGCGCCGTGCGCTGCTCCAACGCGTCCGGCGTGGTCGCCCCCGGCGGCAAGGACAATGTCCGGCTTGGCCTCGCGCAGCGCTGTGAAGACTTCGGTCGCGCCGTGCGCGTCCTTGCGCGTGGGGATGCCGACGACCGCGGCCCGCGCCTCGCGGCCGATCGCGGCCGCGGTCCAACTGTTCGCGGGTAGGTCCGGGCCGAGGTAGAGGACCGGCAGGCCCGCCCGTCGAGCGGCAACGGCGAACGCCAGCGCGCCCAGCTCGTGGCGTGCCCGCGGGCCAAGGCCCACCAGCACGGGGTGTGACGAGCCCCCGTCCGCGGCCGCTTCGTAAGCCATCGCCAGCCGGCGCAGCACCGCGTGACTGGCAGCGTGCTCGCCTGCGACCGACACCTCGCCCCGCTCCCACGCGTCGCCGATGGCCCGAAGGGCAGGCATGACGACCCGCTCGGTGGCGACCTCGAAGCGTGTCGTCCCGAACGTCTCGTCAAGAGCCGCTTCGAGCCCGGCCGCATCGAGCGTGCGGGCTGCAACGAGCAGCCTGGCGACCAGGGCGTCGGCCACGTCGCTGCTCACCGCGGCGCCCTCCGATGCGGGAGCGCGCGCCTCTTGCGCGGCGGGAGTGATCTGATGTGCCAGGGAGGCCAACTCTTCCCGCGAGCTGTCGCGCACATGCTGGGCTGCCTGCTGGGCCGACCACCCGTCCGCGATCAGCTGACGCATGGCTCGCAGCCGCTCAATGGACGCGTCGTCATAGAGGCGGTAGCCCGACCCTGTGCGCGCCGGGCTCACGACGCCGTAGCGCCGTTCCCACGCTCGAAGGAGCGGGATCCCCACGCCGCTGCGGACCGATGCCTCCTTGATTGTGTACATGCTTCGTGCATCTTAGGCGATGAACAGACACTTGACAATGCGTGGGCGCAAGACTATACAAGCACTAGACAGCCATGTGGCGAATGCCCACCATCATCCGCACCAAGAGGAGAACACCCCAATGCCACGCACGATCCGCCGGGCGCTGGCCCTGGTCGCCGCCACGGGCCTGCTCGCAATCGCGGCGGTACCGGCCGCGGCACAGAACGAGGCGTTCGTTCGCGTCGTCCACGCCTCACCCGACGCTCCCAACGTCGACGTCTGGGTCGACGGCGAGACGGTGCTCACCGACGTGCCGTTCACGGCCGTCAGCGACTACCTGACTCTGCCGGCCGGCACGTACAACGTTCAGGTCACCGCCACCGGGTCGACCGACCCGGTCATCGATGCCGACCTCGCACTCGAGGCGGGCACGTCGTACACGGTGGCCGCCACGGGCATGCTCGCCGACATCACGGCCACCGTGCTGACCGACGATCGCACGCCGGCGGACGGCCAGGCGAAGCTGCGCGTGTTCCACGCGTCGCCCAGCGCCCCGGCGGAGGTGGACGTCGCCGTCACCGACGGTCCGATCCTGGTCGAGGCGCTGGCCTACCCGGAGGCAACCGCCTATCTGACGGTTGACGCGGGCACGTACCCGCTCGAGATTCGCGCCGCCGGTGAGGAGGCTGCTGCCCTCTCGCTGGAAGCGACCCTTGAGGCGGGCCAGAACTACACCGCCATCGCGATGGATGATCCAGAGGGCGAGGCCGGCGTGCAGGTGATCGTCGCCACCGAGGCGATGGCCGACATGCCGAACACGGCCATGGAGCAGCCGACGACGTCGGTCGCGATCGTCGGCCTGGCGCTCGTGGGCCTGGCGATCGTCACGGCCACGCGGCTGGCGGTCCGCCGCGTCCGGAGCTGACCCGGATGGTCCGTCTCCCGGGGGAGGCCCAGTGCCTCCCCCGGCTTCGGTCACCAGGTGGTACCCCAGCCCGGCCACTTCTACGGTGGCTGGATCACGCCCGAGATCACCGGCCCGACCAAGGGGGAGCCGGGCACGGAGGGGTGGTGACGGCGGCCCAGGCGGCCGCCGTCACCTCGTCGATCCGCAGCGACCGCTCGGCCGGCACGGCAGGTTCGCAACGGCGATGAATGGGCGAAGGCCCCGGTCGAACCGCGGAGGGCGGCACGCCCGGGGCCGGTCATGCCCGGCAGTGGGCACTAGCCCTCGGTCCGACAGCAACCGGGCGTGGGTGCCATCCGAAAGGGCGAGGCGATCCGTTGCACTCGTCGTGCCATCGGCATGACGCGGCATTGCGCGGCACGGCCGATGCAATAGCCCCATCCGGATCCCGTCGCGCTGACGGGCACGCGGTATGAGTCCCGAGCCTGGAGGTAGGACGTGGAAACGCGCGTGAAGCTGCTCGGGCACCCGATCCACCCGATGCTCGTGGTGTTCCCGCTCGCGCTGCTCAGCAGCGCGGTCCTGTTCGACATCCTCTACTTCGTCACCGATGCCGACGGCCTGGCCACGTTCTCGTTCTGGGCCATCGCGGTGGGTGTGATCGGCGGCCTGGCGGCCGCGGTGTTCGGGCTCATCGACTGGCTGGCCCTGCCGCGTGAGACGCGCGCGAAGCGCATCGGCCTCGTCCACGGCATCGGGAACGTCGTCATCGTCGGGCTCTTTGCCCTGAGCTGGCTGCTCCGCCTTGGCGCGCCCGAGTACGAGCCGGGAGTCCTGGCCTTCGTGCTCGGCCTCATCGGCGTCGGGCTGGCGCTGTTCACTGCCTGGCTGGGCGGTGAGCTGGTCTATCGGCTGCGCGTGGCGGTCGACGATGACGCCAACCTCGATGCCCCGAGCTCGCTGGGCGGAGGGATGAGGGACGCGGTGGCATCCGACCGCCGGCCGTGATGCGTGGACTGCTCGGCGTCAGCGTCGGGTGGCTCGGGATCAGCCTGGTCGCCGACAGCGTCCCATCGGTCCTCCTCCCGTACCGCGTGGCCGAGGAGGGCGGCACGGCGACGCAGCTTGGGCTGATCACCCTCGTCGCGATCGCCCTCTCGGCGCTCGTGCAGCCGGCCGCCGGCACGCTGAGTGATCGACGCGGGCGGATGCCGGTCGTCATCGGTGGGGCCGTCATCGCGGCGGGCGGGCTCGCGGCTCTCGGCCTCGGCGACGCGGCGGTCGGGACGGTGGTGACCCTCGTCGGGGTCGGGATCGCCCAGGCCGGCTACCAGGCGCTCATGCCGGAGCGCGTCGCCGCAGGCTACCGCGGCCGGGCGGCTGGGGCCAAGGGGTTCTTTGACGTCGGGGGCGCGTTCGTCGGCTTCCTCCTCGTCGGCACCCTGCTCTCCGCCGGAGACGGCGGCGCCGTCGCGATCGTCCTTGCCATTGCACTCTCCGGGTGCCTCGTCGTAGGCGTCCTCCTGGCCCCGCGCCCCCAGCGTGGGCCGACAGAAGCGGCCATGGCAGTGGAGGAGCATCCGGGCCTTCCGATTTCGCTCGTGCGCCTCACGGTCGCACGGTTCCTGTTCCTGCTCGGGATCTACGCCGTCGGCCGATTCCTGCTCCTCTTCGTGGCGGACCGGCTCGGGCGGTCGGCCGAGGCGGCGGCGGCGGACGCGGGCGCGGCGCTGGCTGTCCTCGCACTCGTGACCGCGCTGGCCGCGCTGCCCGCCGGCTGGCTCGGCGATCGGCTTGGTCGGCGACCCCTGATGCTCGGCGGCGGCGCGATCGCCGCCATCGGTGTCGCCGGCCTGCCGCTCGCGAGCTCGGTCCCATCGATCGTGGCGATGGGCACGCTGATGGCCGTCGGCACCGCCGCATTCGGCGCGGGGAGCTGGGCGGCCTTGGCGGACGTCAGCGCCGGACCCCACGCGGGGCGACGCCTTGGCCTGGCGAGCCTCGGGACCGCGGGAGCGGCCGCGGCCGCCGGGCTGTTCGGCCCGCTGATCGACGCGGCGGAGACCGTTGCTCCGGGAGCGGGCTTCAGCGTGGCCTTCAGCCTCGCGGCCCTCGCCGTCGTCGCCGGCGCCCTGGTCGCGGGCGTCATCCCGTCGCCGCCCGAGCTCGCCCGGATCGAGGTGCGCGAGTGATGCTCCGTCGCCTGCGCCTGGACGTCCCGACGGTTCTGTCCACGATCTACGCGCCCCTTCAGCCGCTCGTCAAACGCCTGCACATCACCCGACGTGGAGCCCGGCGATTTCGGGCCGACGACGTCCTCGTGCCCAGGGGCTACCGAGTCGAGGTGGTCGCGACCGGCCTGACGGCACCCGTCCATGCGTGCTTCGGGCCGCGGGGCGAGATGTACCTGACCGAGTCCGGCCACAAGGCGGACTCTCCGCCGCGCATCTACCGGATCGAGCCCGGAAGGGATGAGCGGGAGCTCGTCGTCGAGTTCGGGGGTGACCGCGCGATCCCCTCCGGTGCGGCGACCGGGGCGGTGTGGCACGACGGCTCCCTGTTCGTGGCGATGACCGATCGCGTCGTTCGCGTGGACCTGGCCTCCGGCGAGGTGGCGGACGTGGTCACCGGCCTCCCCGGTCGGGGAGATCACCAGACGAACCACCCGATCGTCGGGCCCGACGGCCGCCTGTACTGGGGCCAGGGATCGGTGACGAACATGGGGGTCGTCGGCGCCGACAACTTCGGCTACGAGTGGCTCGCGAAGTTCCCGCAGGAGCACGATGTCCCCGCCGAGGACGTCACCCTCACCGGTCGCAACTACCAGGTTCCGGACGTCCTCGCGAACCCGCTCGCCCGGGCCGAGGCCGCGGCGTTCGTTCCCTTCGGCACCCACACCCATGCAGGCCAGGTCGTCGCGGGCAGCGCGAAGGCCAGCGGCGCGATCCTCAGCTGCTTCCCCGACGGAAGCGACCTCCGTGTCGTCGCGTGGGGCCTCCGCAACCCGTATGGCATCGCCGTCCATCCCGACCGGCGGCTGTTCGCGACCGAGCACGGGTCAGACGAGCGCGGAGCCAGGTGGATCGTGGGCGACCCTGATGACTTCTACGAGATCCGCGATGGAGCCTGGTACGGGTGGCCCGACTTCGCGTCCGGCACCCGGCTCGACGATGACCGATGGGGGCCGGGCGGCACCGGCCGCGAGCCGGTCCTCGCCAGCTTCCCAGACCCGCATCCGCCCAAGCCGGTCGCGAGCTTCGAGACCCATGCGGGAGCGAACGGGTTCGACTTCTCACGCGACGAGGCGTTCGGGTTCACGGGCGAGGCGTTCGTCGCCCTGTTCGGCGATCTCGCGCCGATCACCACCCCGCGCCAGGTGGTCCCCGCCGGATTCAAGGTCGTGCGCGTCGACCCTGTGAGCGGCGCGATCGCGGACTTCGCGATCAACCGCATCCAGGGTCCCGCGTCGAAGGTCTTCCACGGCGGGTTCGAGCGCCCGAGCCACTGCACGTTCGGCCCGGACGGCGCGCTGTACGTCGTGGACTTCGGCGAGATCAAGATCGCCCCGGAGAAGGGCGGGATCCGGATGAACCAGGGGACGGGATCGGTGTGGCGGATTCGCCGCGACCCGACGATGCCGCTGGGCCTGCTCCCGCCGGACCAGATCCGCGTCCCCTTCTACCCGATCCAGGCCGCGGTCGTCGGCGTCGCCGTGCTTGGGGCGGTCGCCGCGGCCGTCGCAATCGTCCGCCGGTTGCTACGCTCGGCACGCAGGCTGCCGTGACGGCAGGCGCGCACGCAGCTTTTTGGAGGCAGCCAGTGGGTGAGCTCATCGGGATCGCTCGATTCCGGTTTCACGAGGGCAAGGTCGAGGAGTTCAAGCGACTCTCCGCCCAGGCCATGGAGATCGTGAAGGCCAAGGACCCGGGCACGCTGCAGTACGACACGTTCTTCACGGAGGATCAGTCGGCCGCCGTCGTCATCGAGCGCTTCCGCGACTCGGAGGCGCTGCTCGTGCACGGTGAGAACCTTGCGGAGATCTCAGCCGCGATCCTGGCCACGGCCGACGTCGAGGGTGAGCTCCTCGGTGAGCCGAGCGTGGAGCTCATGGAGAGGCTGGCCGAGGCCGAACAGCCGCGCGTCCTGACGCCGTACGTCTCGCTGTCTGAGGGCTAGCTCGTCGAGGCCGGGATCGGTGGGGCGAGCGCGAGCCCGGCGTCGATGATCTCCGGGGCGCTGCGATAATCGGCCGGACGGAACTGGCGAACGGCCGGAGGTGCCCGTGGCCCGGCTTCAGCGCAAGGACCTGGCGAGCCCCGACGAGGTGCGCGAGTTCGACGGCGGCAGCCGCGTCGAGATCTTCCAGCTCGAGGACGTGGTCGTCGGCCGGACGGTCTGGCTGCCGGGTTGGCGCTGGAGCGAGGTCGTCAAGCCGATCGCCGGCACCGACCAGTGCGAGTACCACCACCTCGGCTACAGCATCTCCGGGCGCTTCCGGGTGGCCATGCCTGACGGCACCGAGATGGAGATCCCACCCAACCACGTCTACGAGATCCCGCCCGGACACGACGCCTGGGTGGTCGGCGACGAGCCGTGGATTGCCGTCGACTGGGCCGGCATGCGCTCGTTCGCGAGGCCGATGGCGGGACGCGGCGAGCGCATCGTGGCGACGCTGGTGTTCACGGACATCGTCGACTCGACGGCGATCGCGGAGGGCCTTGGTGACGACGCGTGGCGCGAGCTGCTCGCGCTGCACAACGAGCGGGTGCGCTGGGAGCTGGACCGCTTCCGCGGCCGCGAGGTGACGACCACCGGCGACGGCTTCCTGGCGACGTTCGACGGCGCCGAGCGAGCGGTGCTGTGCGCGCAGGCGATCTCTGCCGCGGCGCAGCGCATCGGCCTCCAGGTCCGCGCCGGCGTTCACACCGGAGAGGTTGAGGTCGTGCCGGGCAACCTCCGCGGCCTGGCCGTGCACATCGCCGCACGCATCCTGGCCCTGGCCGGCCCTGGCGAGGTGGTCGTGTCGTGGACGACGCGCGACCTGCTGGCCGGGACCGCCTTTCGGTTCGAGGACCGGGGGCTGCACGAGCTGAAGGGCATCGCCGGGCCGCGCGCCGTCTACGCGATCAGCGGCGAGCCCGAACCTGCGACCGTCTCATCCGCCCAGCCAGGCTGATGCCTGCGAGCTCCAGGCAGCTTCGTGTGGCGGAAGGTTCCGATCACCCGAGCGTGACCGAGGGACGAATCGCGGCCCGTCGGCCTTCGGGTAGCATCCGGTGAAGCTGCCTCAGACTTCGCCAGAGCTACGACGACGGAGGCACGATGTCCCGATCCCGCGGGCGTCAACGCGGCTCGCGAGCCGAGGATGAGCTGGAACGGATCCGCATCTTCACCGCATCGCTCGAGATGAAGGGTTCCGTCGCGCAGACCGGCCAGCGGATCACGGACATGATGCTCCGCGGGCTGGACCTGGCGTTCCTGCCGGCCGGCGCGGAGCCAGCGCCCGAGAACTGGATCCACCTCTCGCCCTCGGAAGCGCTGATCGTGATCCCGCCGCCCCTGCGGACGGCCGCGAAATGGGCGGACAAGCGTCGCCTCACGAGCGTCATCGTCGAGATCGGCCAGTACCAGGTGACCGGCGAGGCGCACCTGGGCCCCGATGAGCAGGTCGACAAACGGTTCGCCGAGCGACACCCGTTCGTGCCGCTGACAAAGGCGAGCATCGCGCGCGGGAGCGACACCGAGCGCGTCGACGTGGCGATCGTCAACCTGGCGGCCAGCGTCCGCTTCGAGGCGGCCGAGTAGGGCCCTCGAGATCAGCCCCCGGGACGACCGTTGCACAGGGCGCACCGGCCGTTGGCGTCGAGCAGCCCCTCGTGCTCGGGGCAACGGCCCGCAGCGATCAACAGCTCGCGACGCCGCTTGCGACGCCAGACGTTGAAGTCCCGACGCAGTGCCGGGTGCTCGTCGAGGTATCGCAGCAGCCAGCTCGCGTCGGTGTCGGCGCGCATGAGCACGAAGGCGAGCAGCGCGGTCAGCCCGAAGCCCGCAAAGAGCAGGACCCGCAGCCCCTCGAGGACCTGATTCGCTTCCAGCTGGCCCATGGTCACCTACCTGTCAGCCCGGAGAAGGCATAAGTCATGCCGATCCCCGCTGACGAACGTCCCCCGGGCGTACGGCCTTGTTGGCGGCCGCCGCCCGTGCCTCTAATGAACGCCTTCTGCCGCCGAGCCTCGCACACCGCACGGGAGGAATCGATCCATGGAGACAACGACCAGACCCAATGAAGCGGCGGACAATCCGCGTTCGCGTCGGGCGCTGCTGGCGGGCGTCGTGGGCGGGCTCGGAGCGTGGCTGGTATCGGCCGCGGAGCGCGCCATGCCGGCCGAGGCCGCGGCGGGCAACCCGGTCATGGCCGGCCGCAGCAATACCGGTGGCGCGTTCAGCACCGAGCTGCGTGCCAACACGACCAAGCCATCCTTCCGCGCCCTCCAGCTCGGCGCCGGCACGGCGCTCCGCGGCGAGGCCACGACCGGAACGGCGGTGATGGGAACGTCCGGCTCGCACGGAACCGGAGTCCTCGGCTACAGCCCGAACCACATCGGCGTGCTGGCTTCGACGGAAACCGGCGTCTGCGTCAACGCACGGGCCTCCGGGACGAACTCGATCGCCCTCTTCGGCGACGCTCGGGGAACGAACTCCATCGCCCTCCTTGCCTTCGGCCCGAGCCAGCTGGACGGAGACGTCGCAATCGTCGGCAGGCTCGTGGTGACGGATCCGGGTACCACCGGGCGGGCATCCAGCGCGGAGGCCCCGAGCTCCGGCCAGGCTCGAGTCTTCGCCAGGGACAACGGCTGGGGAAAGACGCAGCTGTGCGTCCAGTTCGCGAGCGGAGCCATCCAGACGCTGGCGACTGAGCCGTAGCCTGACCCTGACGCTCAGCCTCCCGTGCCGAGCTCCACGATCCTGCCGTCGTTCTCGTTCGGGTCGGAGCCGTTGTCGACGCCGCGATCGGTGATGTAGAAGCTGCGCTTGTTGGGGTCCGCACTCGACGGCCCGAACACGAGCGACGAAGGGCTCCGCAGGTGCGCCGCCGAGAGGTCGTACCGCCGAATCACCGAGCCGTCCGAGAAGTCGACCTCCAGGATGTCCGCGTCCGGAGTGGCCGGTAGCACGAACAGGCGGCCGCCCGGCGCCCACTCGATGCCCTCCAGGTCCCGGACGCCGGTCCCCGACAGCTGGCGCCTCCTGATCACGTCGTCGGAGTCGGCACCCTCGAACCGGCCGTTGGGTCCCGGGCTGATCCGGTAGATCGTGCGGTTCGATCCGTCGCTCAGCCAGAGGTACCTGCCGCCGAGCGACAGCCCTTCCGGATCGGTGGACCCGAACGCGGACGTGGAGAACGAGCGGCGCTTGTCGTCGGTCGTGCCGTAGACGCCATCAGGCCCAAGCTGGACGACGAAGATCACGCCGTGATCGTCGGAGAAGTACCGGGCGTTATGGCTGCCATCGACCGCGACGTCCGTCGGCTCACGAGAGAAGCTCAGCGTGCTCATCGTCCGCTCGACGGCTCCGCTGCGCGTGATGCGCCAGACGTTGCGGCCCTCGTTCAGCCGCGTCTCCTCCACCTCCGAGTCCACCACCAGCAGCCGGCCTGACGGAAGGAAGTCGATGCCGGTGGGATCGGGGCTGGGCGTGCTCCACTGCGAGGTGCGGATCACATGGCGCACGAACGTGCCCACGCCGAGAGCCGGCGATGCGACGGACAAGAGAAGCGTCAGCGCCATCGCGATGGCCCAGATCCCACGCCACGATCTCACCCGCGCACCACGGAGCCTGCGGTCATGTGTCTCGTGCGAATCAAGTGCGATGCCAGGCTGGTCCTGGCGGCAACGCCTCGTCACGACTCTCCCTCGTCGGCGGGCACGGATTGGGGATGACGATGATAGACCTCGTACCGAGAGGCCCCGGTCGAACTGTATAGGCAGCTCGGCCGGGGCCAATCATGCCTCCCACCCATACGGGCTGGGCACCGGCCCTCGGTCGGACAATCCGGGCACGAGGCCATCCGCCAGGGCGAAGGACATCATGCAGCGTCCGTGCCAACCGCGCACGTTGACCGTGGCATGCCCACTGCATGGCCGTTGCGTCCTACCGGACATCCGTTCGACGCAATCGCAAGGGGAGACACACCATGCAAACCATTGAGAACTGGGGCGATGCTGTCCTCGTCTCGGTGACGACAGCGCTGCAGAACCTGCTCGGGTTCCTGCCAGCCCTCATCGGCGCAATCCTCATCCTCATCCTGGGCTGGATTGTGGCTGGGTTCATCGCCGGCCTCGTCGAGCGTGGTCTGAAGGCGGTCGGCTTCGAGCGCGCCGCCCAGAGCACCGGGGTCGCTGGATTCATCCAACAGGCAGGCTCGGGCTGGACCGCAAGCAAGATCGTGGCGGAGATCGTGAAGTGGTTCATCCGCCTGATCGCGATCCAGGCGGCGGCGTCCATCCTCGGGATGGAGCAGATCAGCAGCGCGATCAACGCAGTGCTGCTCTGGCTGCCGAACCTCGTGGTGGCGATGGCGATCATCGTGGTTGCGGCGCTCATCGCGAACTTCGTGGCCGGCGTCGTCCGCGGGGCTGCGGCCGAGATGGGCTTCGCCTCGCCGGATCTGTTGGCCAACATCGCGCGCTACGCGATCATCGTGTTCGCCGCTGTGGCCGCGATCGATCAGCTGGGCATCGCGCCCACGGTCGTGAATGCGCTCTTCATCGGCTCCGTCGCGGCTGTTGCGCTTGCCGTGGGTCTGTCCTTCGGCCTCGGGGGTCGCGATGTCGCCGCGCGTGTCACCGAGGGTTGGTACGCGAGCGGTCAGGAGGCGGCGAAGCGCGTGAAGTCGTACGCCGAGAGCAAGGACCGATCCCAGGGCGGCGACACCTACCAGGAGCCACCGCGCCAGGAAGCCTCCTCGCCCCCGGTGCGGCAGCCCGCGCCGACGCGACGCTGACATCGGCCGGACTCACGGCAATCCGAGCCGCCGCGACCGCCAGGGTCGCGGCGGCTTCGTCCTTCGCGTCCCACTTCCACCCCGCAAGCAGTGACTTGCCGCTAGGCCCCACGCTCGATTCGCAGGGCCACTTCGGTGCTGCTGCCGTCTCGAATCCGCCAGGCGCGCAGCGCGCGCTCGGGAGTCGCCTCGGGATCGGCGAGGGTGGCAAGGACGTAGAACGGCTCGGGATACATCGCCTCGCGCAGGTCGGTCGCGGATGGCACGGCGGGCGAGTGCGTATGCGAGTGAAAGATGCCGATGAGATGAAGACCCGCGTCTTCGATCTCGAGGATGATCCGCAGCAGGTCATCGGGGTGGACGGTGTAGCGCAGGGCCGACCGCTCAGCGTTGCGCGCCGGATGGAACGCGGCCGCCAGCCCGCTATCCAGGCTGCCGGACACCAGGCCGCACGCCTCGTTCGGCAGCCCAGCTCGGGCATGGTCGAGCATCGCCTGTGCCAGCTCCAGCGGCAGCGTCAGGCCACGCCCGCCCGAGTCACTCACCACAGCAGCGAGCCCTCGAGGTCGTCGCTGAGCTCGTCGAGATCGCGCGTCCAGAGATCGGCGGAGAGGTACTTCCACCCGCCGTCCGCGAGCAGCACGACGAGCGTGCCGTGCGCCAGCTGGGCGGCCACCTTGAGCGCCACGGCGATCGCCGCGCCCGACGAGAGCCCGGCCAGGATCCCCTCCTCGCGCAGCAGCCGCCGGACACCGATGACGGCGTCGCGATTGTCGACCAGCAGCCGATCGTCCAGGACCGATGGATCGAACACCGGAGGGACGTAGCCCTCGTCGAGTGATCGCAGCCCCTGGACGAGCTCGCCGGGCAGTGGCTCGGCGGCGACGATCTTGACCCCCGCTCGCTCGCGCTTCAGGAAGCGCCCGACGCCCGTTAACGTGCCGCCCGTCCCGAGCCCGGCGACGAACGCGTCGACGTCGCCGGCCTGGGCGAGGATCTCGGGCCCCGTTGTCGTCTCGTGCACCCCCGGGTTCGCGGGGTTGCCGTACTGGAAGGGCATGAACAGCGAGGGATCGGCGGCCGCCAGCTCCTCGGCCATCCGAACCGCGCCGTTGCTGCCGCTCTCGCCGGGCGAGAAGACGATCTCGACGCCGTAGAGCCGCAGCAGCTGCTCGCGCTCCGGCGTCGTGTTGTCGGGCATGACGATCCGGACGGGGTGGCCGAGCCGAGCTCCGAGCATGGCCAGGCTGATCCCGGTGTTGCCGCTCGACGGCTCGAGGATCGTCTGCCCCGGCTGGAGCGCGCCGCTGTCGTGCGCCGCGGTGAGCATCGCCAGCGCCACGCGGTCCTTGAGGCTGCCGGTCGGGTTCGCGCCCTCCAGCTTCGCCAGCAGCCGGACGCCGTCATGCGGCGCCAGGCGCGGCAGCTCGACCATCGGCGTGTTGCCGATCGCCGCGGTGATGTCTCCGGCCAGCGGCGGCGGGGCCGCCCTCATCCGCCGGCCATCGCGGGCAGCAGGATGATCGTGTCGGCGTCCGAGACCGCGGTCGAGAGGCCATCGGCATAGCGGACGTCACGGCCGTTGACGTAGACGTTGACGAACTCGCTCAGCTGGCCGCCCTCGGCAATCCGGTCGCGGAGTGCGGGGAACTGCGCGAAGACGTCGTCGAGCGCCTCGGACACCGTCGCGCCGCTGGCCGTCACCTCCCGACTGCCGCCGGTGTTCTCGCGCAGGACCGGAGGGATGCGAATCGTGCTCATCGGACGGGCTCCGCGGTCGCCTGGACCGCATCGGCCGATGCAATGTCGGTCACCCCTTCGCCGCAGGCGGGGCATGCGGGATCGCGCCAGATGCGGACCTCGTCGAAGGTCGTGCCGGCCGCGTCGAACAGCAGCAGCCGGCCCGCGAGCGTCTCGCCCGTTCCGAGCAGCAGCTTGAAGACCTCGTTGGCCTGCAGCAGGCCGACGATCCCGGGCAGCACACCGAGTACGCCGGCGACGTCGCAGCCGGGAGCCAGCTCGGGCGGTGGCTGGGTCGGGTACATGCAGCGATAGCACGGCCCGGCGAACGGGACGAAGGTCGTGACCTGGCCGTCCCAGCGATAGATCGAGCCGTGCACCACGGGCTTGCGCAGCTTGACGGCCGCGTCGTTCAGCACGTACCGCGTGTCGAAGTTGTCCGTCCCGTCGACGATCACGTCGTAGGCGGCGATCAGGCGCTCGACGTTGTCGGCCCCCAGGCGCTCCTCGTGCTTGACGACGCGCGTCTCCGGGTTCAGGCCGCGCAGCGTCAGCTCGGCCGAGTCGACCTTCTTCATGCCCAGCCGATCCGTCCCATGCAGCACCTGGCGCTGCAGGTTGGACTCGTCGACCACGTCGTCGTCGACGAGGCCGATCGTCCCCACGCCGGAGGCCGCCAGGTAGAGCGCGATCGGCGACCCCAGGCCGCCCGCGCCGATGAGCAGCACGCTGGCATCCAGCAGCCTGCGCTGGCCCTCCTGCCCGACCTCGGGGATCAGCACCTGGCGGCTGTATCGGCGTCGCTGCTCCGGGGTAAGGAGCTGCGCCGGCTCCTCCCACGCCCCACCCGCCGAGCGCCACTCGTTCAGGTGGGCCTTGAGGTTCACGACGTCGTGGTAGCCGAGCTGGCTCAGGAAGTTCGACGCCCGGGCCGACCGAGCGCCCGAGAGGCAGTGGACGAGCACCGGCGTGCCGCGGTCCGGGACCTCGGACTCGATGCGCGAGGCGAACTCGGCGAGCGGGATGAGCGTCGCGCCGGGGAGATGGCCCTCGTCCCACTCGACCTGCTCGCGCACGTCGATCACTCGGTAACCGGCATCTCTCAGCCGCTTGGCCTCCTCAACGCCCACCTCGCGGTAGGTCGGTGGTTGTCCGTTGGTCATCGGTGTGTCAGCTCCTTGGGGCGGTCGAGGTCCTGATCGGCTCGGTCGCGAGCCGGAGGACGGATCCATTCGGGTCGATCGTGAAGGCCATCGGCACCACGGCGATGCCGTACTTGCGGGCGAGGTCTGGTCGGTCGCGAACGTCGACTTCGTGGACCCGCCGGCCGGCATCGAGCAGCCGGCTGGTCAGGGTGCGGCAGTCGGTGCACAGCGGGTGCGTGAAGGCCACCACGTCGTCGTCGTGACCAGTATCGGTCGAGAGGCCAAGCTCCGCGAACGCCAACCGATCGAGCGGAACGGCGCGGACGCCACGAAGGCGCGCGCCGATGCGATAGATCCAGCAGCCGGTGCAGAAGCCGGTGATCGCCGCCAGCAGCGCCAATCCGGCCACCAGCAGGCCGAGCGCCGCTCCGACGAGCGGGAGCCCGACGAGATACGCGATGCTGGCGACGCTCAGGACGACAAGGCCGATGACGTTCGAGAAGCGGGGCGGCCGGCTGTCCTCGATCGGTCCCTCGCCGAACCGCGGCTGGACGACCTCGAAGTAGAAGACGCAGGCGAGGCAGAAGCGCCGGCCGTAGCGCAGGCCGATCCCGAGCTGGGCGGCGAGCAGGGTCATGATCGGCCAGATCCCGGTGACGACGGCCACGAGCGAGCCGATGCCGATGACGGCCTGGTTGAATCGCGGAGCCCGGGCGTCGATGACGTCCAGATCGCGCCAGGGATGCGCGGTGCGGGGCGAGGGAGTCATGGTGGAAGGGAAGCCTCCGAGCACGGTCGACGACGGTCGCAGCGGACTGCGAACACGAAGCGGCGGAAGGAGGGACCGAGCGGGCGAGGCGATGTTCATTGCCTCGATCAGGCGGTGAGGGAGCTCCTCCCGCCTAGCGACAGGTGCAACTGCAGCAGGTGCCGAAGACCGTCGATGCGCTCATGTCCTGCGCACCATCCCACCTCGCGGGCACGCACGCAACCCAGCGTCCGGCTGACGCCCATTGGCGCTCAACGGCTGGGCGCGGATAATCCGGGGCGGGGCTTCCTGATCGACAGACGAAGAGGAACAGCATGACCGAGTACGCCGTGGTGAACCCGGCCACCGGGGAGACCGAGGCCAGCTACGACACCTTCACCGATGCCCAGGTCGAGCAGACGCTCGCGACGGCAGCGGCGGCATTCACGTCCTGGCGCGAGCTCCCGGTGGCGGAGCGCGCCGCGATGGTGCGGCGGGCGGCGGAGCTGCATCGGGAACGTCGGGACGAGCTGGCCACGATCATCCTGCGTGAGATGGGGAAGCCCAAGGAGGCCGCGCTCGGCGAGGTCGATTTCGCCGCCGATATCACCGAGTACTACGCGGACCAGGCGGAGAAGATCACCGCCGATCAGCCGCTCGAGATCCTGGGCGAGGGGACGGCCGTCATCCGGCGCAGCCCGCTCGGGGTCCTCTTCGGGATCATGCCCTGGAACTTCCCCTACTACCAGGTGGCGCGGTTCGCGGCGCCGAACCTCGTGCTCGGCAACGTGATCGTCCTGAAGCACGCGTCGCAGTGCCCGGAGTCGGCCGCCGCCATCGAGGCGATCTATCGCGACGCCGGGTTCCCGGAGGGCGCCTACACCAACGTGTATGTCAGCAAGGAGCAAGCTGCGGCGATCATCGGCGACCCGCGGGTCCAGGGCGTATCGGTCACCGGCTCTGAGCGTGCCGGGGCGGCGGTTGCCGAGCTGGCCGGACGGCATCTGAAGAAGGTGGCCCTGGAGCTGGGTGGCTCGGACCCGTTCATCCTGCTGAGCACTGACGATCTCGATGCGGCCGTGACCGCCGCGACGGACGCGCGCCTGGACAACACGGGCCAGTCCTGCAACGCCGCCAAGCGATTCATCGTGGTCGACGAGCTGTACGAGCCGTTCGTGGCCAAGTTCTCCGAGGCCATGTCCGCGGCTCCGCTCGGCGACCCGCTGGTCGAGGAGACCGTCCTCGGGCCGCTGTCCTCGCTCTCCGCGGCCGAGCGGCTGGAGGACCAGGTCGATCGGGCGGTGGAGCAGGGAGCGACGAAGGTCATCGGCGGCCCGCGCGACGGTGCCTACTATCCGGCGACCGTGCTGACTGACGTGACTCCCGAGATGGACGCCTACCGGGAGGAGTTCTTCGGACCCGTCGGCGTCGTCTATCGCGTGGCCGACGAGGACGCGGCGGTCGCGCTGGCCAACGACACGAGCTATGGGCTGGGGTCGTACGTGTACAGCAGCGATCCGGAGCAGGCGGCACGCGTGGCCGATCGGATCGAGGCGGGCATGGTCTACGTCAACATCGTGCTGGCGGACAGCCCGGAGCTGCCCTTCGGCGGCGTCAAGCGCAGCGGGACGGCACGCGAGATGGGCCTGCTGGCGGCCGACGAGTTCGTGAACAAGAAGCTGATCCGTACCGCCGGCTAGGTCCCTCGCGCGGACCGCACGACGACAACAGCACCGATGACGACCATGGCCGCGGCGATGGTCAGGAACAGGTTCGCCTCCAGCGCCCATCCGATGCCGATGACGACGCCGATGAGAGCCAGTGAGGTGACACAGCCGCGCACGGAGCAACCCATGTCGGCTAGGGATCCGACACGGAAGCAGATGGTTCAGGCCCGTCCGGGACCTCGATGGAGGCCCGGACGGGCGCTAGACGTTCGGAACCCAGGCGGGCTTATCCCTCGAAGGTGAAGTTCGTGCAGTGCTCGAACGCCGGATGGTTCGGCGTCAGCACCTCGATCCACACGCCCGGGATCGCCTCGACGAAGACGTCGTTACCGGTGAACTTCCCGGCGCGGGCATCGTTGTTGTAGTCGATCGTGATCGCGCCGGTGGTCGGCGTGTTGGGAAGGATGGTCACCGTACCGCTCGACTGCAGCGCGCGCAGGAACGAGTTCTTGCCGAACGCCGACTGCCCCGGCGGGAACACGTTGCCGTGGCCCCCTGAGCAGAATGAGGCGACCTTCTCGTGGATCGTGGCCGAGGCGGGCGCGACGCTGGCCGCCAGTAGCGAGCCTGCGAGCAGCGCGGCACCAAGCCAGGCGCGACGGCGATTCCTCATGATGGGCACTCCTACTCCGGGCGGTTCCTGGGAAGCGGGCGCCAGCTCCCCACAATGGGGCACATGGTGCATTCGACCCATCCCCCAGTCAACGGGTCGGCACGGTCTCGACGTCGTGATCTGCGAAGAACGAACGCCACGGCCCCCGTGCGACCATGGCACCGATGAGACTCGGCTCTGCGCTTGTCGGCGTCCTGGCCATCGCCGGCTGTGCCCTCGTCCGCCCGTCGATCGGTGACGACCTGATCGGCCCGGTCTGGATAGTCACGGACATCGATGGCGAGGAGGTCCCGTTTGGCGAGATCTACCTCACGTTTGACGGCAACACTGCGACCCTGATCACGCACATCGGGATGCCGCCGCCTCCTGGGGGCGGACTCATGCCGAGATGCCGCGAAAGCGTCTCGGAAGTCGCCATGGACACCGATGGACGGGCCCTGAACTTCATCGAGTTCGTGCCACTCGAGCTC
>CBFGTN010000019.1:0-32408 GCA_965652075.1 uncultured bacterium
CCAGTCGTGGGTCGTGATGACCTGCGCGAGGCCGTCCGCGACCGACCGATGGTCGACGCCGGTCATGGCTTGGTCCTCACCACCGATTCGGCCGGTCGCGACGCATCGGATGACGCGGCGCTCGACGGCGCTCGCATCGCCTTCACCTCGTCGGCCGAGAAGACGCGCGAACGCAGCGTCGCCATCGCGCGCTCGTGGACCTCCACGAACTTCGCGAGGACGGCGCGCCGGACGTCCGCCGGGAGGTCGTCGCTCGTGGCCAGCTGGCGGTAGCCGGCGTGCGTCATGTAGGCGTCGACGACGGTGCGCAGCTGCTCCGCCGAGAGCAGCGTCGCGAGCTCGGTGAGGAGCCGCTCGAACGACGATCGGTCGAGATCGGAGAAGACGCCGTGTTCGCGCGCGACGGCGATCGTCGCGAGGTTCACGTCCAGCTCGAAGTACACGGCCTTCGCCGCGTTGCGCGCCTGGCGCACGAACTGACGGCGCTGAATGTAGATCCCGACGAGCAGCCAGCCCATGACACCGACCAGCGAGCCGATGATCGCCGGAACGACGATGCTCCAGTCCATCCCGCCGAGTATCGCCGCAGCGGGGATGCGGGCACAACGCCCGATCGCAGGCTCGCCATGTCCCGTTCACAGTTCCTGCGCAATCGGTCGGCAGGCTGTGGCCCGAACGGCCCGATGCGCGGGCCACACATCACCGAGGTGAGCCTCATGCACGCAACGTTCAGGCAGTCCGGACCGGCCGACGTCGGTCGCGGCATCCAGGGCACGTTCTATCCGTCCAGGGGACCTGGAGACGGCCGATCGGCCGGCTCCGCGATCGCCAGGGTGGCGGTCGTCCTCATGGCGCTGGCCGTGGCCCGCGCCGTCATCGGCCATGCCGGCCGCCACGGCGGCGGGACCGGGATGAGCCGCCGCCGGCAGATGATCGCGGAGCTCCATCGCGAGCTTCACGCCGAGGACGCGGCAGCCGCGGAGCCGCAGGCGAAGGCCTGACCGTCCAGAGACCTTCCGTCGCGCTCGCCCCGAGGGTGGCGGGTGGCCTATCCTGCCGCTGCTGCCTGGCGGCGAGCGTACGGAGGGTCTCGACGTGGACGTCCTGGTGCTGCGGCTGATCCACATCGTTGCGGGGGCGTTCTGGGTGGGCTCGGTGTTCACCTTCTTCCTCTTCGTCCAGCCGGCGGCGATCGCCGTCGGGCCGGAGTCGACGAAGTTCACGTACCAGCTGCTCCATCATCGGCGCCTGCCGATCTGGATCTTCGGCTCGGCCGTCGTGACCGTGCTGGCCGGCCTCTGGCTTCTCGTCATCACCTCCAACGGGCTGGATCCGGACCTGCTCTTCAGCCCGGCACGCCTCGGCTACACGGTTGGAGGGATCGCCGCGATCGTCACGATCGGGATCGCCGGGATCTACGTCCTCCCGCGGACGTTCACGACCGAGCGGACGATCGGAACGCTGCTCGCCGAGGGCCGCCCGCCGACGCCCGAGGAGCAGCAGACGCTCGCGCGGGTCGGCGGCGAGGCACGCCGGGCCGGGTGGTTCGTGCTCGTCGGCCTGACGATCGCGGTCGCCTCGATGGCCACCGCTCAGTACTGGCCGGTCGTCATCGGCTGATCCTCCACCGGGCCGCGCTCCGGCTCGCTGGACCTGGTCGCGAGCCACAGCACCGGGATCCCGACCGCGCTCGTCGTCCACGCCAGCGTGAACAGGGCGGGCACGCCGAACTGTGCCGCCACCCATGAGCCGACGCCCGGCCCGACGATCATCGCGACGCTGAACGTGACCGCGGACAGGATGCCCTGCGCAGTCGCCGCCGTCGCCTCCGGGGCGTGGCGCGACACGAACGTGATGCCACCGATCAAGACGAGCGCGAATGCGACGCCGTGCAGCGCCATGGTCGCGGCGGCGAGGATCGGGTCGCTCACGAGCGAGAGCATCACCGCGCGGAGCGCGAAGACCGCGGCGCCGATGACGAGCAGCCGCTCGCTTCCGACGCGCGCGGCAAGCCACGGGTAGGCGGCCATGATCGGGATCTCGACCAGGGCGCCGATCGCCCACGCCGATCCGACGACCTCGCCCGGCGCACCAAGGTTGATCAGGTGGATGCTGAAGTACCAGTTGATCGCGAACGACGCCGACCAGACGAGCAGCACCGCCGGCAGGAAGCGCACGAGCGGCGGATGGCGGAGGACGACGCCGATCGCGTCCAGACGTCGCAGCCGCGGGGCGCGGGGGTCGCCGGTAAGCGGCAGCGCGACGACGGCGAGGACCAGCAGCGCCACGACATAGACGACGAACATGCTCGTGATGCCAGCGCGCTCGACGAGCGCGCCGGTGAACGCCACGGCGACGATGAACGACGCCGAGCCCCAGGCGCGGATCCGCCCGAATCGGTTCCGGTCGTTGCCGACGGTCTCGAGCGCCCGCGCGTCGAGCGTCGGCGCGATGCCGGCGAACGCGACCGACGCCAGGACGAGCGCGAGGGCCATCGCGACGACACCGTCGACGAGGGCGAGCGCGAACGCGGCGGCGGCGGTCAGTAGTGACGCGACGGGAATGACGAGCGGTGACCCGGCGAATCGATCCGCGATCGCGCCCCAGATCGGCGCTGAGACGAGCGCGGCGGCCGCTGCGAGGGCGGTCATGAAGCCGATCGTCCCGAGGTCGAGCCCGCGCTTCTGGTAGAAGACCGCGAGATACGGGAGGTACGCCGCAACTGCCGCGTACGCCGCCACATAGCTCAGGCGTGCGGCGACGGCGGGGCTGATCGGCATGAGCGCCGATGATACGGCGGCCGGGCGGACTAGCCCGCGGCGCGGACGAGGCGGACCGCGTCGGCGATGCCGCCGTTCCACGGCGCCCCATGACCCGGCAAGACCCACGTCACGCCGAGCCCTTCGATCCTCGCGAGCGACGCGGCGGCCTGCCGAGGGTCCAGCGTGAAGGGCGCCGGCTGCGGCCCGGTCGCGCCGGTCAGGACGTGGCCGGTCGTCAGCGCATCGCCGACGAAGACGGCGTCGACCGACGGCACGTGGACCGCGACGCTCCCCGGCGTGTGGCCCGGAACGTGAACGATGCGCGGGCTGCCCGGCAGATCCAACGTCTCGCCATCGACGACGGTGGTGACGTCCGTGAGCCACGTCGTGCGCAGGCCGCCCTTGCGGCCGGCGTACCAGAGGAATCGAAGGAGGGGACCGATCTTCATCGGCCCGCCGCTCGCGTTCGGCTTGCGCACCTCGCCGCGGGCGCGCGGCGCATCGGCCTCGTGGACGAACACCGGCACGCCGTGGTCGCGGCGCAGCCGCTCGGCGAAGCCGACGTGATCCGTGTCTCCATGGGTGAGGATCACGCCCTTGATGTCGCGATTCGCGCGGCCCATGTCCCGCAGCTCGGACTGGAGGTCGCTCCACTGGCCGGAGACGCCCGCGTCGACGAGGGTGAGTCCGCCCTCCCCCTCGACGAGGTAGGCCGCGACGATGTCGTTGCCGATGCGGTGCAGGTTCGGCGCGAGCTTCATCTGTCCCCGACCCTCTCGGTGATGGCGCGCAGGAGCGAGGTGCCGTCGGTCGTGTCGTGGGCGACCGTCCAGATCATGATCCCGCTCGCCCGCTGCATGGCGAGATCCGCCTTGGCGCGGATCGTCGGCAGACCGTTGTAATTCTGCGCGGTGCCGTGCCAGTCGAACGCATCGACGTCGGCGGCTGCCGGATCGGCCTCGACGAGGTCTCGGTAGGCCACCTCCGCCGGGCGGGAGTAGAACGGGACGCCCAGGACGGTCTGCTCGGCGGACAGGCCGAGCGTCCCCCAGTAGTCGAGGGCCTCCTCCGCGTACGCCATCGGCGAGTGTGCGGTTCCCCCGCCGTCGTAGGCCATGACGTTCAGGAAGTCGACCGACTCGAAGACCTCCGGGAGGACGCCGTCGGCGCTCGGTCCGACGGCCGCGACCGCGGCGGTCAGCAGCGTGCCGTCGGGCAGCGTCGCACGCAGCTCGCGCATCAGGCTGAGGAACGCATCGGCCGATGCACCCGGATCCGGGTATTCCCAGTCGATGTCCGCCCCGTCGAGGTCGAACTCGTCGACCAGCGCGGTGACCTCGTCGACGAACCGGGTGCGCGAGGCCGGATCCGCCGCGAGGGCCTCGAACTCCGGGTCGGGGCCCCAGCCGCCGACCGAGATGAGGACCGCGATGCCCCGCGCATGCGCGCGTTCGACGTAGTCCTGGAGCTTCCACGGGTTCGCGAGCTCGGTGAGGCCCCCGTCGGCCTGCGGCAGTGCGAACGCGTAGTTCACGTGCGTCAGCTGCTCGAGCTGTTCGTCGCTGATCTGCGCGCCTGTGTCCGTGACGTAGCCGATGACCCTGAACTCGCCCGCTGCCTCGGCGGTCTCGCTCGCTGAGCTCACCTGGGTGCCGCACCCGGCCACCGCCATGAGGAGCGCGCCGACGCTGGCACGCACTTGCCAGGAAGGTGGAGTCGGCGATGGCGCCATGGCGGCGTCATCGTAGCGATGCGGTCGTCCGAACGGTCAGTGGACGAGGTCGCGGGTCGCGTCGGCGGCCTCGCGCATCCGCACGCGATGCGGCACCGCGCGGCGCAGGCGCGCGAACCGGTACACGGCGCTCTCTCGCAGCCGCATCCGCGCGAACTGGGCGGGTGGCCGATTGGCCTCGTCCAGCCGCGCGCGGAGCGCGTCGACCTGGGCGTGGGCCTCGTCGAGCTGCGCCTCCACGTCGCGACGATGGCGCGCGAGGAGCATGACCTGGACGACGGCGGCGAAGAGGAGCGCGATGGTCGCCAGTGCCGCCAGTCCCTGCGCAGGTGCTTCCACGATCGGCTCCCCGGGCACGGTTGCGACGGGATGGCCGCGGGGCACGCGGTGGAAGGCCACGATAGGACCCGGTGTCAAGACGCACCACCTCAGTCGTCTTCCCGGATGCCCCAGTCCCACGACTGCTTGTAGATCCGGACGATGAGGTTGGTCTCCGAGTCGGTGATGCCGTCGATGCTCGCAAGCTCGTCCAGGAGGAATGCGGCAAGGTCCTGGTTCGTGCGCGTCACGACCTCGACGATCAGGTCCACGCGCCCGGTGCTCGCGCCGACATAGCGGACCTGCGGGAGGCGGCTCAGCCGCTCGGCGATCTCGTCGAGCTGGCTGCGGACGACCTTGAGGCCGATGATCACCGGCGTCTCGTAGCCGACGTCGAACGGGTCGACGGTTGCGACGACGCGGATGATCCCGGTGCCGAGCAGCCGCTTCAGCTTGCGCCGGGCGGTCACCTCGCTGACGCCAAGGCTGCGCGCGAGCTCGCTCACGCTCAGGCGCCCGTCGCGCTGGAGCATCTCGACCATCCGGCGCTCGGTCGCATCGAGCCGATGCTTCACCGGCGGCATGTTGTGGTTCATGGGCGCCGAGGGCCTCCCCTTGACCGATCTCGATACAATTCGTGGCGCAGAATATCCGATTGCGCAAGTCCGCCGACAGTCCGGTGGGGTTCGGTCGGGTCGCGTCGGGTCCGGAGATGAGGTCGAGACGAAGGTCATGAGCACTGCGCGCGTCCTTGAGCAGGAGCAGCCCGGCGTCGTCGAGGTCCACTCGATCGACTACATCCCTCGAAGCGAGCGCCACGGCAAGGTGAGGGACCAGTTCACGCTGTGGTTCCTCGGGAACGCGAACCTCGCCACGCTGGCGGTGGGCCTGATCGCCATGACCCTCGGGCTGCCGCTCGTCTGGGTCCTCGTCGCGATCGTCCTCGGCGAGATCTTCGGCACGTTCTTCATGGCCTTCCACTCGGTCCAGGGCCCGCGGCTGGGCATCCCGCAGCTCATCCAGTCGAGGCCGCAGTTCGGGTACGTGGGGGCGCTGATCCCGCAGGCCATCGGCCTCTTCCTGTACATCGGGTTCAACGTCTTCAACACGATCATTGCCGGCGCGGCGCTGTCGGAGGTGACGGGGCTCCCGAACCAGATCTCGATCCTCATCATGGCCGCCCTCGCCTTCGTGCTGACCGTCGGCGGTTACGACTGGATCCACTTCATCCAGCGCTGGGGGACGTACCTGTTCCTCGTGGTCTTCGGCGCCTTCACGATCGGCGTCCTCGCGACCGGGAACCCGCCGGCCGACCAGGTGAGCGGCGACTTCGCGTGGACCCCGTTCCTGATGGTCATCGTCATCGTCGCCAGCTACCAGGTGTCGCAGGCGCCGTACGTCTCGGACTACAGCCGCTACCTGCCCAGGGAGTCGACGACGCGCTCGACGTTCCTGTGGAGCTACTTCGGCTCGGCATTCGGCTCGTTCTGGATGATCGCCCTGGGCGCCTTCCTCCTGGCGAGCTATGCGGACTCGCAGTCCATCGGTGCCGTCGCTGCCGGCGCGGACGCGATCTTCGACGGCTTCTCGACGATCGTCCTGCTCGTCGCGCTCGTCGGGCTGGTGTCGGTGATCTCGCTGAACCTGTACAGCGGCTCGCTTGCCCTGCTGTCCGCGGTCGACACCGTCACGCGGATCAACGCGGGCGTCACGACTCGTGCGGTCGCGATCACGGTGATCGCCGTCCTGGGCACGGTCGGCGCCCTGGCGATTCCCGAGGACTTCCTTGGCAGCTACAACGTGTTCCTCGTCGTGCTGCTGTATTCGCTGATCCCGTGGACGGCGATCAACCTCGTCGACTTCTTCTTCGTGCGCAAGGGCGACTACGCCGTGCTCGAGATCTTCAAGCCCAATGGGATCTACGGGTCCTGGAACTGGCGCGGCCTCGTCGCATACGTCATCGGCATTGCCGTGATGGTGCCGTTCTTCGTCATCTTCAACGGCACCGACGAAGTGTTCGTTGGCCCGATCGCACGGTCGCTGGAGTTCGCCGACCTGTCGCTGTTCGTCGGGCTGCCGGTCTCGGCGGCCCTCTACTACATCCTGTGCCAGAACCTCGACCTGACCGAGGAGCGACGGCTGGCGGCGGAGGAGGCCGCAGAGCTCGAGCAGCTCGGCGAGGAGGCGACGGCCGCGGCGCCTGCGCCGGCGGGCTGAACGCAGGGCGGCTCGTGGCGGCTCGGGGTCTGTCGACCTTCTCGATCGTCGGCCGGTGCGAGCGCACCGGCCAGCTCGGCGTCGCTGTGTCGACGGCCGACGTCGCCGCCGGCCGCCTCGTGACGTGGGCGCGCGCCGGGGTCGGCGCCGTCGCGACGCAGTCGTGGCCGAGCCTCTACCTGGCCATCGATGCGCTCGACCTGCTCGCGCGGGGGGCGTCGGCCACGGAGGCGCTCGAACGGGTGCTGGCCGACGACCCCGGCCGATCCGTGCGCCAGCTGGGCGTCGTCGACGCAGGGGGCGGCAGTGCCTCGTTCTCGGGCGATGAGTGCACGACGTGGTACGGGGAGGCGACAGGGCCAAACTTCGCCGCCCAGGGCAACATGCTCATCCGCGGCGAGACCGTGTCGGCGATGGCCGAGTCGTTCTCCGCATCGGCTGATCAGGACCTCGCCGATCGCCTGATGCTCGCGCTCGAGGCCGGCCAGGCCGGCGGCGGGGACAAGCGCGGCCGCCAGTGCAGCGCGCTGCTCGTCGTCGACCGCGAGGACTATCCCCTCTGGGACCTGCGCGTCGACGAGCACCCCGAACCGGTGGCCGAGCTGCGGCGCGTGTTCGAGATCGCGAGGCTCCAGCTCCTGCCGTTCGTCACCGGCCTGCCGACGCGCGAGAACCCGATGGGCAGCCTGACCGACGAGTTCGTCGAGATGAACATGCTCCCGCCCCCGGAGCGACCGGGCGGCGGCGGGTCGGCTCCGCGCGAGCTGGTGGAGGAGGGGGCATGACCGCCACGGGCGACCGCCGCCAGGCGGAGCCGTACGTCGCCCCGCGTCCGCCGCGGGACATCCCGCACCTGCTCGTCCCGGAGAAGCGGAAGATCTCGCACTGGAACGACCGGCACGAGATCCGCGTGAACAACTGGATCGAGCCGTGGGACTTCGCCTCCGAGCTGGA
Organism: uncultured bacterium; assembly: GCA_965652075.1. Lineage (GTDB taxonomy): Bacteria > Chloroflexota > Limnocylindria > QHBO01 > QHBO01 > JACDBZ01. The sequence continues at coordinate 7,984 of CBFGTN010000019.1, forward strand.
CGTCGGGCTGATCTCCGTGCCGCTCAGCAAGACCTCGATCCTGCCGAACGGCGCGTATGCCGCGCCGAACGCATTGCGCGACGCGTGGGCGATCTTCACGACCTTCACGCCCGACTACGACGTCGACATGTCGACGATGCGCGTCCGCGAGATCGGCGACGTGTCGGTGCCGATCCTCGACCTCGTCGGCGGCCTGGCGAACGTCCAGGAGTCGCTCCAGGCGCTGATGAGCCAGCCCGAGGGGTTCTTCCCGCTGATCGTCGGCGGCGACCATGCGATCACCGCGCCGGCGGTTCGCGCGTACTGCGGCGCCCATCCGGATCAGCAGGTCGGACTCATCCACTTCGACGCGCACAACGACGTCCGGGTCATGGACCACGGCCCGACGAATGGCACCCCGATCCGGGGCATCCTCGAGAGTGGCGTGCGGGTCAGCGGTCAGAACCTCGTCCAGGTCGGGATCCACGGCTTCATGAACGCCAGCTACTACAAGCGCTGGGTCGAGGGCCAGGGCGGGACGATCTACACCGCCCGCGCGATCCGCCAGGCGGGGATCGAGGCGACGATCGCGCAGGCATTGAGCATCGCCGGCGAAGGGACCGATGCGATCTACGTGACGGTCGACATCGACGTCCTCGAAGTCGGCTACGCGCCGGGCACGGCGGCCGCGACGGCAGACGGGCTCAGCCCGTCCGACCTCCTCGAGGCGCTCTTCATCCTCGGGCGCGACCCACGCGTCGCGGCGATCGACTTCGTCGAGCTCGACCCGGCTCGAGACGTCGCGGAGATCACGACGCGGACGTTCGGGTCGGCAATCCTCACGTTCCTGGCCGGGCTCTTCCTTCGGCTGAACGATGGCTGGCGGGGGTATGATCCGACGCCGATCCGCGACTGAGGCCTGACCGATGGCAACCTCCTCCACCGTCCACGTCGCGAAGGACCAATGGCACCTCGCCTGGGACCGCTCGATCCCGCCGATCGCGTCGGTCGCCAGCGGCTCGATCGTCGAGTTCGACGCGTTCGAGGCCTCGAACGGCCAGATCTTCGAGGACTCGACGGTCGAGGTCATGAACACCGTCGACTTCTCGCGCGTCGACCAGGTCGGCGGGCCGATCTTCGTCGAGGGTGCCGAGGTCGGCGACGCGCTCGAGATCGAGCTCCTCGACTTCCAGCCCGCCGGGTGGGGTTGGACGGGCATCTTCCCCGACTTCGGGCTGCTCGCCGACGAGTTCACCGATCCGGCCCTGCGCATCACGCCGCTCGATGGCCGGCACGGCGAGCTCCTTCCGGGCATCCGCATCCCGCTCGCGCCGTTCTGCGGCGTGCTCGGGGTCGCGCCGGCCGACGACGAGGCGCACCCGACGGTTCCGCCCGACTACTTCGGCGGCAACATGGACACGAAGCACCTGACCGCGGGCACGAAGGTGTTCCTGCCGGTGTCGGCGCCGGGCGCGCTCTTCTCGCTCGGAGACGGCCACGCCGCGCAGGGCGACGGCGAGGTGTGTGGGACGGCGATCGAGACCTCGATGCACGCGACCGTCCGACTGACGGTCCGCAAGGACGTCCGCGTCACCGCCCCGGAGTTCCTCACTTCCGGGCCGATCGGCATGGCCACCAACACCGGCGCGTGGTACGCGACCGACGGCGTCGGACCGGACGTCATGGCCGCGGCGCGCGACGCCGTGCGGCGCATGATCGAGTACCTCGGTCGCGAGCATGGGCTGAGCCCGCACGATGCCTACATGCTGTGCAGCGTCACCTGCGACCTGAAGATCAGCGAGATCGTCGACGCGCCGAACTGGATCGTCACGATGTACTGCCCGCTCTCGATCTTCTGACCGCTCGGCTCTCATGTTGTGCCTCGGGGCCTGCGAGTGAGCTTCACGTGGCTGCGAACTTGCTCCGCATCCCGTCCCATGCGTTACCTGCTGCTGGGGGTCGTGCTCATCCTCGGCACCGCGGGGCCGGTTCGTGCCGATTCCGGCCTGACCGCCGCCGTGGAGAGCGCCTACTTCCCGAGGACCGTCGATGAGGATCTACACGCGATCGCGCACGCGCGCGCCGAGGAGCTCCGCGACTGTCGCTGCCTCACCCATGACGGCATGCGATCCGGGACCGCGGAGGTGCTGTACTCGGCAACGCTGATGCCGAATCCGATCCAGTCCGCCGTCTCGCAGTGGGAGAACAGCCCGCTTCACAACGGGATCCTGTCCGACACGTCGTACGGGCGGATCGGCTGCGCGGAGGCGGTCCAGGGCGACACCCACTACCTCGCCTGCGTCCTGGCCGCGGGCCCGCTGCCGGCCGGATCGGGCTCCGGGTCGGGTCGTGGCGCGCCGACAGTCCTGCTGCCGGACACGACCATGGGTCGTGCCGCGTCGATCGCGACGATCGGATCGGGAAGCGCCCGGCTCGTCTGATCGAGCAACGGCGCGCGCGGTCGGGAACCGGTCTGTTCGTCGGTGCCTGAGCGGACTACGCTGGAGGGATGAGCGACCCGTCCCTCGGGCAGGCCGGGACGACGCTGCCGGACCGCGATGCCTCATCGACCGCCTTCGTCGGCCGCGACCGCGACCTCGCGGCCCTTCTTCGCGCGTACGAGGCCGCGGCGAGCGGCTTGCCGACCGTGGCTCTCATCGCCGGCGAGGCGGGCATCGGGAAGTCGCGCCTCGTGTCCGAGCTCGCCGCGGAGGTGGAGCGACGTGGCGGTCGGGTGATGGTCGGCGCGTGCCTCGACCTGGCCGATGGCGGGCTGCCACTGCTGCCCCTCGCCGAGGCGCTGCGCGGCCTCGCGCGCTCGACGCCGTGGCCGGAGCTGGAGCGGCTGCTCGGACCACTGCGGCCGCAGCTCGCACGACTCGTCCCGGCGCTCGGCGAGGACGGCTCCGAGACCGATGAGCCGCTCGCCCCGGCGCGGATGTCGGAGGGCGTGCTCGCGATCCTCGGTCGCGTCGCCGCCGAACGACCGACCGTGCTCGCCTTCGAGGACGTGCACTGGATCGACCGTGCCTCGCGGGATCTCGTCACCTTCCTGGTGCGGAACCTCGCGACGGAGCCGATGCTGCTCGTGCTCACCTGCCGCACCGACGACATCGACGCCGACACCGAGCGCTGGCTCGCCGAGCTGGGACGCCTGGAGCGGGTCGAGCGCATCGACGTTCCGCCCTTCGACCGCGCCGAGGTCCGCGCGCAGCTGCGGCTGCTGCTTGGCGGCGAGCCCGACGCGCCCGTGGTCGAGCGCGTGTGGCGGCGGTCGGACGGCAACCCATATTTCGTCGAAGAGCTGGCGACCGTCGGCGGCGACGACTCGCCGTCGACGCTCACCGCCTCGGTCGCCGCACGGCTGGCGCTGCTCTCCCCCCGCTCGCGGGAGATCGTCCGGATCGCCGCGCTGGGTGGTCGGTCGATCGACGAAAGCCTGCTCGTGGCGGTCGCCGAGCGCCCGGCGTCCGAGGTCCGCGAGGCGATCCACGAGGCGGTCGAGCGCCGGACCCTCGTCGTCGGCGACGACGGGCGGATCGGGTTCCGCCACGCGCTCGTGCGCGAGGCAGCCGCGGCCGAGCTCCTGGCGGGCGAGCGGCGCGAGCTCCATGAGCGGCTCGCGACGGTCCTGGCCGAGCGCAGCGAGCTTGCCGAGCCCAGCCCGGCCGGAGCTGCCGCGGAGCTCGCCTATCACTGGGAGGGCGCCGGACGCGCGCGCGAGGCCCTCGAGGCCGCGATCGAGGCCGCGGCCGCGGCGGCGCGGGTGGCGGCCTGGGCGGACGCGGATCGGCAGTACGAACGCGCCCTGCGCCTGGCCGACGCCGCGCCGCTGCCGGAGGGCATCGACGGCGTCGAGCTCCTTCGCCGAGCTGCCGAGGCCGCCGAGCTGAGCGGCGATCTCTCGCGGGCGCAGGCGCTCGTCGACCGCGCGCTTGGGGAGGCCGACGATGCCGGGGAGCGGGTCGCGTTGCTCCACGCGCGGCACGGCTACCTCCGCTGGGCCCAGGGCGACAACGACGGCTCGCTCGCCGCCTATGAGCGCGGCCTCGCGCTGCTGCCGAAGAAGCCGCCGAGCGCCGCGCGCGCCCGGATCCTGGGCTCCCTCGCCGGCGCGCAGTTCGGGCTGGGCCGCTATGACGATGCCCGCCGCACGGCCACGGATGGGGTTGGATGCGCCGAGGCCGCTGGCGCGCGGCCCGAGGAGGCGCGCGCGCGGAACGTCCTTGGCTCCGCGCTCGTCGCGCTCGGCGAGGTCACCGACGGGCTCGTCCAGCTCGAGCAGTCGGCGACGATCGCCTCGGATGCCGGGCCATCGGACATGCGGGTCATCGCGCCGTACAACCTCGCCGTGAACCTCGCGATGGCCGGCCGCCTCGGCGAGGCTCAGGCAGCGGCCGCGCGCGGCGTCGAGGCGGCGCGAACCGAGGGCCTCCAGCGCCGGTACGGGATGGACCTCGCGGCACTCGAGGGCGACGTCCTCACCAGGCTCGGGCGCTGGGACGACGCCGCGCAGGTGATGCGGGCGGGCCTCGCGCTCGACCCATCCGGCAGGGGGACGATTTACCTCGCGACCGCCCTCGGCCGGCTCGACGCCCTCAGGGGCGACGTCGCCGCTGCCCGCCGCTGGTTCCGCGTTGCCGATGACCTCGCCGAGGGCCAGATCGATGCCGACCTCGCGGGGTACCTCGCGCACGCCCGCGCGGAGGCCGCGCTCGTCGAGGGGGATGCGCCGTCGGCGCTCGAGATCGCCCGCGTTGGGCTCGCCCCGCTCGAGGGTGCCAACGACCACTTCGTCCGCTCGCCATTGATCGTCCTCGCCATCCGTGCGGCTGCGGACGTCGCGGAGGGTGAGGCGGCCGCGGCCGGCACCGACGCGGGCGGCGGCGACGCTGTGCGCTGGATCGCCGAGCTCGAGGCGCACGAGGCGTCGACGCCGATGGTCGCCGCCCTGCGAGCCCAGGCGCTCGCCGAGTCGAGCCGCCTGGACGGATCCTCGAGCCCCGAGCTCTGGACCGATGCGGCCGCTCGATTCGGCGAGATCCCCGACCGCTTCGGCGGCGCCTACGCCCGCTACCGCGCGGCGGAAGCGATCCTCAGACGCGACGGCGTCAAGGCTGACGTCGGGTCACTCCTGCGCGATGCGGCCGACGGCGCTGCCGAGCTCGGCGCGCAGCCGCTCTCACACTCGATCGAGACCCTCGCGCGTCGCGCGCGCGTGACGATGGAGCGGCCCGAGCCCATTCCGGCCGCGCGGGAGCCGGAGCGCCGGCCGGCCGGCCTCTCCCGCCGCGAGATCGAGGTCCTCCGCCTGGTCGCGGACGGGCGCTCGAACGGCGAGATCGGCGAGGCGCTCTTCATCAGCCGCAAGACGGCCGGCGTGCACGTCACCCACATCCTCGACAAGCTCGGCGTCGCGAACCGCGTCGAGGCGGCGATGGCGGCAAGCCGGCTCGGCCTGCTGCAGGATCCGAGCGAGGATCCCTAGGCGCCTTCCGCCGGGGGCTGCGCGTCGGCGCGGGTCGTGATCTGGACCGGGATCCCGCCGTCCTCGTCCGGGGTGCCGACGAAGATCTCGTACACCGGTCCATGCTCCTTCTCGACGCGCTCGATGCACCCGAGCAGGCCGCCCGGCTCATCCGCCACGGAGCAGTTGTGGACGTTGGCCGTGCGCGCGTCGCCATAGCCGTGCTCGCGCAGCAGATTGACGACCTCGTCGCTGCGCCCTTCGTCGTGATCGCCCTCGTGATGAACGCTGAAGACGAAGTCGCCCCCGGTGTCGAGGTCGCGGCCGCCCGCTGATTGAAGGTTCACCCCCGCGTCGACGAGGATCCGAAGGATGTCGGCGACGCCGCCCTCATCGGCCATGGCGCCCGGTCCGGGGCTGCCGGATCCGGTCTTTGTGGAGGATGTGCGGACCTGCTGGTGCATGGCTGCCTCCGTCGATGGCGGGCCGCGAGAGTCGGGTCACGCGCGCCCGTGCCACGCGATCGTACGACCGACTGCAAGCGCGCAACCGGCCCAGGGTGGTGGGCACCACCCCGGACCGGTCCCCCTGGCGTCCTCCTCCGCCCTCACTTGGCAGCGCCAGTGAGTGCAGGCTCGGCAGGGCTGACGCCAGTGATCAGGTTCCACACGCGGCCGACGATCGACGCGCCGCCATCGCGTGGCGGGCGGGACTCGGCGGCGAGGCGCGCGAGGCGGCGCTGGTCGGCAGCGCGCAGCTCGTCGTCGATCTTCGCGCGGGTGTAGTCGTACATCAGTGCTGGGTGCATCGGTGCGTGACCTCCAGGTTCCCGGTTCGGGCTCTTCCCGAACTCACGCACACCACGCTATGGGCGGCGGCACCCACCGCCATCTGGCGCCTGCCTTATTCGCGGCGCCGCGGGTACCTCAAAGATCAGTCGACGGCGTTCAGGATCGCGGAAGCGAGGTCCTGGGTCGCCTCCGTCGGGCCGCGGAAGAACAGGAAGATGAGGTGGTCGGTGCGGCCCCACGGCGCGAGCACGATCGATTCCCCGTCCCTGGTCATGACGTACGCCTCGCCGCCGAGCCCGCGTTCAGCGCCCGCCTGGAACGCGTCCTCCATCGTGTCGATGACCCGCGCGAAGTAGTCCACCGCCTGTGCGTCCTCGGCGACCGCCGGGAAGCCGAACGCGATGACCGATACCTCCTCGTCGCCACGGGACGCGATTGCGGCCTCGATGACCTCGACGTCGGCGGCACCCTCGATGGACTCGTTCACGCCATCGACGAACCCCGGGACGAGCGCGGGCTCCTCGCGGTACGCGAACCCCTCGACGCCCGGCAGCGGGCCGAGCGCGCCGCCGACCGGCCCGGGGGTGGCGGCCGGCTGCTGCGATGACGAGCCGCCGTCGACGGTCGAGGGCGTGGCGGGGCCACACGCGGCGAGCGTCGCGACGAGCGCGACGGCCAGGGCGGCCGCCGCGAGGCGCGCGGCGAGATCAGGGGGGCGGACTCGGGGCATCGCGTCAGGGTAGCAACGAACGGCGAAATCGGCTGGTGAGCCCTCGACGTCAGGTCGGCGACGGCGCCGCCTCGGAGGACGCGGCGGACTGCCGGCCGGGCGAGAAGGCGCCGATGTACACCCCGAGCAGCATGATCGCGCCGCCGATGAACAGCGCCGGCGTGATCGGCTCATTCGTGAGCAGGGCCGAGTAGACGAGCGTGGGCAGCGGCTGGATGAGGAGGATGTAGGACACCGCCGTGGCCGGCCATCGGCCCAGGAGGAAGGCGAACAGCCCGAACACCGCGACCGAGCCGAGCAGGACGAGGAAGGCCATGGCGGCCCACGTATCGGGCTGGCTCGGTGCCAGCCAGGCGTCGCCCACGATCGCCGAGAGCGCCAGCAGCAGCAGGCTGCCGCCGAGCATGCCGACCGCGTTGCTGGCGACCGGGTGCGCTCGCGGCGTGAGCTTCAGGACGACGGCGGACTCCGCCAGGAACACCGCTCCCGCGACGATCGCCAGCAGGGAGATCAGTGGCACGTCGGCCTCGATCCGGTCGCGGAGGAGGAAGGCCAGGCCACCGAGCGCGATGAGCGCGCCGACGAGGGTGCGAAGGCTGAAGCGCTCGAGCCCGTGTGCGGCGGTCAGTCCGATCGTCAGCAGCGGGACGAGGGCGATGATGATCTGGCCCGTCGCCGGTGGCGTGTCCTGGAATCCCCAGAAGATGCACGTGAACGCCGCCGCAAAGCCGAGGACGCCGTAGAGGAGCGATCCGGCGAATGCGCGTCCGCGTGGCACCGGGACGCGGAACAGCGCCATGGCGAGCGCGAAGAGCACGCCGGCGGCGAGGAAGCGGGCAGCGGCGGCCCACAACGGATCGAGCTCGTCGACGACGATCGCGACGCCGACCGGGTTTGCGCCCCCGATCAGGGCGATCGCGGCGAAGACCGCGGCGTTCAGTCGCTGGTCGGCGCTGAACCTCGAACCACCGCCGCTGGACGCCGTCACCGGCCCCCGGCCACCTCGGCACGGGCGGCGGCGAAGCGTGGGATGCCGGCCTCGACCATCGTGTCGGACGCGGTCAGGCTGACGCGGAACCAGCCCGGCACCTCGACCACGGTGCCCGGCAGGACCAGGACCTTGTGGCGGGCCAGCACGTCCGCGAAGGCGACGTCGTCCTCGATCGGCGATCGGGCCATCGTGTAGAACGTGCCTTCCGGCATCGATGCCTCGTAGCCCATCTCGCGCAGCGCCGGCACCAGGCGGTCGCGCTTCGCCTGGAGCGCGCCGATGTCGATCGACAGCCCCTGAAGGTCCGCGAGGGCGTGCTGGACGAGCGCGTTCGGGAAGGCGTAGCCGGTCGCGAACTGGGCGACGTAGATCTCCTCTCGCAGGCTGGCACGGTCCGGACACGTCGGCGGCACGGTCAGGAAGCCGATGCGCTCACCCGGCGCAAGCAGCTGCTTGCCGTACGAGTAGGTGATGACGGTGTGCGGATACGTTTCCGCCGGACTCGGCGCCCGGTTGCCGTCGAAGACGATCGGGTTGTACGGCTCGTCCGACAGGATCCAGATCGGGTGACCGATGCGCTCGCTCGCGTCGGCCAGCGCCTCGCCCAGGGCCGTGAGCGATTCGCGGGGGAAGATCCGGCCGGTGGGGTTGTGCGGGCTGTTGACGAGCACGATCCGGGTTCGCGGCGTGATCGCCGCGGCGATCCGGTCGACGTCGAGGTCGAACGCGGGTGGCTCGAGCCGGACACGGACCGGCTCCCCACCGGCGACGAGGATGAGGAGCTCGTAGAAGAACCACGGCGGCGAGAGGAAGACGACCTCGTCGCCGGGTCGAACGAGCGTCCGCAAGGCCACCGCGATCGCGGCGAAGCCGCCATTCGTCATCGCGACGTCATCGGGGTCCCACTCGATGCCGGTCCGCTCGGTGAGGGACGCCGCAACCGTCCGCTGCGATGCCGGCTCTGACAGCTTGTAGGCGAACCAGTCCTTGTCCTGGGGGGTGAGATGGCGCTGCAGCGCGTCCACGTACGCGGGGAGCGGCATCTCCTGGGGGTTGCCGACCGCGAAGTTGGCGACGTCGGGATCGTCGTTGAGTCGGGCGAACTGTCCGCCGAAGAAGGAGAGAAACGGGGCGATGCTCTGGCGCATCCGCTCGGGCGTCGGCGTGGCGGTCGTCATCGATGGGGGATCCTCTCTGGTAACGCGGCGAGCATCCCACGGGCGCGTTGACCCCGGCAAGAGACGAATGGCCGATGCGCGGTCAGACGGTGACGACGACCTTGCCCGCGGCCGCGCCGGACTCGACGTGACGGATCCCCTCCGGGATCTGGTCGAACCGATACGTTCGATCGATGACCGGACGGACGGAGCCCGCCTCGATCAGCTCCTTCAGGGTCAGGAGGTCCTCCCTGCGCACGTCGGCGAGATAGGCGATCGCCGGGCGGCGCCCGAGTCGGGTGGTGATCACCGCGCCGACGACGCGGGCGATCGGGCCGACCCACTGGCCGGGCTGCGGCGCGACCATCACGATGCGGCCGGTCGGCGTCAGCGCGCGACGCATGGCGGCGAGCCGCCGCGTGCCGCCGATGTCGAGGATCAGGTCGTACCGGCGCGCACCGCCGACGAAGTCCTCGCGCGTGTAGTCGAGGACCTCGTCGGCCCCGATCGACCGGGCCAGTTCCACGGTCCGGGGTCCAGTGACCGCGGTGACCTCGGCGCCGAGGGCCTTCGCGATCTGGACGGCGAACGTGCCAACGCCGCCGCCGGCGCCGAGGACCGCCACCCGCTCGCCGGCCCGCAGCGCGCCCTTGTCTCGCAGCCCCTGGAGGGCGGTCAGTCCCGCGGTCGGGACGGCGGCCGCCTCCTCGAAGCTGAGCCCGTCCGGCATCGGCACCATGTTCCTGCTGCTGACGAACTCGGCGAAGGCGCCGTAGCGCGAGCCGTAGACCCGATCGCCGGGCTTCACGTCGGTGACGTTCGGTCCGACTTCCTCGGCGATGCCCGCCACGTCGAGGCCAAGGTGCCGTTCCTTCGGCCTGCGAACGCCCTCGCCAAGCCGGGCGAGGTACGGCTTGCCGCGCAGCATGTGCCAGTCGTGAGCGTTCAGCGCCGTGGCACGGACGCGGACGAGGATCGCGTCATCGGCGGAGAGCTGCGGCTTGTCGACCTCCTCGATCCTGAGGACGTCCGGGGACCCGTATCGGTCCTTGGCGAAGGCTTTCATCGGTCCATTCGTACGCTGTAAGACTCGGCGCACAGCCTACGTCTTACGCCGTAAGATGTCAAGGCTTGTCGTGGTTCGGCCATAGGATCGACGTATGGAAGCCGAACGATCCGAACCCGAGGTGCGCCGGGACGGCCAGCGCGACTTCGACTTCGCGCACGGCTCGTGGACGGTCCACCTTCGTCGTCTCGCGAAGCCGCTGAGCGGCTCGACGGAGTGGGTGGAGTACGACGGCTGGTCGCAGTGCCGGCCGATCTGGGACGGGCGCGCGAACGTCGACGAGTTCCGGGTGAAGAGCGAGGCGACCGGGGCCGTGATCGACGGCCTGACGGTGCGTCTCTACGACCCCGAGACGGCCGAGTGGAGCCTGTACTGGGCCAACGCGCGGACGGGGATGAGCCTGCCGGCGACGGTCGGCCGATTCGACGGCGAGGGAACCGGGGCGTTCTACGACGAGGAGGAGTTTGACGGTCGCCGGGTCCTCGTCCGGTTCCTGTGGAGCGCCATCACCCCGAGCTCGGCCCACTTCGAGCAGTCGTTCTCGACCGACGGCGGCACGACCTGGGAGCCGAACTGGATCACGGACCAGACGCGCGAGGCGTTCGAACCCTCCTGACTGTCGTCTGGCTCACCGATGCGCCAGCGCTTCACAGATATCGCGCTCCGGTGCTCTTTCGGCTCATCCGTAGGCCGGTCCTTCTCACGAACCGAGCTGCGGTGAACTCCTGGCTCATCTATCGGCCGCGTCCGGTCAGGCCGGCCTTCGCGTCGAGTTCCTGCAGCAGCCGATGCGCCGCCAGCTCGATCTTCTTGTGCCGGAACTCCGCCGCCCGAAAGTGGACGGCGATGATCCCGGTCCGATGGATGCGGCGGAAGTCGCCGAACACGAACGCGTAGCGGGCCTTCGTCCCCTCCGTCGCACCGTCCGTGCGGCCGAGGTGCCAGAGCGCGTACTCCTCCCACGAGTGCGCCTCGAGGAACGCGTTCTCGTCATCGGCCCGTGGCTGCGCCTCTCCCCAGTCGCTGTTCAGGACGTACTGCCGCGAGTCGATCAGCCGCCGGGCGTGCTGCACCGCCCGCCGGCTCAGGCGATAGCTGGCCACGTCCGGTCGGCGGCCGACGCTAGGATCGACGCGTGGCGGATGAGCTCGGGGACGCGATCGTCGTCGACTTTCCGCTTCGGGGCGAGTGGACCGCGTTCAACTCGCCGGGTGACCGCGTCCCGAGCCACGGGACCGACATCCTCGGGCAGCGCTTCGCGTACGACCTGATCCGCGTCGACCGACGCAAGGGCTGGCATGTCCATCCGGCGAGCAGCCTCCGTGCCAACCTCATCGGCTTCCCGGTCCGCGAGGCGTACGCATGGGGCCAGCCCGTGCACATGCCCTTCGACGGGGAGATCGTCGATGCCCAGGACGGCTATCCGGAGCGAGCCCGCATCGTGCCGTTCCGTGAGATCGCGGTCGCCATCAAGAACTCGGTCACCTTCGACCCGGCCCGTCTCCGGCCGCTCGTCGGGAACTTCGTCCTCGCGCGTTCGGACAGCGTCTTCGCGGCCTTCGCGCACCTCACGACCGGCTCGGTCAGCGTGAGCGCCGGCCAGGTCGTGCGGAGCGGGGACCTCATCGGCAAGGTCGGTCACACCGGCAACTCGACCGCGCCGCACCTCCACTTCCAGCTCATGGACTCGCCGGACGTCGTGACGGCGCACGGCCTGCCCTGCGCGTTCCGCGCGCTCGAGATCGAGCGGGACGGGGCGTGGGAGCTGGCGGAGAACGTCGTCCCGCGACGCAGCGACCGGATCCGCTATCCGGAATGAACCAACCCGGCCACCTCGACGTCCCGCACCCAATGACCACCCGGCTCGTCGTCGCGTTGCTCCTCTTGTCACTCGTCGGCTGCGTTCCGGCCGAGCCACAGGAAGAGGGCTCGCTGGTGATCGTCGCGATGGCCGGACCGACGTGCCCCGTCGAGTCCGATCCTCCGGATCCGGACTGCGCGCCGCGACCGGTTGCTGGGGCACCGATCGTCGTCCGGCCCGCGGACGGCGGCGACACCGTCATCGCGGAGGGCGAGACCGATGCCGACGGCCGGCTGACGCTGCTCGTGCCCGCGGGCGACTACCTCGTGACGGCCGGACCTGTCGAGGGGCTGATGACCGGCCCGGACCCGGTGCTCGTGACGGTCCTCGCGGACCTGTCGATCGAGCTGCCGATCTCGTACGACACCGGCATTCGCTGACGGGGTGACGGACGTTCGCCAGGGCCGCGCCTCATCGGTCACCGATCTCGGCGACGGCCGGCTTCTTCGGACGGGGGGCCGCCCGGCGCGGGAGGCCGAGCTCATGCGCCTCGCCGCCGAGCACGGGATCCGCGTCCCGGTCGTCCACGAGGTGCGGCCCGACGCGCTCGTCATGGAGCTCATCCCCGGCGAGACGATGCTCGCGCGCATCTGGCGGCGTCCGTGGCAGATCCCGGGAGCGGCCCGGGTGATCGCGGGTCTCCACGCGCGCGTCAACGCGATTCCGCTCGAGGGTGCGCGGCTCGTCCACTATGACCTGCACCCCGACAATGTCATCCTCGGTCGGGACGGCCCCGTGCTCATCGATTGGACGAACGCTCGTGCCGGCGAGCCCGACGCCGACGTCGCGCTCACGTGGCTGATCGCCGAGACGAGCGCCGGCATGCGCGGGCGGCTCTTCGCCCGATCGTTCCGGCGCGCCGTCGGACGGGAAGCCGTCCGGCGCGGCTTTGCCGCTGCGAGCGAGTTTCGCCTCGCGGACCCACACGTGACCGATGTGGAGCGCGCCAGGGTTCGTGCGCTCCGGCCGTGAGGCCTAGACCCAGACCGAAACGATGACCGCCACGATGATCAGGCCGAGCGCGTGGTAGGTGCCGTTGATCGCGAACCACACCCACGGCTGCGGCTTGTTGGGGTCGAAGGTCGCATCCACCAGCGTGTGCATCAGCGACAGGCCGATACCGACCACGAGGCCGAGGATGATCCCCTCGACGAACGTGTCCGACGCGGTCGCTCTGGCGATGATCCCGACCGCGGCCGCCATCACCAGGTACGCGAGCAGGGGAACGACGTACGTCATCCAGCTCGTCTCCGGCGGTGGCCGCTGCGAGTCCCAGCCGATCGATCGCTGCCAGGCGCCGGCGAAGAGGAGCGGCGAGTACCAGACCGCGCCGATGGCGAAATAGACGAGGCCGGCGATGACGACGGCAACCCAGTTGATCTCGCTCAGGACGTCGAAGCTCACGGGCCAATCCCTCCGTGCGTTCCGGGCCAGGCGGCCGGAGCATTAGCCTAGGACGCCGCGCAAGCGGCGGCGCTTGCCCGTCCGGCTACCATCAGACCGATGACCCAGCAGACCGCGGCGCACGAGCGCGAGCTGCCCGGCGAGGGCGAGGCGTGGAACCATCTCCACTCGCTCATCGATCGGCTCACCCCCGAGACGGCGTCGGAGCCCGGTTACTTCGAGGAGGGCTGGACCGCGAAGGACGCGGTGGCCCATCTCGGGACGTGGATGGCGCGCGGCGCGACGATGCTGCGCCAGATCGCCGCGGGCACGTACCGCGAGGGCGAGATCGACATCGACGCCGAGAACGCGCGGTTTCTCGAGGCGATGCGCGACATCCCGCTCGACACCGTGCACCTCCAGGCCGCGGCCGCGCACGGCGAGCTGCTCCGAGCGTGGGCGCAGCTTCCGGAGGTCACGCCCGCGGCGGCGTTCTGGGTCCGCAAGGCCGGGCCGGAGCACTACGCCGAGCACACGCCGCGCCTCGAGGCGTGGCTCGACGAGCTCGACCGCCGGCGCGGGTGATCGCGTCCGGCCGGTGCCGGGTGCTGCTCGTCGGGATGATGGGCAGCGGCAAGTCGACGGTCGGCAGCGAGCTCGCCACCGCCACCGGGTGGCCGTACGTCGACAACGACGACCTCGTTCGTGAAGCGCACGGCGCCACGTCACGCCAGCTCCTGGCCGATCGCGGCGAGGAGGCGATGCGCCGCGCCGAGTCGGAGGCACTCGCTGCCGGCGTCGCGGGTGCGACGCCAGCGATCGTCGGGGTCGCGGCGGGCGTGATCCTCGATCCGGGAGACCGCGACGTCCTGCGCCACGGCGGGATCGTCGTCTGGCTGCGCGCGGGCGCCGCCGAGCTGGCCGCGCGTGCCGCCGGGGCGGAGCACCGGCCGTGGCTCGACGCGGACCCCGAGGCGTGGATGCGCGCCGCGCTCGCCGAGCGCGAGCCGCTGTACGCATCGGTCGCCGACCACGTCGTCGACACCGAGGCGACCGATCGTGCCGAGGCGGCGGCGACGCTGCTCGACTGGCTGCTGGCGGAGACGGCCTGCGCGAACGTCTCCCGGATCAGGGCTCCCGAGCTGCCCTGACCGCGTCCATGAAGGCGCGGACCCGCTCCGGGTCGACGGGATTCCATGTCTGCCCGTCGACCTTCAGCCCGGACCCGACGATCACGCCGTCGGCGACGTCGAGAAAGCGCCCGACGTTGTCGGCGCGCGCCCCCGTGTTCATCAGGACCGGCACGCTGCCGCCGACCGCGTCGCGGGCCTCGCGCAGGGATGCCAGGTCCGGCTCCGCGCCGGCCATCGGCCCGGCGATCAGCACCGCGTCGAGCAGCGACGACGTCACCGCGCTCCGAGCGCGGTCGGCCACCGAGCGCGACCCGAGCGGGCTCGCGAACTCCGGCGTGATGTTCCCGAACACGAGGACGTCGTCGGCCTCGATCGTGGCGCGGTAGCGCAGGAGCTCGCCGGCGTCCGGGGCCCAGATGCCCATGTCGCTCTCGTACGCGCCGGTCACGACCTCGCGCATGAACGCCGCGTCGGTCGCTCGTGCGAGGGCCATCGCCGCGATCGGATCCCACAGCACGTCGACGCCGAATGGCCGGTCTCGCGGCCGCAGCTCGGCGACGACCGCGGCCATCGTCGCCGGGATCTCGGGGCCGACGCGCAAGCGGTACGGGCGATCGTCCTCGTTGCAGAACATCACGGCGTCGACGCCGCCGGCGAGCAGGTGCTCCAGATCGGTCCGCACCCGCTCCACGAGCTCGTCGAGGCTCGTGCCGCGGCGGTGGCGGGGCGTTCCGGGCAGCGCGGGCAGGTGCGCCATGGCGATGACCGGCTTCGCGGTCGGGAAGAGGTCGGAGAAGGTGGGCCGGGTCGCCATCGGTCTGCCTCGGGTGGCGGCTGGATGCGGCCGGAGCGTAGCAAACACCGATAATCGGCCGATGCCGCCATCGACCGTCACCCGCATGCCCGTCGGCGGGTTCCAGCTGCCCGACTCGATCGCCCCCGGCGAGCGCGTGATCATCAACTCCTGGATCGTCCGCCACCCCGACGCGATCGTGCTCGTCGACACGGGCCTTGCCGAGCATCTGCCGCCGGAGGACGTGGCGACGATGCGCTTCACGCGCACGCCGATCACCGAGGCGCTGGCCGGCGTCGGCATCGGGCCAGAGGACATCGATCTCGTGATCAACTGCCATCTCCACGCCGATCATGCCGGCGGAAACGTCCAGTTCCGCGGGACGCCGATCATCGTCCAGCCGGACGAGCTCGAGGCGGCTCGATCCGACCCGGACTACACGGTCGCCGCGGAGGTCGACGTCGAGGGCGGCAGCTGGGACGTGCGCGAGGGCGACCACGTGCCGCTCGACGGGATCCGGGTCCTCGCGACGCCGGGTCATTCACCGGGCCACCAGTCGGTCGCGGTGGACACCGATGCCGGACGGCTCCTCCTGGCCGGCCAGATCTTCCGCGACGCCTCCGGCTTCGCGCGCGCGGTGACCGCTCACCGGCTCGCCGAGTCGGGCTACGAGGACCCGCCCGCCTTCCCGGACTGGCTGCCGCGCCTGCTGGCGCTCGAGCCGTACCGGGTCGTCTTCGGCCACGATCACGCCGTGTGGCAGCCCGACGCTTGACGCCGAGGACGCTGACGCGGCGCGAGCTCAACCGCGCCATCCTCGAACGCCAGATGCTCCTCCGGCGCGAGCCGGCATCGGCCATCTCTGCGATCGAGCGCCTGGTCGGGATGCAGGCGCAGGTCCCGACCGACCCGTACACGGCGCTGTGGTCGCGGGTCGCCGGCTTCGACCCCGCCGAGCTGTCCGGGGACCTCGAGCAGCGGCGAGTCGTGCGGGCGGTGATGCTCATGCGGACGACGATCCACCTCGTCAGCGCGCGCGACTGCCGCGAGCTGCGACCCCTCCTGCAGCCCGTCGTCGAGCGCCAGTGGCGCTACAGCCCGTTCGCGCGCGCGCTGGCCGGGATGGACATCGACGAGGTCGTCGCCGCGGGCCAGGCGCTGCTCGAGGAGCGGCCGCGAACGGGCGCTGAGATCGGGAGGCGCCTCGCCGAGCGCTGGCCGGACCGCGATCCGGCCTCCCTCGGGCACGCCGTCCGCTGGCTCGTGCCCGTCGTCCAGATCCCGCCGCGCGGGCTCTGGGGGCGCGGCGGCCAGCCGGTGCTCGAAAGCGCCGAACGCTGGCTGGGGCAGCCGCTTGCCGCCGCGCCGTCCGCCGACGACATGGTTCTCCGCTACCTGGCCGCGTTCGGCCCGGCGTCGAGCAGGGACGCGGGGACGTGGTCGTGGCTGACCGGGCTGGGCGAGGTGTTCGAGCGGCTGCGCCCGCGGCTGGTCACGTACCGGGACGAGGCCGGGCGTGAGCTGTTCGACGTGCCCGACGGTCCGCTGCCCGATCCGGACACCCCGGCGCCGGTCCGCTTCCTCCCGGAGTTCGACAACCTGCTCCTGTCCCACGACGACCGCAGCCGGATGGCCGACCCGGCCTACCGCGGCGGCCCGTGGTGGCACGGCTCGCTCCTCGTCGACGGGTTCCTGGTCGGAACCTGGCGCTCGGATCGTCGAGCCGGCGGCAGGGCCCTCCGCATCGGCCTGTATCGACGCGTGACCGATGCCGAGCTCGCCGATGTCGAGGCCGAGGCGGGCCAGCTGCTCGCGTTCCTCGCGCCCGACGGCGAGCACGAGGTCGAGGTCGTCGACCTCGAGCCCGAAGGATGACCGCGCGGCACGGTCGGGCCCCGTGGCTCCGGAAGCCGGTTCGACGCGAGGGCGCGGAGCGCTACCTGCTCGTCACGCTCGTGAGCTTCGCGCTCACCGTGATCGCCACGCGATGGCTGCTGTCGCTCACCGGATTCCCCCGGATCGGGGGCGGCGACCTGCATATCGCCCACGCGTTGTGGGGTGGCGTCGCGCTGTTCGCGGCCGCGCTCCTTCCGATCCTGCTCGCGGGGCGCGCGGTCTACACCGCGTCCGCCACGCTCGCGGGCGTCGGCATCGGCCTCTTCATCGACGAGGTCGGCAAGTTCATCACGACCGAGAACGACTACTTCTACCCGGCGGCCGCGCCGATCATCTACGCCACGTTCCTGCTCGCCGTGCTCGTGTGGCTCCGCGCGCGTGCGCCCGACGACGCCGATCCACGCAGCCAGCTGCTCACCGCCCTCGAGCTGTTCGAGGAGTCGGTCGAGGGCGACCTCCAGGCCGCCGAGCGCGACGAGCTGCGCGAGCGGCTGGCGTCCGCCAGCGAACGCGCTCCGGCGCCCGAGCAGCGCAGGCTGGCCGGCACCCTGCTCGGCTACGTCGAGGCTGGCGAGCTGCGCGTCGCGCCCGACCCGGTCGACCGCTTCGGCGGCGCCCGCCGCTGGTGGCGCGCGCGCCGCGATCGGTTCGTTGGCGGCCGCGGGCTGCGGATGGCGATCGTCGCGGCGCTCCTCATCACCGGGCTCGGCCAGGTGCTCGCCCTGTGGGGCATCGGCTCGGATGTGAGCCTCGAGCTCGACCAGCCACTCACCAATCTCACACGCTTCCAGATCATCCACCTCGTCGTGGAGGCGATCGCGGGCGTGCTCGTCGTCATCGGCGCCGTGCTCATCGCCGCCGTCGGGCGCCACCGCATCGGCTGGACGATCGCGTACTTCGGCCTGCTCGTGCTGCTGACGCTCGCGGACCTCATCAGCTTCTACGTCCGCCAGTTCGACTCGATCGTCGTCGTCCTCGGACACGCCGCCCTCCTCGCCGCGGTGATCGTCTACCGCGACGAGCTGCGAGCCGAGGATCCCGCTCGGCCGAGCGCGGCGGATTGACGTAGCGGGGCTGCCGCAATCGGTCGATGCCGCCGCGGCGCAAAGCGGCGAGGCTTGGCGCATCAACCGATCGAATCCAGGAGTCGTCCGATGCGCGCAGCCGCCGTCCTCGCCGCCACGATCATCACCCTTGGCCTCTACCTCGCGCTCGCCGCTGCCCTGTCGTTCGGCACGGCTGGCATCGGGATCGGAACGCTCGCCATCGCCGTCTCGGGCTCGGCGGCGATCGTCGCCGTGTCGCCAACGTCCCCGGCCGCAAGCCGCCTCCGCGGCTGACCTACACTCGGCGGGATGGTCCGCACCGCCGAGATCACCCGTTACGTCACGCCGCTCCGCGAAGGAAGCTCGCTGCCGGCGCTCGTCGAGGCCGATGACGGCCGCGAGTACGTCGCGAAGTTCCGCGGCGCGGGGCACGGCGCGAAGGCGCTGATCGCCGAGCTCGTCGTCGGCGAGATCGGCCGGGCGCTCGGGCTGCCAATCCCCGAGATCGCCATCCTCGACCTGCCCGAGGAGATCGCGCGCGGCGAGTCGCACGACGAGATCAGCGACCTCCTTCGCTGGTCGATCGGCCTGAATGTCGGCCTCCAGTTTGTCCCCGGCGCGCTCGCTCCGGACATCAGCCGGCAGCCTGTCGAGGGACCGGACTGGGCGGCGGACGTGGTCTGGTTCGACGCGCTGACGATCAACCCGGACCGAACGCCCAGGAACGCGAACCTCGTCGTGCACGACGGCCGGACCTGGCTCATCGACCATGGCTCGGCCCTGTACGTCCACCACGCCTGGTCGGATCCCGACGAGCACGCCCGCCGGCCGTTCGGTCGCATCGCCGAGCACGTGCTCCTGCCCTTCGCCGCGCCGATCGACGACGCCGACAGGCGGCTCGGCGAGCGCCTCGGACAAGGGACGCTCGACGCGATCCTCGACGCCATCCCCGACGCCTGGCTCACCGACCAGCGCTTCGGCGGCGCTGACGACGAGCGCGACGCGTATCGGACGTACCTGCGGCTTCGCCTCGACGCGCGCACCGCCTGGGTCGGCGAGGCGGATCGTGCCCGAACCGAGGTCCAGCGTGGCCTCGTCGCGTAGCCCGTTCGCCTACGCGACCGTCCGGATCGTGCCCGACATCGAGCGCGAGGAGTTCCTGAACGCCGGGCTCATCCTCTTCTGCCGTCCGCGGCAGTACCTGCGAGCGCGCACCGTCCTCGACGTCGGCGCGCTCGACGCCGTCAGGCCCGCCAGCGACGTCAAGGCGATCCGCGAGCAGCTGCGGTTCCTCGAGGAGGTCGCCGACGGGACGCTGGACGCCGTGCCGTTCGCCTCGATGAGCCAGTCCGAGCGCTTCCACTGGCTCACGACCCCGCGCAGCACCCTCGTCCAGCCCGGCCCGTTGCATGCGGGGACGAGCGACGACCCGGACGCCACCTTCGAGCACCTGTTCGCGGTGCTCGTGAAGCGATGACCGAGGAGGCACCTCATGCACACCGATTCGTGGGAGAAGTCGTCGGATGACCTCACCGAGCGATTCGACGCGGGCATCGCGGGGATCGAGGGAATCGAGCGGCGGCAGATGTTCGGCTACCCGGCCGCGTTCGTCGGCGGCAACCTGACGACGAGCCTGCACCGGGAGTCGTGGATCGTGCGGCTTCCCGCCCCTGAGCTCCAGGAGCGGCTCGACGCCGGCTGGGCCATCTTCGAGCCGATGCCCGGCAGGCCGATGAGCGGATACGTCAAGCTGCCCGACGCGATCGCGTCCGACCCGGACCAGGCCCGCGCGTGGGTCGAGCGTGCCGCCGCGTATGTCCGCACGCTGCCGCCCAAGGTCCCGAAGCCGCGGAAGCCGAAGGCGTCGAAGGCCTGAGGGTGGAGGACCGCCCGCTCGGCCGCACCGGCCTGACCCTTCCGGCGGTCGGCGTCGGCACCTGGCGCACATTCGACGTCCACGGCGCAGGGGCCGAGGCGGACGTCGCCCGTGTCGTCGACGCCGCCCTTTCCGGAGGGGCGCGGCTGTTCGACAGCTCACCGATGTACGGGCAATCCGAGCGCGTCCTCGGCGCGAGCCTCGACGGTCGCCGCGACGACGCGATCGTGGCCACGAAGGTCTGGACGCACGACGACGACGAGGCCGCGCGCCAGGTCGCCTTCGCGCTCCGCACGTTCGGAGGGCGCGTCGACCTCTACCAGGTCCACAACCTCGTGCGCTGGGAGCGCCGCCTCGACGAGCTGGAGGCCCTGCGGGCCGAGGGGCAGGTTGCCGCCATCGGCGCGACCCACTACGCGCCGTCAGCGTTCGGAGAGCTCGCCCGGGTCATGCGCAGCGGCCGCATCGGCGCCGTCCAGGTGCCGTACAACCCGCGCGCTCGCGAGGTCGAGCGCGAGATCCTGCCCCTCGCCGCCGAGCTCGGGCTCGGCGTGATCGTCATGCAGCCGCTCGGGGAAGGATCGATGCTGCGCGGCGCCCCGCCGCACGCGGCGCTCGAGCCGCTGCACCCCTTCGGCGTTCGGACGTGGCCGCAGGCGGTCCTGAAATGGAGCCTCTCGCACCCGGCCGTCACCGCCGTGATCCCGGCGACGAGCTCGGTGGCGCACATGGAGGAGAACGTCGCGGCCGGCGAACCGCCATGGTTCGGGCCCGACGAGCGCGAGCTCGTGGAGTCGCTGGCGTAGGGTGGCCCGAGGGAGCGAGCGACCGGCATCGGCGGCGTTCGAGCTGTGGGAGCCCGCGCCCGAGGCGATGAGCGCGCCCCTCAGCGCAACGCGAGGACTCAGTCGGGCTCGAGCTCCAGCACGAAGACGGCGGCGCCGGCCGTGTTGACGATCGCCGCGGTGAGGGTGCCGTCCGCGTCGACCTCCAGCGTCCCGAAGTTGAACCATGCCTTCGCCTGCTCCCACGTCGTCACCGCTTCGGGCGTCGCCGGCCCGTAGAACGCCAGCGACTCCGGATTGAGCGTCGTGTCGAAGCTGCGGTTCGGGAAGATGCCGGAGTTCATCGGCCCGGTGGCGATCTCGTGGACGACGAAGTCCGGGTCGTCCGCGAACGGCATGTAGCGGAACGCCTCCGCGAAGTGGACGTCGGTCGTGATCCAGAGGAGCTCGTCGACGCCCGCGACCTGGGCCGCGCGCAGGATCCCGATCATCTCTTGTTCGAAGCCGGTGTCCTGGTCGAAGTTCGCCCAGCCGTCGCGACCGTTGGCGGGCGGGAACCCGGTGGGAATCGACATAGGCACGCTCGAGACGATGACCTTCCAGGTGGCGGTCGACGCCGCCAGTGACGAGGTCAGCCAGACCAGCTGCTCGGCGCCGAGCATCGTCTTCGGGTCCGCCGCATTGTCGGGGGCGACGTTCGCGTCGCGGTACTGGCGCGTGTCGAGGACGAATAGCTCCAGGTTCCGACCGTAGCGAAGGCTCCGATACAGCCGGTGCGGATCCGAGGAGTCGCGGGCGATCGGCGTGTAGTCCTCGAACGCTTGGCGGCCGATCGGGAGCATGTGCACGGTCGGGTCGTACGGCGGCGTCGCGCGCGTGTCGCTCAGCGGCCCGAAGTCGTTGAGCACCTCGTGGTCATCCCAGACTCCGACGTACGCGCTGCTCGTCAGCAGCGCGCGCAGCCCCGCATCCTCGCGGGTGTAGCGCCAGTGCGCCCAGAAGCCGGGCAGGTCCGTCGCCTGGGCCGCGGCTCGCGGCACCTGCTCGTTGCCGTAGCGACCCGTTCCCAGGCAGAGGTCGTCGGCGTAGATCATGTCGCCGAGGCCGACGTACACGTCGGGGTCCCACCGATCGATCGTCGCGGCGATCGGGATCCCCTCTGCCGCGTCGCGGCAGACGTTCTGTCCGGAGACGTCGCCTCCGAACGCGATCCGGATCGGCGTCGCCGCGTCCGGTGCCGAAGCGGTGCGGAACGTGCCGCGCGTGACCGCTCCACGCGCGGCGCCCGGCGGGCCGGCGCTCACCCACGCGCGATAGCGGTAGCGCGTGCCCGGCCTCAGCCCGTCGAGCTCGACTTGGCCGGTGAAGTCATGCGCGGCGTCCAGCGTGACCGAAGAGACACGTCGATGCGGCCCGCCGCTGAGCCGTACGTGCAGGACCCCGGACGCCGACCCGCGCGCCCACAGGATCGCCGACTGCGCCGTGACGTCGCCGACGATCACCCCGTGCGTGATGTACGGGGCACTGGGCTTCGGATCGGGTGGCACGCCGGCGACGCGCCCCGGAACGACCGACGCGGCCACCAGGACGGCCAACGCGATGATCGCGGCCGGCCTTCGCACTCGGCCAATCTACGCCCCGATCCGCGCGGTGCAAGGGCAGCAGCGCGAGGCCGCCTACTGCGTCGTTCGCCGGTTGTAGAGCCAGAGTCCGAGCGGGAAGGAAATCGCCAGCAGGCCGAGCGACCAGAGGATGGCCGGGAGCAATGCCGGTCCTCCGACCCCGTCGAGCGTCAGGCTGCGCACGGAGTCGGTGACGAGCGTCATCGGCTGCCGATCCGCGAACCACGCCAGCCAGTCCGGCAGAGTCGCGGTCAGCACGAAGGCGCTGCTCACGAACGTCAGCGGGAAGACGACCGCGAAGATGATCCCCTGCAGGGCCTCCGGCGTGCGAACGAGCGACCCGGCCGCGACGCCCAGCCAGGAGAGGGCAAAGCCGAAGAGGAGCATGACGCCGATGGCGGCGAGGTTGCCCCCGATGCCGCCCTCGGGCCGGAAGCCGACGAGGAAGCCGACGACCCACATGATCGCGATCGCGAGCATCGCGCGAAGGAGGTCGGTCAGCGTCCGCCCGACGAGGACGGCCGACTGCGACATCGGCAGCGACCGGAACCGGTCGATCATCCCCTTCTGGAGGTCGTTCGCCAGCAGCACCGAGGTGTAGATGCCGGCGAAGGCGATCGTCTGCACGAAGATCCCGGCCATCAGGAAGTTCGTGTATTCGATGTCGCCCGTGTCGATCGCTCCGCCGAAGACGAGGCTGAACAGCAGGACGAACATGATCGGGCTGAGGGTGACGTCAAGCAGCAGCTCGGGCGTTCGCTTGATGTGGATCAGGTTGCGACGAACCATCTCCCACGAGTCGCGCAGCCAATGGGTCATCGCGATGCCTCCTCGGGGGTTTCGGCCTCTTCAGGTGGGCGGCCCGTGAGGGTCAGGAACACCTCGTCGAGCGTCGGCCGCCGGAAGCCGATGTCGTCGACGCGCACGTCGGCACTGTCGAGCTCGCGGATCACGCGCGTCAGGACGCCGTCGTGGGAGGCGACCGGCACGCTCACATGGCGCGTGTCGGCATCGGCCCTGGCGACTCCCTCGCCGAGCGCCTCGAGCACGCGCTGGGCTGCGGGCAGGGACTCGGCGTCACTGATCGTCACCTCAAGGCGCTCGCCCCCGACCTGGCGCTTCAGCTCGTCGCTCGTGCCACGTGCGATCGCCTTGCCGTGGTCGATGACCACGATGTCGTCGGCGAGGCGATCGGCCTCCTCGAGGTATTGGGTCGTCATGAGCACCGTGGTGCCGCCCTTCGCGAGGTCGGCGATGAGATCCCACATGCTCAGCCGGCCCTTCGGGTCGAGGCCCGTCGTCGGCTCATCCAGGAAGATGACCGGCGGCTGGCTCATGAGCGCGGCCGCCAGGTCGAGCCTGCGGCGCATGCCGCCCGAGTAGGTCTTGACGGTCCGATCGGCCGCGTCGGTGAGCTCGAAGCGCTCGAGGAGCGCATCCGCGCGGCTGCGGGCAGTGGCGGCCGGCAATCGGTACAGACGCCCGACCATGCCCAGGTTCTCGCTCCCGGTCAGCATCTCGTCGAGGGCCGCGTACTGTCCGGCCACCCCGAACCGCTCGCGCGCCTGCGCCGGATGCCGGAGCACGTCGACGCCGGCGACCTTCGCCGATCCGCTGTCGGGGTGGGTGAGCGTCGTCAGGATCCGCACGGCGGTCGTCTTGCCCGCGCCGTTCGGTCCGAGCACGCCGAGGATCGTGCCCTCGCGCGCATCCAGGTCGAGCCCGCGCAGCGCGTGCGTCTCGCCGAATGACTTGTGGAGGCCGACGGCCTCGATCATCAGGTTCGTCATCCAAATCCGTTCATCTCGGGTGCCCGACCAGCCTAGCGGCTGTTCGCTTCAGTGTCTGA
>CBFGTN010000020.1:0-29712 GCA_965652075.1 uncultured bacterium
GATCGTCGCCGGATCGGCGCTGACGCTCCCCTCGATCCTCGCGGCATGCGGGATCAATCCGGCTGGCTCCGCGGCAGGCAGCGGTGCCCGCGCCTCGGACGCCGCTGGCGCGCTCGAGTGGGCGAACTGGCCGCTGTACATCGACATCGACGATGACAACAACTATCCCAGCCTCGTCGCGTTCACCGAGGAAACCGGCATCGACGTCAACTACACCGAGGCGATCCAGGACAACGCCGACTTCATGGGCACGATCAGCCCCGACCTCGATGCCGGGAACCCGACCGGCTGGGACGTGATCACGCCGGGCGGGTGGGTCGTCGAGCGACTGGGCCGGAACGGGTGGTTGGAGGAGCTCGACCACAGCCAGCTGCCGAACTGGACGGAGAACGCCGCCGACTACGCGAAGGGCCTCTGGTTCGACCCGGACAACCGATGGAGCCTCTGGTGGCAGGGCGGGATCACGGGCATCGGCTACGACCCGAACCTCACGGGCCGCGAAATCACGAAGTTCGACGACCTGCTCGACCCGGCATTCGCTGGCGTGGCCGGAGCGTTCAGCGACATGCGCGACATGTTCGGCCTCACGCTGCTCTCCCTGGGGGTCGAGCCGGCGAACGCGACGGTCGACGATGTCCAGCGAGCGCACGACGTCCTGGCGGACGCGAACTCGCGCAACCAGTTCCGTGGCTACTACGGCAACGAGTATTACGACGCGCTCGCGGCCGGCGACCTTGCGATCTCCGTGGCGTGGTCCGGCGACATCACCCAGATGCAGCTGAACGACAACCCGAACGTCCAGTTCGTCATCCCCGAGAGCGGGGCGATGCGCTGGAACGACAACTTCGCGATTCCGAAGGGCACCCCACGGTACAACGGCGCGCACAAGCTGTTGAACTACTACTACGGCATCCCCGGTGCGACGCTGATCTCGGAGTACGTCGGCTACTTCACGGGCGTGAATGGCGTCCAGGAGCAGATCGTCGCGGATGCCGAGGCGTATCGCGAGGACGGCGACACGGAGAATGCCGACTACTACGAGACGCTGGCGCCGACCGTCGTCCCGACCGACGACCAGTTGCAGAACACGTATCCGGACAAGCAGCTCACCGAGGAGGAAGAGGCCGAGTGGAACGACCTCTTCCTGGACGTGAGCACGTGAGCGGCTGACGAGCGCGCCATGCGCCGCAGTCGCCTGACGCCGTATCTCCTGCTGCTCCCGGGGGGCCTCTGGCTGCTCGTCTTCTTCGCCATCCCGATGGCGATCATGCTCAGCGTCTCGCTGCAGACCGGATCACTCGACACCGGGTTCACGCTGACCTGGAACTTCGGGATCTACCCGCAGGTCATCACCCAGTTCGGTGACCTCTTCCTGCGCTCATTGATCTACGCCACGCTGACGACCCTGCTGACGCTGCTCATCGGCTACCCGATGGCGTACACGATCGCCTTCCACGGTGGCCGGCTGAAGACCGCGCTGCTGTTCGTGGTGATCCTTCCGTTCTTCGTCAGCTTCGTCATCCGCACGCTGAACTGGCGGATGCTCCTCTCCGACAACGGGCTCGTCTTCGGGACGTTGAAGGACATGGGCCTGCTCGACCAGGCCTTCCACTTCCTCGCCACCCCGGCATCGGTCGTGTTCGGCCTGACCTACAACTTCCTGCCCTTCATGATCCTGCCGCTGTACGTGGCAATCGAGAAGATCGACCGCCGGCTCATCGAGGCGGCGACCGACCTCTACGCCAGTCGCTGGCAGGCCTTCTGGCGCGTGACCTTCACGCTCTCGTTGCCCGGCGTCGTGGCCGGCTCGCTGCTGACGTTCATTCCCGCCATCGGTGACTTCATCAACGCGGACGTGATCGGCGCCGGCAATCCGGACGTGCAGATGATCGGGAACGTCATCCAGTTCAAGTACATCAACGCGAACGACTATCCATCCGCGGCCGCGCTTGCGTTCGTCCTCGTCATCGGCGTGACCGTGCTCGTCGCGCTGTACAGCCGCGCCGTCGGCACCGATCGGCTGACGACCTGATGGGCGACTCCCGCACCTCGACCGCTCTGCTGCGGGCGTTCACCGCCCTCGTGGTCGTGTTCCTCTTCGCGCCGATCGTCGTGATGATCGTGTTCAGCTTCAACGACCCGGCCGGGCGCCAGAACATCACCTGGCAGGGCTTCACGTTCGAGAACTATCTCGACGTGTGGGGCCGCTCGCAGATCACTGGCCCGATGATCACGAGCCTCGTGATCGCCGCGATCTCCACGGTCCTGGCGACCGCGTTCGGCACGATGATCGCGCTGGCACTGTCGCACTACGAGTTCCGCGGCCGGGGCGCGATGAACTACCTGATCTTCATCCCGATGACCGCCCCGGAGATCATCCTCGGCGCCTCGCTGCTGACGATGTGGATCTCGGTCGGGGTGCCACGCGGCATCCTGACGATCCTCATCGCGCACGTGATGTTCAACATCAGCTACGTCGTCGTGACCCTCCGTCCTCGGCTCGTCGGCTTCAACCGCCAGCTGGAGGAGGCCGGGATGGACCTGTACGCGAACGAGCGCGAAACGTTCTGGCGGGTGACCTTCCCGCTCATCTTTCCCGGCATCCTCGCCGCCGCGCTGCTTGCGTTCGCCCTGTCCATCGACGACTACGTGATCACGCTGTTCAGCGCCGGCCGGACGGTGACGTTCCCGCTGTGGGTCTACGGGGCCAGCCGCGTCGGGATCCCGCCGGAGGTCAACGTCCTTGGGACACTCATCTTCCTGGTCGCGATCGCCTTCATCGTCGTGCAGCTGTGGAGCCAGCGCCAGGCGGCGGACGTGCGCCGGGTCGAGCGGGCGGCCACGGCGTGACGTACCTCATCGGAGAGGCGGCGCGCCGGGTTGGCGTATCGGCGTCAGCGCTCCGCCTCTGGGAGCGCCAGGGGCTCGTCCGGCCGATGCGCAGCCGGTCGCGCTACCGCCTCTACAGCGACGCCGATCTCGACCACCTGCGCGGCGTCCGTCGCCTGCGCGAGGTGGACCGACTGAACGCGCCGGGCATTCGCCGCGTGCTGCGCGAGGCGGTCGCCCCGACGCACCCCGACCGACGGCTCGACGGTCGGCCGCTGCGCCGCCTGCGCCACCAGCTCGGGCTCAGCCTGCGGGAGGCTGCCGAGCGCAGCGGACTGTCGGTCAGCTTCCTGTCGGCGGTCGAGCGTGGGGTCTCCGGCGCCAGCATCGCCTCACTCCAGCGCCTGGCCGCCGCCTACGGCACGACGCTCCAGGACATGCTCGGCGCGCCGGGTGGGCCAACCGATCGCCTCGTGCCGGCCGCCGCGCGCCCCGTGCTGCGCCTCGGCGACCGCGCGGTGCGCATCGAGCAGCTGTCGCGCGGGGCCTCAGCGCTCGAGCCCCAGCTGTTCGTCCTCGCCCCCGGCGCGAGCAGCGAGGGGGCCTACGCCCACGAGGGCGAGGAGTTCCTGTACCTGCTGTCCGGCGCTTTGACCGTCTGGGTCGGCGAGGCCGAGACGTACTCGCTCGGAACCCCGGGCGACGCGCTGACGTTCCCGTCGATCCTTCCCCATCGCTGGCGCAACGACGCGCTCACGGAGACACGACTGCTGTGGATCAACACGCCACCGACGTTCTGACCGACTGGTCCGGTTTGCGCGAGGGGGTCCCGCCCGTGTGGGCGCGTTACACGGACCTCGTCGTCGCGCGCGCCTCCGGCTCGTGGATCGAGACCGTCGACGGCGAGCGCCACCTGGACTACACGAGCGGGATCGGCGTCACGAACACCGGGCACGCTCACCCGCGGGTGGTCGCGGCGATCGCCGAGCAGGCGGCGCGCGGCATCCACCTCCAGCAGAACATCCTCTACCACCAGCCGGGCCTCGAGCTCCATCGCCGCCTGCCGCAGCGCTTCCCGAATCCACGTCCAGAGACGGCGTACGGCCTCTTCCTCTCGAACTCCGGCGCCGAGGCGGTCGAGGCCGCCGTCAAGCTCGCCAAGGTCGCGACGCGCCGGCCGCTGGTCGTCGCCTTCCGTGGCGGCTTCCACGGTCGGACGCACGGGACGATGGCGCTGACCTCGTCGACCGTGAAGTACCGCGCCCACTTCGAGCCGCTGATGGGCGGCGTGCAGCACGTCCCCTACCCCTACCCGCTGCGGATGGGCGGCGCCGATGCGGCGCTCGAGGCGACGCTCGCGGCCATCGAGGAGCTGTTCGTCACGACTGCGGCGCCGGACGACGTGGCGGCGTTCGTCGTCGAGCCGGTGCTCGGCGAGGGCGGCTACGTGGTCCCGCCCAACGGCTTCCTGCCCGCGCTGCGCGAGATCGCCGATCGCCACGGCATCCTGCTGGCGGTCGACGAGGTGCAGTCCGGCTTCGCCCGCACCGGGCGCTTCTTCGCGACGGAGTGGACCGATGCGACCCCTGACATCGTGATCATGGCCAAGGGGATCGCGTCGGGCCTGCCGCTGTCGGGCATCCTCGCATCCCGCTCGCTGCTCGAGCGGCTCGAGCCCGGGACCCACGGTGGCACGTACGGCGGCAACGCCGTCGCCTGCGCCGCGGCGCTCGCGACGCTCGACGTCATCGACGATGAGCGCCTCGCCGAGCGGGCGCATCGGCTCGGCGGCCGCCTCCTCGACGGGCTGCGCGATCGGCTGGCGGGCCACGCATCGGTCATGGAGGTCCGCGGGCGCGGCCTGATGGTCGCCGTCGAGCTGGACTCGGGGCCGCTCGCGAAGCGCGTCCTCGCCGAGTCACTGGCGAGGAACTTGCTGCTGCTGACGTGCGGCACGTACGGGCAGGTGGTGCGGATCATCCCACCGCTCGTCACGACCGAGGACGAAGTCGACCTCGCCATTGGGATCATCGGCGACGCGCTGGTGGCAAGCGGATCCTGAGTTCGGAGGACGGCATGGCGCAACGAGTCTGGGTCGTCGACGACGAGCCGTTCATCCGCACGGCGATGACCGCGGTCCTCGCCGAGGTCGGACACGACGCGCGCGGCTTCGGCAACGCCGAGGAGCTCTACACGGCCCTGGTCCAGGAGGGCGCGATTCCGGATCTCATCGTCCTCGACCAGCGGCTGCCGGACGAGTACGGGTCGACGATCGCGCACTCGCTCCGCGAGCGGCCGCAGTACCGCGACATCCCCGTGCTCTTCGTCACCGCCATCGACGATGAGGAGGCGAGCCGCCTGGAGGTCATCGCGCCGGTCGTGCGCAAGCCGTTCGACTTCACCGACTTCGTCGAGGCGGTCGAGCGACAGCTGGAGCAAGCCGAGGAGATCGGCTGAAGTTCGCCGCCAGCGCGCGCGTCATCGGTCATGATCTCGCCCACTGCGACGGAGGCGCACTCAGGCACCGATGGTCCGAACCACGCCGTTCCACGAACGGACGAGCGCGCTCAACGAGACTGGCCTGTGGCAGCACTGGTCCGGCCACGTCGTGGTCACGCGCTACCAGGCGTCCGACAAGTTCGAGTACTTCGCGGTCCGGAACGGCGTCGGCATCTTCGACACCTCGCCGCTGTACAAGTACCGCATCGCGGGACGTGACGCGGAGCGATTCCTGTCCGGGATGCTCGCGCGCGACATCCGCCGGTGCCCGCCGTGGAACGCCCAGTACACGACCTGGCTCGACGAGCGCGGATTCGTCCTGGAGGACGGCGTCATCCAGCACCGCGACGCCGACGAGTTCCTGCTGACGTCCGCGGAGCCGAACTTCGCCTGGTTCGCCGACCGGATCGGTCGGCTGGACGTGACGGTCGAGGAGGTCAGCCTGGACATCGGGACGCTGGCGGTGCAGGGGCCGCGCTCGCGGGACATCCTGGCTCGTCTCGTGCCGTCGGTGCGCGACGTGCCGTTCTTCGGCATCACGACCGGCACGATCGCCGGCCGGCCGGTCACGGTGAGCCGCACCGGCTACACCGGCGACCTTGGCTACGAGATCTGGGTGGAGGCGCCGGACGCGCTGACCGTGTGGGACGCCGTCTGGGACGCGGCCGACGGCCACGGGATGCTGCCCTACGGCATGGGCGCGCTCTACATGCTGCGCATCGAGGCCGGGCTCCTCCTCCTCGGGGCCGACTTCGACTCGAGCCGGTTCGCCTTCAACGACGCGCATCGGTCGACGCCGCTCGAGCTCGGATGGGCGTGGATGTTCAAGGGCATGGAGGACGACGACCGGCCATTCATCGGGCGACGGGCGCTCGAGCGAGAACGAGCGGAGAAGGCCTCGCGCTGGCGCATGGTCGGGCTCGTCGTCGACTGGGAGGATTACGACCGCGTCTACAGCGAGGCCGGCCTGATCCCGCCCAAGGACCACCGCCCGGTGCACGAGGACTGGATGGTGTACGACGCGGATCGCTCACGCATCGGCTACGCGACCAGCATCATGTACTCGCCGGTGCTGCAGCAGCACATCGCGCTGGCTCGCGTGCGGCCGGACCTCGCCAAAGCCGGCTCTCGCGTCTTCCTGGAGTTCACGGTGGATCACCAGTACGAGCAGGTGGCTGCGCACGTCGCGCGGCTGCCCCTCTTCAACCCCGAGCGCAAGGCCGCCTGATGGACCGATGAGCGCGGAGCGATACGACGCGATCGTCATCGGCGGCGGCCACAACGGCCTGGTCAACGGCGCCTACCTCGCGAAGGGCGGGCTGAAGACGCTGATCCTCGAGCGTCGCCATCTCGTCGGTGGCGCCGCGATCACCGAGGAGCTGCAGCCCGGCTTCTGGTTCACGACCTTCAGCTACGCGCTCTCGCTGCTGCGGCCGCAGATCATCCACGAGCTGGAGCTGACGAAGCACGGCTTCATGCCGCTGCTCATGAGCACCCGCTTCGCCCCGGGCGAGGACGGCGACCATCTGCTCTTCACCCGCGACCACGACGAGAACCTGCGCGAGATCATCCGCCACTCGCCCCACGACGCCGACGCGTACGACCAGTACGGCCACGACCTCGATCTCGTCTGCCAGGCGATCAAGCCGCTGCTCGACATGGTGCCACCGGACGTCTTCAGCGACGACCCGGAGGAGCTCGTGCGGCTCGCGGCGCTCGGCTCGAGGCTCCGCGCGCTCGACAGGCGGACGCTGCACAACGCCGTGCGGCTGCTGACCGGCAGCGCGGCCGACTTCCTGGACGACTACTTCGAGTCGGAGCTCCTGAAGGGCTGGTTCGCGTCGTCGGGGATCATCGGCTCCAAGGTCGGCCCGCGCTCCCAGGGGTCGGGGCTCGTCCTGCTGTTCCACTCGCTGGGCGAGCACGACGGCACGTTCGGCGCATGGGCCTTCCACAAGGGCGGAAACGGCGGGTTCACCCAGGTGCTGGCCCGCGCGGCGCAGGCCTTCGGCGCGGAGATCCGGCTGGAGGCTCCGGTCGAGAAGGTGCTGACCCGCGAGGGTGAGGCGACGGGCGTGGCCCTCGCCGACGGGACGGAGATCTCGGCGGACGTCGTGGTCAGCGCGCTCGACCCGCGCCACACGTTCCTCGACCTCGTCGATCCACGCGAGCTGCCGGACGACCTCGTCGAGGACATCCGGCGCCTGAAGTTCCAGGGCGTCAGCTCGAAGGTGAACTTCGCGCTCAGCGGCCTGCCGACCCACCCGACCCTGGGCAACGGGCCGGAGCTCTTCCGCGGGTTCCTGAACATCGGTCCATCCATCGACTACCTCGAGAGGGCCTTCGACGCGGCGAAGTACGGCTGGTACAGCGAGCACCCGTACATCGACTGCGCCATCCAGTCGACGATCGACCCCGACATGGCGCCGCCCGGCAAGCACGTGCTGTCGTGCTTCGTCCAGTACACGCCGTACCACCTGCGCGAGTCCGACTGGGACGCCGAGCGCGAGCCGATGGCGGATCGCGTGCAGGCGACGCTCGAGCGCTTCTTCCCCGGCTTCGGCGACCTCGTCCTGCATCGCGAGGTCGTCACGCCGCTCGACATCGAGCGCACCGTCGGCCTCAGCGAGGGCAACATCTTCGCCGGCGAGTTCCTGGCGCCGCAGATGTTCTTCTTCCGGCCCGCACCGGGCTGGTCCCAGTACCGAACCCCGATCGCCGGCTACTACCAGTGCGGCTCCGGCACCCATCCCGGCGGCTGCGTGATGGGCGCGCCGGGGCGCCTCGCGGCCGGACAGATCCTGGGCGATCGAAGCCGCGCCGCCGGCTGAGGAGCTCGCCGACGGCCGATCGACGAACCAGGGTTTCACGCGAACCCGGCTCCGGTGAAGCACGGGCTCATCCGCGGACCGAGACCGCACACGAGCTCGCGTCGTGTGAAGGGGTGGCCGATCGATGAGCCCCGGGGGCGCGGAGCTTACCGGTCGGCAAGCTCCCGATAGCCGGACGCGTACCAGACGAGCGGCTGGGCATCCTCGCGGTAGCCGGCCGCGACGATCTCGCCGATGAAGATCGCGTGGTCGCCGCCCTCGTGCTGGGCGGTCAGGCGGCAGTCGAAGTAGGCGAGCGCCCCTTCGAGGATCGGTGACCCGGTCTCCGCCTCGTGCCAGGCCGCGTCGCAGAAGCGCTTCAGCTTGTCGGCCGTCGTCGGCTGGGCGAAGCACTCGGCGAGGTCGCGCTGCTCGCGGCTGAGGACGCTCACCGCGAACGCGTGGGAGCCGACGACGGCGGCGTGCGTTTCCGCCTTCGTGGCGACGCTCGCCATCATCAGCGGCGGGTCGATGCTGATCGACGCGATCGCGTTCGCCGTCATCCCGGCGAGCAGCGGGCCGTGGCGGGCGGCGACGACGGTGACGCCGGTCGCGAAGCGGCCCATCATCGCCCGCAGGCGCGCGCGCTCGTCGTCCTCCATCGGTCAGGCGGCGGGAACGCCGGCCAGCCGCGTGAGGGCCAGGAAGAGGCGGTAGAAGGCGTCGCCGTCGGACGCGCCGAAGCCGACGGTCCGCGACCCGACGCGCTCGACGCCCGGGACGACGGCGGCGTAGTCCGCCATCACCGGCAGCCGGAAGTCGACTTCACCGCGCAGCGGCGGATCGGGGCGATAGAGCTCCATCTCGCCGAGGCGGGCGATCGCGCGCGCGATCCCCTCTCGGATCGCCGCCTGTGCATCCGCGGGCGAGAGCGAGTCGGCCGCGCTGTACCCGAGGGCGCGCTTGACGACGACGCGCTCGGCCCACGGCAGCAGCTCAGCGACCTCGACGGCCAGTGCGTCGTCCCCCGCGACGAGGATGACCGGCACGCCGTGATGGGCGAGGCGGATCGCGTTGACGGCCGCCTCGTTGTGCGGCCGGCCGTTGACGCGCAGCTCGAGCACGGTCGCCGACGAGTACGTGTGGCCGATGACGCCGCGCTCGCTCCCGGCGCCGGCGTGATAGCCGACGAAGGCGGCGCCGTCGAACTCGCCGTCGCCATCGGTGCCGATGCCCTGGGTCATCGAGAGCGGCTTGTCGCCGATGATGAGGCGCGCGCCCGCCGCGAGGTCCTCCGCGCGGAGGTTGCGCATCTGCCAGTGACTGTCGTTGACGACGACCTCGTCGGCACCGGCGGCCAACGCGCCCACGATGGCGGCATTCGCCTCACCCGCCATCAATGCCCGGCCGCGGTCGTAATCGGTGCGGTCGACTCCGGGCCCGAACCAGACCTGGTTGGCGTGGGCCACGCCCGCGAGCCCCTCCATGTCGACGCTGAGATAGATCCGCATCGGCTCAGCGATACCGTTCGAGCTTCTCGAGCACGCCGCTGGTCATCGCCCAGTCCTCGTCCGTCGGCACTTCGCCGCGGTGGAGGTGGAAGAGCGGCACCGAGTTCCAGCACGGGCCGTCGACGCGAGGCAGGTGGATGCTCAGGTCGCCGCGGTCGAGCGCCGCCACGAGCGTGGCTCCCTGCTCGCCACCGCGCGCGAGTGCGCGCTGGAGGCTGTCGGCGAAGTCGTCCGGACCGCCGAACTCGACACCGATGCGCATCGAGGCCAGCCCGGCCTCGGGCGGCAGTGGCCGGGACTCGGTCATGCGGACAGGAGCCGCGTCAGCCACGTGAAGACGACGGCCGAGCCGATGACGGCGAAGACGAGGGTCAATACCAGCAGTGCGCCGCCGATGATCGAGGCCCACACGGGCACGTGGGTGCCCTCCGGGATCGGTCGCTGCTCCGGGGGAAGCTGCGCCATCGAGCCGGCGCCGAGCCAGACGGCGAGCGCGTCGCCGTCGACGCGGACGTCGACCTCCTCGTCGAGGGGCATGACCACCAGGCGCTCGCCCTCGGGCAGCTTGTCGGTGGTCAGCAGCGCGCGGCCGCGTTCCGACGGGGTCGTCTCGCGCACGAGCACCGCATGGTCGCCGGCGACGGTGAGGGCCAGCGCCTCGAGGCGCCCGGCGCGGCCGACGGGCAGGCTGGCCGGGGTGGCGTCGCTGCTCGGCTCCATGTCGTGCGGGATGGTATCAGCCGTCGAGAGCGGCGAGGGTCGGCGCCAGGCCGGCGATGCTGTCGACGGTGATCGGATCGAGGACGAGCTGGACGTGGCGGACGCCGAGCTGCGCGAAGCCGGTGAGGGCCTGCGCGAGCGCCTCCGGGTCACCGTCGATCGGCTCGAACGGCTCGTCGGCCACGGCCGAGCCGCGGCCGAGCGCACCGGGCATGGCGACGACGAGCGCGACCGTGCGCTCGACCTCGTGCGGGTCGCGCCCGACCGCGCGGCAGGCGGCGTCGACGAGGCCGCGGACCTGGCCGTAGCCGGCCAGCGAGTTGCCGAACCACGGGCCCCACGCGTTCCATGCCTGGACGTGTGGCAGCGTGATCGACAGCATCCGCGGGCCGATCGACCCGACCATCAGCGGCGGACCGCCCGGTCGGGCCGGCGGAGGCAGGAGCGGGAGGTCCCGCACCTCGTGGAACCGGCCCTGGAAGTCGACGTGCCCCTCGCCCAGGAGGCGACGGACGATCTCGAACGCCTCCTCGAATCGACTGACGCGCTGGTCGAACGGAAAGCCGAACGCCCGATACTCGGCCTCGTTCCAGCCCGCACCCACACCGAGGATCAGCCGGCCGCCGCTGATCTCGTCCACGGCGTTCGCCTTTGCAGCGAGCATCGCGGGGTTGTGGAAGCCGGCCGAGGCGACGAGTGGGCCGATCTCGACCCGCGTCGTGATCGCGGCGAGCGCCGCGAGCTGGCTCCACGCCTCCCATGGCGCGACCGGCTGGGGGCCGCGATCGCGGTAGAGCAGGTGATCGCCGACCCACACGGAGTCGAGGCCGATCGTCTCGGCGGTGCGCGCCATCTCCGCCAGCTCCGTCCAGCGCACGACGCGCTCGACCTCCGGGAGCTGAACGCCAACCTTGAGCGGTCTCGTCATGAACCGATTGTGGCAGGGCGTATCGTGTGGCCGTGGATCTGGCGTCCATGCCCTTCAGCTACGCGACCCGCGCGGACGGCTCGGTCGTCATCTCCTATCGCACGGCTCCCGTGACGATCCTCCGCGGCCGGTCGGCCGAGCGCTTCGCGGCCCGGGTCTCCGAGGCCGATGCGGCCGGCGCGCAGCAGCTCATGGCGCGCGCCACCGGGAACTTCAAGCGCGGCAACGAGCGCGCGGGCAAGCGCTCCCCGCGCTGAGCGGGATTCCGTCAGACCAGGACCCGCTCGAGCGCGCGGAGCGACTCTCGCTGAAGCGGGCCCATCCCGCGGTCGGCCGCGTACGCGAGGAGCGCGGCGGCCAGGAACGCGGCGATCACCCGGGCGCGCAGCTCGGTGAGCCCGTCGACCGGGCCGTACGCGTCAAGCAGCGCCCGTCGCGCATCCCCCGCGAACGAGCCGTACGCGATCGAGAGGTCCGACGACGGGTCGCCGGAGCAGACGTCGCCCCAGTCGATCACGCCGACGCACGACGCATCGGTCGCGACGAGCACGTGGCGCATGTGCAGGTCGCCGTGCAGGACGCGGACGCGCGGAGGGGGCGGCAGCTCGGCCGCGTCCGCGAGCAGCCGCTCGAGGGCCTCCGGGGCGCGCCACAGGCCGAGCTGCTCGACCTGGGTGAATCGAGATCGGGCCTGGACGACCCGGAACCCCATGTCGGTGCGCCGCATCGGGTCGATCGGGAGGCCGCCCGCCAGCAGGCGCGCGGTGGCCGGCGCGTGGAGTGCGCGCAGGAACGATCCGACGCCGGCAGCCAGCGTCTCACGCCGCTCGTCGGGGAGCTCGGCCTCGGCGATCTCCACCCCGGGCAGGTAATCGGCACCGAACCACGGCCACGGATAGTCGTCGGCCGGCGCGCCGACGTAGCGCGGGACCGGGATCGGCAGCGGCAGGTTCGGGGCGAGGCGGCCGAGCGTCGTGATCTCGCGCTCCACGCCGGGAATCGCGATCGCGCGCCGCGGGAACCGAAACGCCAGCCGCTCGTCGACGAGGTGGACGACGTTGTCCCAGCCCGAGGCGAGCTCGCGCACCGGCGCGCCGCGCAGCTCGGGGAACTGATCGGCGATGAGGGCCTGGGCCAGCTCCGCGTCGACCTCGATCTCGGGATCCCACTCGGGCATCGACCGACGGTAGCAGCGAGGGCCGAATGTCGTAGGCGCCCATGGCAGCCCGTCCGATGGCTCGCCCCCTCCCCGACCCTACGCTCCTGCCGCCAACCCCGAGCACACCAGGAGTCTCACCATGCCCCGCCCGCTGGCGCCCCTGAGCCTTGTCGTCATCCTCGCGCTCGCGCTTGCCGCCTGCGCCTCGTCCACGGCCTCGGATCCGTCCGCCGAGCCGGTCGAATCCGCCGCGCCCGACGCTGCGTCCCCCTCCGCATCGGTCGCCGCGGACGACGGCGTGCCGGAGGCGGGCACGGACCTCACCGCCTGCGAGATCCTGACCGCGGCCGACATCGAGGCGGCCCTGTCGCTGGAGCCCGGCACGGTCGATCAGGCAGAGAGCGAGCTGACCCCGAACGTGCTGTCGCCTGGCAACTCCGGCTGCAGGTACTCCGGCGACGACTGGGGCGGCGTGATTGTCGACCTGACGCCGGAGGACGGCGCGAACCTCTACGACGCGGCTCGCGGCGCGTACGACGACGCCTCCGACATCGTGATCGCCGGGACCGACGGGGCCTTCTGGTCGGAGTCGACCGGACGCGGCTTCGTCTGGAAGGGCAACGTCACGACGATGATCCAGATCGGGTTCCTGGTCGAGTCCGGCGCCGACCGCGCGGCCATCGCCGCCGTCCTGCTCGAGGACATTGCCTCGAAGATCGACTAGGCGACGCGCTTCGTCTTCTTGCTGACGTAGTCGACGAGGACGTACTCGCCGAGGTGCTCGGGCTCGACGTAGAAGGCCCGCCCGCGGTTGATGCGGCTCATCAGGTCGACGAACTCCGAGAGGTACCGGGACCGCTCGAGCATGAACGTGTTGATCACGATCCCCTCGCGCGTGCATCGGCCCACCTCTCGGAGTGTCGACTGGACGGTCCGTAGCGTGGGTGGATAGGCGAACTCGACCTGGCCGTTGTCGATGTGGGCGGTCGGCTCGCCATCGGTGATGACGACGATCTCCTTGTTGCCCCCCGGCGACCGGCCCAGGAGCTGGCGAGCGATGATCAGCGCGTGCTGGAGGTTCGTCCCGTACTCGAACTCGTACGGCGACAGCGTGGGGATGAGCTCGGGTCGCAGCTGGCGGGCGTAGTAGGCGAAGCCGACGACGTACAGGCGGTCGCGCGGGTACTTCGTGTGGATCAGCGTATGGAGCGCCATCGCGACGCGCTTCGCGGCCGATGAGCAGCCGCGCAGGAGCATCGACCGGCTCATGTCGAGCAGCAGGACGGTGCTCGACAGCGTCGTCTCCTCCGTCCGGCTGACCTCGAAGTCGTCGGGGCCGATGCGCACGGGCGTTCCCGGGCCGGACCGCGACATCGCGTTGAACAGCGTGCGGTTGATGTCGACCGCGAAGGGATCGCCGAACTCGTAGCGCTTCGTCTCGTCGGTCGGCTCGCCGCCGCGGCCGGACTGCGGCACGGCGTGGCCGCCGAAGCCCTCGCGCCGGAGGCGGCTGAAGATGTCGGTCAGCGCGCGCATGCCGAGCTTGCGCGCGGCGCGCGGCGTGAGCTCGAGGTGGCCGCCGTCGCGCTCCAGGTAGCCCGCCTCCTCGAGCGCGCGCGTCAGCTCGGCGAGCTGCTCGAGGTCGTCGATCGCATCGTCGCCGGCCAGGTCGCGGAGCATCTCGGGATCGACCCGCTCGAGGGCGTCGGGGTCGCGCGCGGCAATCAGCGACTCCTCCATCGCGTCGAACTGCTGCTGGCGGTCGATGGCCGCGAGCGCGTCGGCCAGGCCCATCGGCTCGTCGCCCTCGAACGGGTACGGCTCGCCGAACGGCAGGTCCGGACGGGCGGCCTGGAGGTTCCCGGCGAGGCGCGCCATGTCGATCCGCAGCCGATCGTCGCGGAGCAGGTCGTCCATCAGGTCGCGCAGCTCCTCGCGCATCTGCGGGCTCATGCTGCTGAGCAGCGAGGCCATCTGCGACGCCTGGCGGTGGAGATGCTCGATCAGCTGATCGGTGTTCTCGATCCCGGGTGGGAAGTAGCGCCCGTGCCTGGCCATGAACGAGTTGAAGTCAGCGGTCGTGTCGGCCCCGGTGGCGTGCTTCTCGAGGAGCGCGTTCAGGTCGCGAACCATCTCGCGCACGCCGGCGAGATCCTCGGGGGTGATCTGCTCGACTCCCTCCTTCAGGCCCTGGAAGTACGTCTGGAGCATCTGGCCGCGCAGCTCGTCGGTGAGCTCGTTGAACGCCTCGCGCGCATCGTCGTCCATGAACTCGTAGTCCCGAAGGCCGTGGAGCCGGCCGGCGACGTTCGGCGGCAGGGCGTCGAGGCGATACTCGCGCTGACGGGCCGTGCGGCGCATGACCTGCTCGGCCATCCGCGCCTGGTCCTGCTCCTCGCCGGGCGGCGCGTCGAGCGCGCGCTGCTCCGCCTCGTGCATCCGGCGCTCGATCCCCGACCGCTCGGTGTCGAGGATCCGATCGAGCCGCTCGTTCACGTCGTCGAGGACGCCGTCGAGGTTCGACTGGCTGAGCTCCTCCTGGCGACGCGCTCGCAGCCGCTCGAGGATCCGACGCAGTCCCGGGATATCGCCGCCGCGCGTGCCGCGCAGGCCGCGCTGCATGAGCTGCTGGAGCGCCCGGCGCACGTCCCCCTCGGCGAGGATGTCCTCGCTGAGCGCATCGAGCACGTCGTCCGCGTCGAAGCTCGGCAGCTGCTGGCTGCCGTCCCATCTGGAGTACCGGAGCGTGCTCATCGTGGAGCTCAGCCTATGCCGATGCGCCGGCGTCGTCCACGGAGGCGTCAGACGGTCGCGAGATCCCCGAGCAGGAGCTCGCGGTCCTCGGTCTCGGCGATCGCTGCGCCGAGCTCACGCGCGATCGCCAGCTCGGCCTCCGCGGCATCGTGGTCGCCGCCAACGCGATGGGCGCGCGCGATCGCCTCGTGAGCGAAGGCCACCTCCCAGTCGCCGATCCCGTGCTCCTCGCAGATCGCGAGGCACCGGCGCGCGTGCCACAGCGCGGGCTCGGCGCGCCCGAGAATCGCGTAGACGCGGGAGCACAGCCACTCCCCGCGGTTCAGGTTCGCGGCCGTGCCAACGATCCCCCAGTGGTAGCGCGACGCGTGCGCCGCATGGATCATCTCGTCGTCCTGCATCGGCGAGCGGTCGGGCGACTCGATCAGCGTCCAGGTGTGGTTGAAGAGTCCGACCGCGAGCGCGCGGACGGTCGCGGCGTCGAGGGCGGGTGGCAGGGGTGGCGTGGTCATGATCGGCTCCTCGTGGTCGATGGCCTGGTTCAGCCAATGGATCTGTCGCTGCACCCGTGCGAGTGTCCCCATCAGCCTCGACCGATGGGCCGCGAGGCGCCGGCCGCGCTCCGCGGGATCGGCGCCCAGGATGGCGCGAACCTCCGGCAGGCCGAGGCCGAGCTCGCGAAGCCGCGCGATGAGGCGGGCGTCCTCGAGCTGCGAGCGGGCGTAGGAGCGGTACGAGGTCTGTGGATCGGTGCGGGCCGGCGCGAGCAGCCCGATCTCGTCGTAGTGCCGAAGCGCGCCGATGCTCAGCCCGCTGAGCCGGGCGAAGCGGCCGATCGACAGGAGCTCGTCCACGCCGCGCAGTCTGAACTCTCGGGTAGGTGGAGAGTCAAGGGGCAAGGTCTGGAAGCGGGATCGGCTCGGGCGGCGCGCCCACTGATTCGGCCAGCCG
Organism: uncultured bacterium; assembly: GCA_965652075.1. GTDB lineage: Bacteria > Chloroflexota > Limnocylindria > QHBO01 > QHBO01 > JACDBZ01. Next base: position 16,162 of record CBFGTN010000020.1, read on the forward strand.
CAGGCCATACCAGGCGACCGAGTGCCACTCCCCGAGCTTGAAGCCGATGCGCTCGTACACCCCGATGCGCTCCATGCCGATGCCCTCGTGGAGGGCGACGCTCGCCGGGTTCGGCAGCGTGATGCCGGCGTAGACGTTCACGAAGCGCTGCCGTCGGAGGATCGCGAGCAGCTCGTCGTAGAGGGCGCGGCCGATCCCCATTTCGCGTGCCTCCGCCGCCACGTACACCGAGATGTTGACCGCCCAGCGGTAGCCGGGACGCTCCTGGTGCGGGGCGGCGTACGCGTACCCGAGCACCGTTCCCTCGTCCTCCGCGACGAGCCACGGGGTCCGTTCCAGGGTCCGCCGGATCCGGGCCGCCATCTCGACGGCGTCGGGCGCCACCTCCTCGAAGCTCGCCAGCCCGCCCTCGACGGATGGACGGTAGATCGCGGCGATGGCTGCGGCGTCGCGATCCGGATCGGCGAGTCGGATGTGCACGGCCACCAGCCTACGCGGCGCCTGGGGAGCCGTCGCGCAGGTAGGCGCGTTTCAACCCCATCGGTAAAAGAAAAACGCGCGAATGGGTTGAAAGTGGCACCGGCGGCATCGATGTTGCACCCCAGTTCGGTGTACCACGCAACCGCCCCTCCTGGGGGTACAAGGAGGAACATATGGATCGCACGACAACCGTTTCCGAGATTTGGGTCTACAAGGAGCCGACGTGGTCGAGCATCGACCTTTCGGGCTTCCACGTGGAGGCCACCGATGGCGAGATCGGCACCGTCGACAAGGACACCTATGAGGTCGGCGGCGACGCGCTCGTCCTCAACACCGGCCCGTGGATCTTCGGCAAGAAGGTCATGCTTCCTGCCGGCGTGATCACGCGGATCGACGAGGGCGACCACCGGGTCTTCGTCAGCCTGACGCAGGACCAGATCAAGAACGCCCCGGAGTTCGATGAGACGCTCTTCCGCGATGCGACGTATCGCGATGAGCTCGGCACGTACTACGGGACGAACCGGCCTGCCGGTCCGGACTACGGTAAGAGCGACACCGGGTTCTGATCGAACCCATCGCTCCCTCGAGCCGCCGCTCCCTTCGGGGAGCGGCGGCTCTTCACGTCTTGCCGCTTCCCTAGGCCTCCTCGACGTTTCCGGTGGCCCCGTCCACCGTCACGCGCATCCCGGTCCTCAATCGCGACGTGGCGTCGCCACAGCCAACCACGGCGGGGATGCCGTACTCGCGCGCGATGATCGAGGCGTGAGCCGCGGGGCTGCCGATGTCGGTGACGACGGCGGCGGCCCGGGTGAACAGCGGCGTCCAGGCCGGTGCCGTGAGCGGCGCCACCAGGATCTCGCCGGCCTGAAGCTCCCCGAACTCGTCCGGCCCGCGAATCACCCGCACCGTCCCGCTCACTCGGCCCGCGGACGCCGGCACGCCCGAGACGAGCGCCGAGTCGGACGGAGCGGCGCCGATCATCCGCGGGAAGCTGTCCCACAGGCGCTGGATCAAGGGGTTCGCGCGGCCCACCAGGACCGGCGGGACGAGACGGGCCTGTTCCGCGCGCGCCGCTCGTCGTTCGGCAACGTCGAGGGACGCCGGCCTGGCGCCGGAAAGCGCAGCCAGGGCCTCGTCCCTCGTCAGGAAGAAGACGTCATCGGTCTCGCCGATCAGCCCGTCCGCCACCAGCGCCTCGCCGATCCGAACGACGGCCCGTCGCATGACGGGCCACGCGAAGGTCAGCTCGCTCGTCTGCTCCTCGCGGATGGGGACCAGATGCTGGGCGTCCGCCAGCAGTCTCCGGAAGGCTCGAAGGCGGCGCGGCTGTCCGGCCAGCGCCTCGAGTGCAGCGGTCTCGGCGGCGTGCCGTGCCGCGACGACGATGTCGTGGCGTTCCGGGGAGAGGGCGGCGGCCGGCTCGGACGTGGCGATGGGGTGCCACCAGTCCAGCGACACGATGGCGCGTGGCGCGGCATCGGTTGCCGTCTCGAATCCCGACAGCAACGGCAAGTGGCTGCCACCGAGCGTTGCGCTCAGGTTGCGCCGGTAGAACTGCGCGAGGTTCATCTCGAGCTTGTACGCCGCGCCGCTCAGGGCGGCGATCGATCCGAAGTACTCGCCGGCGAGCGTGGCCAGCCCGTCGATCAGCGCGGGAAGGTCGCCGACCGGGATGCGCTCCACCCGACCCTCGGCCTCGGAAACGGCCGCCCGGTACCGAGGCTGGAGATCCTCCCGCCACCTGCGCTCCATGACCGGATAGCTGTGCCGAACCGTCGGCGGAATGATGCCGGCCAGATGACGGGGAGTGCGCACGAGGTGCCAGAGCATCCCGGGCAGGCTCCGGAGCAGTGCGCCGCCGGAGATGAAGTTGATCGAGTAGAAGTACCAGCCGTTGACGACGACGTGGTAGGGCCGCGGCGCGATCTGCCCGACCTCCTCACGGAAGAAGGCGTGCATGCGATCCTCCATTGCCGTCAGCAACCAGGACTCGAACAGCGGGGTGACCGGCTCCCCGATCCATTCGCCCATGCGAAGCATCCGGGTGTAGGCGCCGGGCGCCCGTGTCTCCCAGGCGACGTCGGGCGGCAGGGCGGTCATCGGCCTCGCCTGAAGGATCCAGATGGCCCCGTCGGCGTCGATCGCCCACTCGACGTCCTGCGGGGCGCCTCGAGCGGCCGCGATGCGCCCCGCCTCGCTCGCCACCTGGAGCGCCTGGCCTCGATCGATCGCCGACTCGGCATTCCTGCGGGACGTCGCCTCTCCGTCGCGGATCGCCCACTCGTCACCGGTTGACTCGCCGGACACGAGGCGGTCGCCCGAGCCGCGGACGGCGGTGACGACGCAGGTGCGCCGGTCGCCGCCGATGGGATCGGCCGTGAGCGCGACGCCCGCCGCGACCGGAGCGACCATGCGCTGGATGACCACCGCCATGCGTCCATCGCCGGACGCGTACCCGGCGACCCGCGCGGCTCTGCCGCTGGCCAGCACGCGCTCGGTGGCGGCATACACGTCGTCGGGACCGACGCCGAGCACGGTGTCGAACATGCCGGCATACGAACGCTCCGCCCCGTCCTCGGCCACGCCGCTGGAGCGAACGGCGAACGGCCCATCGCCCAGGCTCGCAACGGCCGCGCCGATCTGACGGTTCCGGTCGTCAGGCGGCAGCTCGATCCCCTTGACCGTCACCACGACGCCATCGGGAACACGAACGTCAGCGGCCAGGAGCTCCCCGAGGTTGGCCGCCTTGCCCCCGACGTCCGCGGCATCGGCCATGCGGACATCGCTGAGGGAACGCACGTCGGTCATGGTCATCGGTCTTCCTTCCGTTGCGCCGCAGCGACGGCGGCGTTCAGAACCCATTCGATGTCGTCCGCGACCTCGTCGACGGACGCGCCCAGGTGGTCGCGCCACATGCGAAGCGACGCCGACTGCGTCAGGACCACCATCAGCCGCGTGATGCGGTCGAGGTCCGCCGCTGCAAGCGGGGGCTCGATCGATTCTCCGAGCCGCCGGACCCGCTCGTACCGGCTCTGGATCGTCGCGTGCCGAATCTCATCGCCGACCGGGCTGGCCATCGCGGCGCGCGCCACGTCGTCCAGCGCATCGACCCGCTCGAAGATCGCGTGCAGCGAGCTGCGGACGTCGCGGAGTGAGGTCGGATCGGGCAGCCCGTCGAGGCCAGAGCGCCGCGCGGCATGGGGGTAGAGCGCCTTCAGGAGGTCGGCCTTCGTCGCGAAGTGCCGATACACCGTCGGGACGGAGACTCCCGCCTCCCGCGCCACCGCCGGGATCGACAGGCTCGCGACACCCGTCGTCATCACCCGCAGGGCGGCGTCGAGGATTCGGCCTCGCGTCTCGGCGGCCTGCTGCGCACGCAGCTCGCTCCGATACGTCCGCGTCGCACTATTGGCGATACGAGTCATATTGTGAATATAGGACCCGTGTCAAGGAGGCTCAGTGCAGTCGCGATCCCCCGTCGCCACCGTCGTCGTCACCTCCGCCATCACCCTCGCGAAGGAAGCGCTCGATGTCGGCGATGAGCTCGTCGCCCTCGGGCAGGCGCGACTCGTCGACGAGACCCTCGAGCCGTTCGACGTGGGCCTTCGTGTCCTCGTCGGTGGCGGTCGCGGCGTCGAGCAGGTTGCGACGCTCGAGTGCGCGCGTGGCGAGCTGGCCGACGGGCGGCTCGATCCCGAGATGGCGGCCGAGCGCCGTCAGCAGCGCGATCGATGCCGCCGGATACGTCGCGTTCACGTAGTGCGGCACCTGCGCGAAGAGGCCGACGGCGGGGATGCCGTTCGCGGACGCCGCCAGCTCGAGGACCGACAGGCACGCCGATGGGACGCGCAGCAGGCCATCGGGTCCCTGGCGGATGCCCTCCGGCAGCAGGCCCTTCGCCGATGCGGTCGCGAGGATCGGCACCGGTCGCGTGTGCGGCACAGCGGCCGGGATCGCCCCCAGGCTCACCCAGGAGACGACGCCGAGGCGCTTCGCGACGTCGACGACGTCGTCGGTGAGCTCGCGCCACCGGTAGTCCGGCTCCGGACCGCGCAGCACGAGGAGGTCACGGTCGCCGATGCGGTTCGACGTGAGCTGCAGCGTCGGCCAGCCCAGGTGCATCGGCCGCCCGTCGACGATGTCGAGCGTGGGTCGACGCGCCCGATAGTCGTAGATCGCGTCGGTGTCGAACGTCGCGACGACGGTCCCATCCTCGCCGAGCTGCGCCGCGGCGACCGTGCCCGCGCTCCCGGCATCCACCCAGCCCTCGAGCGCCGCGACGAGCACCGGCGAGTCGAGCTCGGGTGGATCCTCGAGGCGAACGGTCGGCATATGCAGAGGATACGTCGGAGGGTCGCAACTACACTTTCGGCATGCCCAAGCGCACGGCCGATGCGCCGGCCGACCCCGACAAGCTCGTCCGCCAGACCGCCGGCAGCTACCGCACGGCCGACGACCGGTTCGAGGCGCGCCAGGCCGCCCAGGGCTGGTTCCTCGTCGACACCGAGCAGTCGAACGAGTTCGGCCAGGAGCTGATCCACGGCCCGTTCGGGACGCTGAAGGACCTGCGCGAGGCGATCCCCGGTTCGCGCGCGGCGAAGACCGTCGCGATGCCGACGCCGAGACCGGCGCCCAAGGGCGCGAAGGCCGCGTCCAGGGACAAGCCGAAGCGGCCGCCCGAGACGTGGGTCGACAAGCTGCCGCCGGCTGAGGGCCGAGTGGTCCGCAAGGCGATCGCCGCGCTCGAGCGCGACGGCGTGACGGATGCCGAGCTGCTCGTGCGCCGGGACCGCGACGGGCTGGAGCCCGCCGTCGCGGCTCGGCTCATCGAGCGGAGACTGGCCGAAGCGGGTGACGGCGCGACGCCGAAGGAGCGCAAGCTCATCCGGCGGGTCGCGGAGATCCTCAGCGCCGAGGGACGCGCCACCGACGCACTGCCTGGCTGGACGCTCGTCGAGATCGCGCCCGGCGACAGCCCGCCCTCGGAGTATCGGCGCATCGACCTGCGGACGTGACCGACGTCCGGCTCGCCCGGCACGACGAGGTCGGGGAGCTGGCCGGCGTCCTCGCCCGCGCCTTCGCGCGCGACCCGTTCTACGCGTACCTCGCCGGCGAGGGCTCCGAGCGGAAGCAGCGCATGCGTGACGGGTGGACCGGCATCCTGCGCTTCACCTCCGACAACCTCTCGACGACGTACACGACCGATGACCGAGCTGGCGTCGCGCTCTGGCACCCGCCCGGCTACTCCGGCGCCGGATTCGTCGACAGCCTGCGGCTCCTGCCATCGGTCCTCCGCCTCGCGGGCGGGTATCGACGGCTGCGCGAGATCTCGAAGGCGATCGCGGCGCTGGAGGAGCGGCGTCGCCGCCACGTGCCCGAGCCCCATTTCTACCTCTCGGCCCTCGGGGTCGAGCCCGAACGACAGGGCGAGGGGATCGGCACGGCCCTCATGCGCCCGGTGCTCGAGGGGGCCGACGAGCTCCGGATGCTGGCCTACCTCGAGACCGCCACGGCGCGCAACGTCCTGCTCTACGAGCGCCAGGGCTTCGCGGTCGTCGAGGAGCTCGACCTTCCGGGGACCGATATCCACGGCTGGCTCATGCGCCGCCCGCCGCGCTCGTTCGCGACACCGGAGCTGTCACATCGGCCCTCGATGCTGCGCACATGAACGCGGCACGCACGCACGTTACCGTGGCCGGGCAGGCGATCCATGTCGCCGACCTGGTCCTCACCGACCCGGCTTTGGCAGCCTTTCTGGCCGAGGCGCCGGAGCCGGAGCGAGTGGCGATCGCCGAGCGCGCGCTGCGGATCGGCCTGCTGGCCATCTGCAACGCGAATGCGACCGTCAACGTGGACGTCGTGCGTGCCGAGTTCACCAGGCTGGTCAGCGACCTGACGGCCACCCAGGCGGAGGCCGCCCGCGCGCTCGAGACCACGCTGCGCGCCAACTTCGCCGACGGTGACGGCCGGCTGCCCCGCCAGCTGGAGGCATACCTCGGCGACTCCGGGAAGCTGAACCGGCTCGTCGGCGACCTCTTCGACGAGGGGCGGCGGGACTCCGCGCTCGGGCGGCTGCGCGAGCTCATGGGGCGCTACTTCGACGGCGACGGGTCGCGGCTCGCGACGTTGCTCGACCCGACGCGCCAGGGCAGCCCGCTGTACCAGTTCCGCAGCGAGATGAGCGACGAGTTCCGCCGGCTGAACGAGCGGCTCGAAGCGCTGGAGGACGCGCGTCGCGCCCGCGCCGACGAACGCGCGCGCGGGACGGCCAAGGGTGCCGACTTCGAGGATGCCCTCGAGGAGCGCCTCGCGACCATCGCACGTGGCATGGGCGACCTCGTCGAGCGCACCGGCGCAGAGGGTGGCGACGCGATGACCAGCAAGAAGGGCGACCTGGTCATCACCGTCGACCCGACGCGGACGCGCGGCACGAGCCTGCGCATCGTCGTCGAGGCCAAGGACCGGCCAATGCCTCTCGGCCGGATGACGAGGGAGCTCGCGGAGGCGCGCGTGAACCGGTCGGCGGCGATCGCGCTCGCGGTCTTCACGCCGCACACGGCCCCGGCCTCGGTCGCGCCGCTCGCGCTCGTCGGACCCGACGTGTACGCCACGTACGATCCGGAGGCGAATGACGACGCCGTCGCCCTCGAGGCGGCCTACCGCGCGGCGCGCATCCTCGCCCTCGTGACGCTCCGCGACGCCGCCGTTCAGCTCGACGCCGAGGCGGTGACCCGAGCGCTCGACGACCTCGGCCGCCAGGTCGACGTCGTCCGCAGCCTGAAGACGAAGCTCACCCACATCGGCTCGACCGCCCGTGAGGTGTCGGACGCACTCGACCTCCTGCGCGCCGGCGTCCTGCGCAGCGTCAAGGAGCTCGAGGCCCAGCTCGCGGTGGTCGAGGACGAGTCCGCCGCACTGACCGCCTGACGGCGTCCGACTCGAGGTTGCGCATCGGTAAGTATCGGTTTACGGTAGCGCCTATTGACCGATGAGGGCCACCGCCGCATGCAGTTCGAAGCGAGCGCCGACATCCATGCACCGGCAGATCGCATCTGGAGCATCCTGACCGATGCGCCCGCCTACCCGACGTGGGACTCTGGCGTCACGAAGGTCGAGGGCAGGATCGCCGACGGGGAGAAGATCACGGTGCACAGCGAGGTTGCCGCCGGGCGTGTGTTCCCGGTTCGGGTCGACATCCACGCGCCGGACGAGATGACGTGGACCGGGGGCATGCCGCTCGGCCTCTTCACCGGTGTCCGCTCGTTCCGGCTCGTCCCTGCCGTCGGCACGACCCGCCTGACCATGCGGGAGGAGTATCGCGGACCACTCGTCGGAGTCATGTCGCGCTCGATCCCCGACCTCCAGCCGTCGTTCGAACGGTTCGTGAACGGCTTGAAGGCGCGTGCCGAGGCCGGCTAAGGCGGGCGCGCAGATCGCCACGGACCCCTTCGAGGCGCTCGGCGACCCGCAGCGGCGCGCGATCCTGACGCTGCTCGGCGAGCAACCGAGGCCGGTCGGCGAGTTGGCGGCGTTGCTCCCGGTGACGCGGCCCGCCGTGTCGCATCACCTGCGCCTGCTCAAGGAGGCGGGGCTCGTGAGCGACGAGCGGATCGGGACGAGGCGCATCTACGCGCTGCGGCGCGAGGGCCTCGACGCGGTCGCGCGCTATCTCGAGCAGGTTTGGGGCGACGTCGCCGTGCGCTTCCGGCTGACCGCGGAGAACACGAAAGGCCGATGAACCCGCCTTCCGCAGTCGAGCCGATCGAGCCGTTGCGCCTCGCCTTCGAGGTCGACTGCCCGCCCGATCATGCCTTCATGGTCTGGACCGAGAAGATCGCCGCATGGTGGCCGGCCGATCACACCGCGAGCGGCGAGCCGAACCTGCAGGTCGTCATGGAAGGACGGAGCGGCGGGCGCATCTTCGAGCGTACGGCGGGGGGCGACGAGCACGAATGGGGCGAGGTCGTGGCCTGGGAGCCCCCGCATCGGCTCGTCTACCTGTGGCACCTGCGTCGAGACCGGACGGATGCAACGGAGGTCGAGATCCGCTTCCTGCCCGATGGACCGGCGACACGGGTCGAGATCGAGCATCGTGGATGGGAGCGCCTCGGCGCTGAGGGCCGCGAATGGCGCGACCGCAACATGGGCGGATGGAGCACGTTGCTGCCCCACTTCATTCGGGCGGCAGAGTCGCCGCGTGAGCAGAGGAGTTGATACGCATGATCATCAAGGGCACCGGCACGCAGGACGATCCCTGGCAGCTGAAGACCCCGCCCGGCTCGAGCGACTACACGATGTACCGCGACGACAGCGCCGACCCGCCGCAGATCGTGTGCATGGTCGGGACGACGAAGCTCACGTATCACGCGAGGGCGATCGAGGATCTGCACGCGTGGCTCAAGGAGCAGGGCGACTGGGTTCCCCTCGGGGCGGCCGACGAGCAGAAGGAGGCGGCCGATGGCACCGTCGAGGCGTTCGGGCGCGCATCGGACAATCCGGTCGGCGGCTGGTACGGCACGCGGAAGGGGTATCGCGGCCGATTCGGGATGTACATGCCGCCGTTGCTCGAGGCGCTCGGTCTGGCCGAGCTCGAGCACAATCCGCGGAACAATCGGATGCGCGCGATCTGAGTCGGCGTTGCGGGGCGCCGTTCGGCGCGGCCAGAATCGGCGACGACAGTCCGTCCAAGCCCGAGGAGAGGCCCGATGCCACCCGAGACGCCCGCTGCGCCGACCGCCGACAACCCGATCACCGACATCACGGACCCCCGCGCGCTGACGATCCTCAGCACCGAGCACTGGAGCCTGCTCTCCGCGCGATCGCTGGCCTACAACGAGGCGTTCACGCGCGGCGGGATGTTCCTCACGTTCCTCTCGGCGAGCCTCGTCGCCCTCGCGCTGTTCGCGCAGGGCATGAGCTTCGGCGAGCAGTTCCTGACGATCGCGGCGATCGTGCTGGCATTCGACTTCGTCATCGGCCTGACGACCTACGCGCGCATCAACGGCGCGAACGTCGACGACCTGCGCGCGATGCACGGGATGGCCCGCGTTCGGCACGCCTACGTCCAGGCGGGGCCCGCCCTCGAGCGCTACTTCACCTCGCCGACGCACGACGACATCAACAGCGTGGTCCTCGCCTACGGGGCCGGTCCGCAGACGACCGGCATGAGCCTCGTGCTCTATGGCCTCACGACGTCCGGCGGAATGATCGGCCTGATCGTCTCGATGGTCGGCGGCGTCCTTGCCGGCGTGCTCGCGCTGTTCGTCGTCTCCGCCGGGCTCGCCATCTGGATCGGCGTGGCCGGAGCTGTGATCACGTTCGTGGCGATCCTGCTGCTGACGGTCGGATCGGTCCCGCGGCACCAGGCCGGCATGACGTCTCTGTTCCCCGCATCCGAGGCGTCGACCTCCGATCAGTGAGAACCGATTCCGCCCCGCCGGGGTAGAGATCGGTAGATCCGACGGACGGAGGAGATGGGACCGCTCCAGAAGCCGCTGACGCGGCGGGCGTTTCTTGCCGGGCTGGGCGCCGTGGGTGGCGCCGGCGTTGTGCTGGCCACGATGGAGGCGCTCGACCTCGTCGCGTCGCCGAACGAGTACCGCGTCCCGTTCGATCCGCCATCGACTTCGGACTTCACGCTGCGCGGACGCGTGAACGACACGACGGTCCTCATCCTTGGCGCCGGCATCGCCGGGCTGACCGCGGCGTACGAGCTCGAGAAGGCCGGCTACCGGTGCGAGATCGTGGAGGCCCGCGCCCGCCCGGGCGGGCGGAACTGGACGGTCCGTTCAGGGACGACCGACACCGACCTGGACGGCCGGAGCCAGACCGCGCACTTCGCCGATGGCCTGTACATGAACGCAGGCCCGGCGCGCATTCCGCAGCACCACACGACGCTCGACTACTGTCGCGAGCTCGGCGTCCCGATCGAGCCGTTCGCGAACGTCAACGCCGACGCGTTCGTCTTCAGCGCCTCGGACCGCGGCGCGGACGGATCACTCGCCGACCGTCCCGTGCTGCGCCGAGCGGCGCGCGCCGACCTGACCGGACACATCAGCGAGCTGCTCGCGCGAGCCGTCGACCAGGGATCGCTGGATCGAGCGCTGAGCGCCGACGACGCCGAGGCGCTGGTCGAGCTCCTGCGGGCGCTCGGCCCGCTCGGACCGAGTGACCGATACGTCGGCTCCGACCAGCGGGGCTACGCGGATCCGCCCGGCGCCGGCCTCCGGCCCGGGACGACCAACGCCCCGTATCGGCTCTCCGAGCTGCTGGCGGCACGATTCGGCTACTACTTCCCGTTCGATGCCAGCTGGGATCAGGCGATGATGATGTTCCAGCCGGTGGGCGGCATGGATCGCATCCCCTACGCGCTCGCCGAGCGGATTCGCGGCCGCATCCGCTACGGCATGGAGGTGCGGCAGATCACCGTCGCGGATGACGAGGCCCGGGTGATCGTGGCGCGGAGCGACGGCAGCCGTGGCATTGAGATCGCCGCCGACTACGTCGTGTGCACGATCCCTCCGACCGTGCTGTCGAAGGTCACGAACAACCTGCCGGCCGAGACGAAGGCGGACATCGCGTCGCTGCAGCCGCTGCCGACGGGCAAGCTCGGGCTCCAGTTCCGGCGCCGCTTCTGGGAGGAGGACGACCGGATCTTCGGGGGCATCACGGACACGAACACCGAGATCGGCACGATCTGGTACCCGTCGTCGGGCTACCTGACGAAGCGCGGGATCCTCATCGGCGCCTACAACTATTTCGAGGACTCGACCGGCTGGGACGAGCTCACGCCGGCGCAGCGCACCCAGCGGGCGCTCGAGATCGGGCGGCGCATTCACGGCGACGCGTACGTGAGCGAGTTCGAGACCTCGTTCTCGGCGCAGTGGAGCCGGATCCGCTACAGCGAGGGAGGCTGGATCGCGTGGCCCGACCGCGCGGGACCAGCCGGCGCGACGTACGCGCGGCTGCTCGGACCGCACGGGCGCCTGTATCTGGCCGGCGACCACATGAGCCACGTGACGTCGTGGCAGCACGGGGCGTTCGAGTCCGCGCGCATGACCGTCATGCAGCTCCACCACCGCGTCCTGAACGAGACCGAGGCCGCCGCATGACGCGGCTCGCGCCGGCGATCGTCGTGATCGCCGCGATCGTCGTCGTCGCGGCGGCGGTCGTCCTGACGCCTCCGGGCCTGCCGAGCGAGCCCGTATCGAGTGTCCCGCCCCTGCTGTCGGAGGCGGCGGGCCTCCCCGGCGCCGGCCTCACCCTCGAGCCGGACGGCCTCGGGCCCGTCGCGTTCGGCGAGGAGGAGGGCGCCGTCGTCGACGAGCTGAGCGACCTGCTCGGCTCGCCGGTCGAGGACGGACCGCAGCCGTGCGACTCGGAGACCGATCTCGTCCGCTACGTTCGCTGGGGCGACTTGACGATCGCCCTGCCCGATGGCCGCTTCGCGGGCTACATCATCGGCGTGTACGTCCCGCCCGACTCACCGGCGCTGCAGGTCGAGACGGCCGAGGGCATCGCCGCCGGCGACCCCGCGAGCGAGCTGGTCGCCGCCTACGGAGATCGGTTCGCGTGGACGACGCCGGAGGACACGGGCTTCGGCGAGCCGGTGGAGGGCTTCGGCATCGACGGCTACACGGCCGACGCTCCCGCCACGACCGGGATCGGCGGGTTCGTCGAGGGCGGACGCGAGGACGGGCGCGTGATCACGATCATCGCGGGGCAGCCGTGCGGCCCGCCGTGATCGCGTCCTAGGCCTCGCGGCGCACGAAGAGGAGGACGAGGCCGGCGACGGCGGCGAGGCCGGCGCCTCCGAAGACGATCGCGCTGAGCCAGCGGATGGCGGCCGGGTTGAAGACGCCGGGCGCCAGGATGTCGACGGCGAGCACGGACGCAACGACGGCGACGATCGAGATGACGATGCCGACCCCGAACGCCCAGGGCTCGCGGTTGCGCATCTCCTCGGCGACCTCGGTGGCGAGGATGCCGGCCACGATCAGGCCCGCCCCAAGGGCGCCAGTCAGGAGCAGATAGCCGGGATCGGTCACCCCGCCGATCGCGATGAGGATCAGGAATCCCAGGACGACGAATCCGCCGCGCTGCCACACGCGTGCGTAGCTGCGGAAGATGACGACCGGCACGGCCACGACCGCGTCGGGAACGGCCTCCGGACGCGCCTCCGTCGCCCGGGCCTCCGCCTCCTTGCGGGTCGCCTCGATCGTTGCCTCGTCCGCGTGGCGCGGCGTCTTGCATCGATAGCAGACCGGGTCCTTCGGCCGGTTCGACTTCCAGCAGGCCTTGCACGTCCATCCGTCGGCGAAGGTCACGTCGTCCTCTGGGCACGAGGCCGATGCGGGTTCCGGGTCGGAGGATCGTACGCGGCCGCGTTACGGCCCGCCGTGCTCAGGAGCCCCAGTTCGGTTGCGACGCACCCTCGAGCTCCCACAGCACCTCACCAGTCGATGCCTCGATCACCTGGACCATCGGCTCGGGATACGTGATCTCGACGGCGACTCGAGTGCCGTCCGGCGACCATGTCGCGCCCGAGCCGGCACCGCCCGACCAGATCTCGCTTCCCTCCAGGTCCACGAGCGCCAGGATCGGCAAACCGTCCTGGTTCGTCCCGTAGGCGAGGAGCACGCGCGTGCCATCCGGCGACCAGCTCGGCAGGTATCCCCCGGCAAGGTCTCGCGCGTTCGAGCCATCGGCGTCCGCCAGCGAGATCGAGCCTTCGTGGACGAGGAGCACCTGGCTTCCGTCGGGGGACCACGTTGCCTCGGTCATCGACTCGGCCGGCAGCTGGACCTGCTCGCCCCCGTCGAGCGGCTGGATGTAGAGCGCATCCTCGTAGACGCCGCTGTCGGCCGGCACGATGCGCTGGACGCCGACGGTGCCGTCATCGATCCATTGCCCGCGGAAGCCGGCCCCCAGCTCGGCGACGACCTCTCCGCTTGCCACATCCGTGATCCACAGCTCGAACGGATCGGACGTGACGTCGTCCTTCTCGTGGATGATCAGGCGCGTGCCGTCCGGCGACCAGTCGTGAAGCTGGCCGACGCCGAGCACGCGCTC
>CBFGTN010000021.1:0-28637 GCA_965652075.1 uncultured bacterium
ACGGGCCGAACCTCGTGACGATGGCGATGAACGGCTGGTCGGACGGCGAGCCGGCGTGGTGGCTGAACCTGCAGGCCCAGCCCGATGCGCACGTCGTCCTAGCCCATGGAACCTGGGCCGTGCGCGGTCGCGCCGCGCTGGGGGACGAGCGAGCGCGGCTGTGGGCACGCTGGCGCGACATGGGCGACGACGTGGACGCCTACTCGAAGCTGCGATCGACGGAGACGGCGGTCGTCGTGCTGGAGCCGAGAGGCGAACGGAGCGCCACGCCGCCCCGGTAGAGTGACGCGGTGACGCGCTGGTTCCGGATCCCGTGGGCCCATCCCTCGGCCGTCTTGCTCGTCGCGCAGCTGCTCGGGGTGCTGCTCTTCCCGTACTTCGACAACTCGCCGGGCGGGCGAGCGCTGCTCTCGCTGTTCACGCTCGCCGTGCTCGTCCTCGCCGTTCGCGCCGTCCGGGCCACGCCGGCGTGGACGTGGGTCGCGATCCTGCTCGTCATCCCGGTCGTCGCGCTCACGATCCTCGAGGCGATCGACTACCAGAACGCGACGGTCGTACTGTGGTCGTCGCTGTTCCACGCCGCGTTCTACTTCTACACGACGTACGGGCTGCTCCGGTATCTCTTCCGCGACCGGATCGTGTCACCCGACGAGCTGTGGGCGACCGGCGCGACGTTCACCGTGCTGGCGTGGGCGTTCGCCTACGTGTACGCCGCGTCGCAGGTCATCTGGCCGGGATCCTTCACGGCAGCGATCAACCCGGATGCACCGCGGACGTGGATCGAGCTGCTGTTCCTGTCGTTCACGACCCTGACGGCGACCGGGCTGTCCGACGTCATCCCGGTCCTGCCCCACGCGCGATCGCTGAGCATGATCGAGCAGGTCGCGGGCCTGATGTACGTGGCGCTCGTCATCTCGCGCGTGGTCGGCCTGACGCTGTTCCGGGCACGGGCCGACCTGGAGCGGCCCGAGCCTAGCGGGTGACGTCGACGACGCAGAACCGGTTGCCCTCCGGGTCGGCGAGGATCACGTAGTCCGCGTCCGCCGGGCGCTTGTCCCAGTGCACCTTGGTCGCGCCGAGGCCGATGAGCCGGCTGACCTCGCCGGCCTGGTCGTCGGTGTAGAGGTCGAGATGGATCCGCGGCGGGATCGACACGGCCGCAGGCACCCGGTCGAGCGACACGTTCGGGCCGCCGCCGTCGCGAGGACGGAGGAGCGCGAAGCCCTCGTCGTCGCCGCCCTCCGGCCCGCGCGGCACGTAGTCGAGCGCCGCGGTCCAGAACGCCAACTGCTTTTCGAGATCGTCGACGCGGATGACGACGGAGCCGATCGTCGTCATCGAGGGGCGTCGCGGAAGCGCTCGAGCCCGTCGAGGATGAGGTCCAGCCCGAAGGCGAACTCGACGTCGTCGTCGCAGCCCCCGAGCGCTCCGTCGTGGCTCGCCCCTCGAGCCATCTCCGCCAGGTGCGGATGCGTGCGCTCGAGCGCGGCCGCCATCGCCTCCATGGCGACGGGATCGACGTCGGGCGAGTCGTCGAACAGGTCCTGCGTGAATCCGAGCAGGCGGCTACCGAACAGGTGAATGGCGTGATGGGTCATCTCGAGCGAGAAGCCGCCGTCGCGCAGGATGCCCATGACGGCGTCGTAGTAGCGCAGCCCCGCGGGTCCGGGATCCGACCGTCGCGCGATGATCCGGGGCGCCCACGGATGTCGGAGCACGACGCTGCGGGCCTCCAGCACCGTGCTCCGGAGTGACGCCTTCCAGTCGCCGGCGTCGCGGTGGATCGGGATCTCGCGGATGACGAGCTCGATCATCCCGTCCAGCAGGTCGTCCTTGCCGCGCACGTGCGTGTACAGCGACATCGCCTCGATCCCGAGCTCGGTCCCGAGCCGGCGCATGCTGACGGCGTCGATGCCCTCGCGGTCGGCCAGCCGGACGGCGGCCTTGAGCACGCGCTCCCGCGTGAGCGGGGAGCGACGCTGCCGGGTCTCGGGCCTGGCGACGGCCATCGGTCGGGCTCCTTCGTTGGTCTGTCGCGAACGCTACCACCGGCCGCCGGACAGATGTGCGATTCGCCGTTGACATCCTTACGCCGTAGGGACTAGCCTTACGGCGTAGGGACGAGTCAGTCTAGCGAGGACTGGCCTCCGAGGCGAATGGGAGTTTCGGCAATGACCAGCCCTGCGGTCGACCAGGCATCCACGTCCCCGAGCCCGTGGCTTCCGCCGCGATGGTTCATCCGCGGCGCATGGAAGGGCCATCGCGCGATCCATCGGTTCACCGGCGGCCGCCGGGGCCTCGCGGTTCCGAAGCCCGGCGGCCAGTTCGGCTATCTGCGCCTGATGACGGTCGGCCGGCGCTCCGGCAAGTCACGGGCCGCGATCATCGGCTACATCGAGGATGGACCGAACCTCGTCACCCTGGCGATGAACGGCTGGGCCAGCCCCGAGCCGGCGTGGTGGCTCAATCTCCAGGCGCAGCCCGACGCGACCGTCGAGCTGAAGACCGGGACACGTGATGTTCGTGCCCGGGCCGCCACCGGAGCGGAGCGCGCGGGCCTGTGGGCCAAGGTGGGACACCACTCGGGCTACGGCGACCTCGACGGGTTCGCGCGCCGACGCTCCGGCCAGACCGCGGTCGTCGTGCTCGAACCGAGGTCGTAACTGCAACGTTGGGGCTCCGGCGGATGTCTTATCGTCGACGTGATCGCGCGGGAGACATGCGTGACGGAGCCCCGCCCAATCTCCGCCACCCGACCTGACGACGAGGGGGCCGCGTACGACCTCCGCTTCGAGGCCGCCAGGGAGCGTCTCCTGCGCATCTGCTCCGGCTTCGTTGGCGTCGATGCGGCCGAGGACGTCGTCCACGACGCGTATCTCCGCGGCCGAATCCGCTTTGGCCAGCTGCGCGACCTCGACCTCTTCGATGCGTGGCTCACGCGGCTCGCGATCAATCTCTGCGTGAATCGGCACCGCGCCGGGCGCCGCCTGCGTGAGCTCCTGCCGTCGCTGCGCGCGGCGCATGCGCCGATCCGCGACGCCGGCCTGCGGGAGCTCGTCGAGCGGCTCCCGCCGCGCGAGCGGACGCTGGTCGTGCTGCACTACGGCCACGGCTATCGGTTCGACGAGATCGCCCGGATGACCGGGCTCACGACCGTGAACGCGCGAAGCATCGTCTTTCGAGCGCGTCGCAGGCTCGCCGCCCAGCTGCGCGAGGCGGACCGATGAGCCGGTTCGACGACGAGCTGCGCGACGCCACCGGCCGGATGGCCGACGAGCCGCTGCCGCCTGACATCCTCGACGACGCGCTCGACAGTCCGCCGCGCGCGGAGCGCTGGCCCGCCCTCGCTGCCATCGCCGCGTCGGCGGTCGTGCTCGTGGTTGCGGGGGGAATTGCCGTCGGCGAGCTGACATCGCGGCCCTCGCCGACGCCTTCCGCGGGCGTATCGCCGACGGAGGGCGCCGAAGTGGCTGCGCCGTGCGAGGACATCGCTCCGCCGGCTGGTGGCGAGGACATCGTGCTCGTCTACTTCCCGTGTGGAGCTGGGAGCCTCGACCAGGCCAGCGGTGTGCGATCGATCGCGTTCGACGTCCCCGTCTTCGAGCGCCTCCAGGCCGCGCTGCGCGCAGTCCTCGACGGGCCATCGGCGCTCGAGCAGGAGGCCGGGATGGTTGGGGTCGTCCCGACGGGGTCGTCCGCGTTGCTCCGCGCAATCGAGGCGCAGGAGAACGACGGGCTTGCCATCGTCGACTTCGATCCAGCGCTCGCGCGGATCGAAAACCTTTCGACCTCTGCATCGGGTGGCGCATTCATTCGCTCGATGCGTGAGACCGCGCTCCAGTTCGACGAGGTGACCGCGGTGGAGTTCCGGCTGGGTGGCAGCTGCGACGCGTTCTTCGAGGTCTTCCAGGGAGTCTGCCAGCACCTCGCGGAGCCGGTCGAGGAGGTGAGCGACTGTCCGATCGTACCGCCCGCGGAGCTGCCGAGCGGTGCCCCGGTCACCGAGCCGCGCTCGTGGCCGGGCCAGCCATTGGTCAGCTGGGGCTCGGGCCAGGACACGGTCACCGAGGCGCCGGGGCACCGGGACAGCGCCGGCCTGCCCGACGACGGAGCTCCGGTCCTGGTTCGCGGGTACGAAGGACGAGTCCGGCCGGGGGGCGACTTCCCGAGGCCGCTGCCGATGGAGATCACCTGGGTCGAAGAGGGCTGTCCGTACTCGGTGTTCGTCGCGCTCAGCGGCGGTGAGGATGCGGTGATCGAGTACGCGGCTCGGTTCGGTCCGTCGCTGGCACAGCCATCGCCGCCTCCGGCGGAGCCTGTCACGGCATCGGTCAAGGAGGATGGAATCCGAGTCACCGTCACGCTGGACCGGGATCGCACCGTGTTCGGGCAGCGCGTGATGGCGACGACCACCATCGAGAACGTCGGATCCGACAGCGTGTTCTGGGGGCACTCCGGCACGTGCGTCTACCCGTCGACGGTCGAGGCGCATCCCGACCTGCCTGCGCGGCTGGACTACGGTCGCGACGATTGGCCCGGCGAGGAGGGCATCCTGAAGATGCTGACGGTCGACCGGCGCCAGTTCGACGAGCCCCTCCCATTCTCCTTCCTCCCAGACTCCTGGCTGGACTCCGAGGCGAACTTCGCGTGCACGACCGACTTCGTCGTCAGCGAGGTCCTGCCGGGCGAGATCCTCACCGATCGGCGAGGCTGGGACACCGAGGGGATCTACGGCATGCCGCCGGGGCCCGGGGCCTACACCGTCGACGCGACCTTCCACTACCTGACCCGCGGCGCGCCACCGGTCGGGGACGAGCCGATCGACGCGTTCTCCGTCGGCGTCACCATCCCGATCGTCGTCGAGGGACCCGCCATTGACTACGTCAGTCCCGGCATCGCGGTCGACGCGATCCTCGCGGACGAGGCGTTCCGGGAGCTCCTGGCCGATGCGCCGCGTGGGCTCTGGAATGGCCAGGACCTCGAGTACACCGACAACACCTGGGAGTTCGCGCTGTACCTCACCGCGTCCGACAGGGAGATCGATCCGGTCGAGGCGATCGTCGCAACGGTTGACGCTCGCTCCGGTGCGGTGCTTGGCGTCGTCAGGGAGCCGCGAACCCAGCCTCCTGGCGGCTAGGGCGTCAGGGCGACCGTGGTGATTGCCGAGTGGGCGATCCAGACGGCCCCGATCGTCAGGTAGCTCGTCACATCGCCCTCAAGCGTCGAGGAATGCGAGGACGGCGGCCGCGAAGAGCGGCGAGCTGAACGAGTTGTAGTGGGTGAGCCCGGGCAGGATTGCGAGCGCGTGCCCCCCAGCCGGGCGGTGCTCGCCCTCCCAGCCGCCGTCGCGCAACCCGCCGTCCAGCAGCGCGAAGGCCTCGACGAGGGCGCTCGGGGGCGCCTGGTCCGCATCGGCGGCGATCAGCATCGTCGGGACGCGAATGCCGCGCAGCTCCTCGGTGTAGTCGAACGGCTCCGCCATCGCCTCGCCGATCTTGTCGAGCAGGCGCCCGAAGTCCTCCGGCCGCGGGGCGAGCTGCTGGTAGGTCTCCCACATCGGCGTGTCCTTCATGAACTCCGCGGCCGCCGCGTTCACCTGGCCCTGCTGCGCCTTGAGCTCGTCGTGGACGTCGCTCGACCGGAAGTAGATGGATCCGAGTACCGCGCGTCGCACCTTCTCCGGGTGTCTCACCGCAGTGTGGAAGGCGACACCGCCGCCGAGCGAGTAGCCGACGACGTCCGGCTGATCGAGGCCCAGGTGGTCGATGAGCGCGGCGACGTCGTCGGCCATCAGTCGCTGGTCGAGCGGCCGGTCGATGTCCGCCGTCCGGCCGTGCCCCTGCAGATCCGGGGTGATCACGAGGTGGCGCTCGGACAGAGCCGGCAGGATCGGCCCGAACATCTGGCCCGACCCCAGCCCGCCGTGGAGCAGGAGCATTGGTCGGCCGTCGCCGTGGGTCTCGTAGTACATGTTCAGGCCGTTGACCTCGGCATAGGCGCCAGCGCCCTTCACCTCGGTCATCCAGGTCGTCGTCATGTCCAGTTCCTCGTTCGTGTCCAGCGTGTCCGGCTGAGCGTCGATCCCTTGCCGGAGCCGAACGCCTTCGGGGCCCGCACTTCGAGTGCCAACACCTTCACCACATGAGACCGATGCGGACGCGCCGATTCATCGGCCGTCGCGGTGGCTGAGGCTCGCCGCTCCCGCGCTGGCCGCGATCACCATCGCGATGCCGAGCAGCTCGCCCGGCCCGAGGTTCTGCCCGAGCACCAGGAAGCCGGCGACCGCGGCCACCGCCGGGTCCAGTGACATCAGCACGCCGAACACCGCCTCGGGGAGCCGGCGCAACGCCACGAGCTCGAGGGAGTACGGCACGACGGAAGAGGCGACTGCCACGACGAGAGCCCCGGCCAGCAGATTGGGCTGAAAGAGCGCACCGCCCGCCTGGAGGACCCCGGCCGGGAGCACGATGAGCGCACCGACGGCCATCGCCAACGCGAGCCCTTCGCCGCCCGCGAACGCCGCACCCGTGCGCTTGCTCAGGTAGATGTAGCCCATCCAGCAGACGGCGGCCACCATCGCAAACGCGACGCCCAGGAGGTCCATGGATCCGCCGGTGGGGGCGACGAGGAGGACGATGCCGCCCGCAGCGAGCCCGATCCACAGCGCGTCGAGCGGCCGCCGAGAGCCGAGGACCGCCACCAGCAGCGGGCCGGCGAGCTCGATCGTCACCGCGACGGCGAGGGGAATGCGGGCGATCGCCTCGTAGAACGACCAGTTCATCAGCCCAAGTGAGACGCCGAAGGCGCCTGCGAGCCGGAGGTCGCCGCTCAGCCGAGGCCGCCAGATCGCCCACAGGATGACCGCGGCGAAGGCAAGGCGCAGGAATGCCGCGCCCGCCGGACCCAGCTCGTCGAAGAGCGTGACGGCGAACGCCGCGCCGATCTGCGGCGAGATGGCCGCGATCAGCACCAGGCCGACGGCGGCCGTGCGCTCGCGGCTCAGCCGGGACGCCGCCGCGCCGTGCGGGTCGACGGTCGCCTCATTCGGTCGCACGAGCGTCCCTACTCGCGACCCTCGACCGTCGCGATGTCCGCCTCGTTGCCGGCCGCGTCGGCCAGTGTCCACCACGACGGGGAGACATCGCGCACGACTCGGCCGCCCGCGGCGAGCGCGGCCGCGACGCGCATCTGGGCGACCTCGGTCGGAAGCCACACCGCGATGTGGATGGCGCCCAGGCCGCCCGGCCGCGGATCGTCCATGGCCTCGAACCAGAACGATGGGCCAAGCCGCTTCGGGTCGACCAGGTCCTCATCGGGGCTGTCCGCGCGCGGCTCGTAGCCGAGCACGGCCCGCCAGAACGGGATCACGTCGGCGGTGTTCGGAGCGCCCGGGATGATGAGCAGGCACTGGATCCCCGACGGGTCGGCGGCCAAGCCAAGCGTGCGCGCGACCGCGGAGATCTGGCGAGCCAGCTCGACGTCGCGCCGGCTCGGCCCGTACCAGTCGTCGGCCACCGTGATGAGCCGCACGGTGACGCCGTCGCGCCTGACGTCGACCTCCGGTGGATGAGACTCGACGTCCGGCAATCGGCTGATCTCGTCGACCAGGCGTGCCGCATCGGCCAGCGAGCCGGTCCGGAAGAAGGCACACGCGCCGAGCTCCACCACGCGCCAGTCCTCGACGCCATCGGACGCGAGGAACTGGCCGGCCGTGAGGTACTCCGTGGTCGCCGTCATCGGCCGTTCCCAGCGTTCGTCGCGACGTCGCCGATGATCTGCGCCAGCTCGGCCGGGCGCGACCACATCGGCCAGTGGCTCGTCGGCAGGTCGACCCAGGTCGCGTCGTTGAGCTCCGGGATCCCGGCCAGGAACGACCACTCCGGGTGGTCCCGGGCGTAGGTCTGGTACTGCTCGCCGGTGAACGCCGTGGCGATGAGCGTGCTCGGAATGTCGCGTCGCGCGTCGTTCGTCAGCTCGACGGACTCGCGCAGCACGCGGCCCGGGACGGGCACGCCACGGTCGCGGAACGTCTCCTTCTGCTCCTCGCTCATCCCGTCGAGGTTCTCCTCTTCCTCGATCTCCGACCAGACGAGGGGCTTCTCGACGTCCGCGAACTCGGGGTCCATGGCGCCCTTGCCGGGTGCGGTGTCGACATAGACCATGGCCGCGATCCGCTCGGGGACCCGGTCGCTCGCCGCGTAGCCCGTGTACCCGGCCGCGCTGTGGACGACGAGGACCACGGGAGCGTCCGCGGCCTCGATCGCCTGCTGGATGGCGTCGACATGGTCGGCGAAGCCGATGCGCGAGCGATCCGCGTCCTTCGACTCGAGGCCGGGAAGCGTGATCGCGGTCACATCGTGGCCATCGGCGCGGAGCGTGTCCGCGACCTCGTCCCATGCCCACGCGCCGAGCCAGAAGCCGGGCACGAGGATGATCGGTGCGGTTGCCATGGTCAGGTGCCTCCTTGCCCATCGGGCGTCTCGTTGAAGTCGATGCGCATGACCGCTCGCCGGGGGCTGTGCCGATGGACCTCGGCCATCCCCGCGGCGGCGAACATGCTCTGGTTGCCGACGAGCATCTCGCCCCAGGTGATGTCGTCGCCGGGCTCGGTGATCATCGGATAGGCCTCGAGCGCCCGGGCACCGCGGGCTCGCGCGTAGTCGACGGCCGCCTCCGCCAGGGCGTAGGCGATGCCCCTCCGCCGGTAGCCGGCGCGCGTGAACACGCAGGTCACCGCCCAGACGGTCTCGTCGGCCTTGTCCTCGTTGCGTCCCTGCCACGGCACGCGATAGACCCGCCGGAGGCCCTCGTAGGCGGCGCGCGGCTCCACGGCGCACCAGCCGACCGGCTCGTCGTCGAGATACGCCACGAGGCCGCTCGTCGCGCGAGCCGTCGGGTCGCCGCAGTGGGTCTGTGCGCGAAGCCGAGCCTGGCGCTCCTCGACCGGGAAGGAGCCGAACGACTCCCGCGGCGCGAGCTTGAAGCGCTGGCACTGGCAGCCCGCCGCTGGTCCGCGGGTGCCGTAGACCGTCTGCAGGTCCTCCCAGCTCGCCGCGTTCGCGGGCACGACGCGGATGCCCTCGGTCATGCCGGTGTGGCGCTCGACTCGAACGCCGGATCCAGGCGACCGGCCCATCGGAGCGTCCTGAGCGCGCGCAGGGTGATCCATCGGCTCGGTTGGCCCTCGGCCTCGCCGAAGTCCACCAGCGAAGCGTCGTGATACGCGTGATCGAGCGGCCAGCGGCCGTCGGCGTCCCGCTTCGACTCGACGATGCCCAGGGCCTCGTCCATCCGCGGATCCGGCGCAGGACGGGCCTGGCGAAGGTAGTCGAGCACGCGCACGACGTCGTAGAACCACGCGTTCGGAAAGCCCGGGTACAGCCACCGTCGCTGGGGAATCTCGCCGTCCGACAGCCGATGCAGCAGCCGACGCGCGAGCAGGTACTCCTCACCACGGGTGCGGGCTGCGGCGACGTCCCCGTTCGCGCCGGCCGATCGCTCGAACTCGAGCAGGCCCTCGAGGACGTTCAGCGTCGAGTCGAACGAGCCTCGCGTCGAGCCGATCTCCTGCTCGCAGTTCCAGCCGCCGTCGTCCATCTGCTCGGTGAGCAGGCGATCAACGATCCCGCGCACGTCCTGGCCGAAGTACGCTCCGATCGCCACCGTGCGCCCGTTGATGCATGGCTCGACCTCGCCTTCCCAGAAACGCAGGGTCGGGTCGTAGTCCCAGCGGGCCGCCTCGTGGATCGGGGCGATCGCCCGCCGCACTTCCGGCGCGTCCGGCTCCGGGCCGAACAGGTACAGCAGGTGCAGGGTGTCCGACGTGGCGATCCAGCGCGGGAAGAACGTGCCACCGCTCCAGCGCCCGTCCGGATCCTGCGCGGCGAGAAGCTGGGCTCCCCAGCCCTCCTTCGCGACCCGCGCCCGCTCGGCTGCGACCTCGCCGGCCGGCGCATCGGTCAGGTCGCGCATGACCTGCCAGCGAATGGCGGGGTCGGAATCCATGAGCCAGTCGACGGCGGACAACGGGTCACCTCCTCTGCGTGGGCTCGGGGACGCTGCCATCATCGCGCGAATTGCTGACAGTTCCCGGCAGGAATGCGGCGGTAGCATCGGTCCATGAGTGAACCCGGCTGCCTGCTCTGCGACGCCGATCGGTCCGTGCAGGAACTGCGCCGGGAGATCGTCTGGGAGGACCGCGTCTGGCGGCTGGCGATGCCCACGCGGGGCTACACGACCGGATTCGCCTACCTCGAGCCGAAGCGACACGTCGCGTACGTCACCGACCTCGACGGCGACGAGGCCGCGACCTTCGGGCCGACGATCGCCAGGGTCTCGGCCGCGCTCAAGGAGGCCACAGCGGCCGATCTGGTCTACGTGTACATCTTCGGGGGCGGGATCCCGCACCTCCACGTTCACCTCGGGCCGCATCGAGATGGGGATGCGCTGAGCTCCGACATCATTCGCGGGGAGTTCGACTACGAGCCGCTCCCCAGCGGGGCGCAGCGCATCGTGAGCCGCCAGTTCCCCGAGCTGCCAGCCGAGACGATTCGCTCGGCGATCGATCGGACACGAGCGATCCTGAAGGGAGCCAGATGACGACGACGATCCGACCCGCCTACGGCATGTGGCCGCAGTACAACCGGCGCGTCCGCGACGTGCTCGCAGGGCTCAGCGACGAGCAGCTGGCGATCCGGCCCGGCCCGGACGTCCTGCCGATCTGGGCACTGATGGGGCACACCGCGGCGATGCGGGTCTACTGGCTCTGCGACGTCGTCGGCGAGCCCGGAGCGGATTCGACGCCATTCTGGAGTGGCAACGAGACCGTCGACTGGGCCGACGATCTCGACCATCCGCGGTCCGGCGCCGAGCTTGCGGCCGCCTACGACGCGACATTCGCGATCGTCGACGGCTGTCTCGACCGCTGGACGTTCGACATGCTGGCCGATGAGATCGAGCGCCACTACGGGGACGCGGTCCAGGTCCACACGCGGGCGTCGATCCTCCAGCGGCTCCTGACCCACGAGGCCTGGCACGCGGGCGAGCTGTCGCAGACCCTCGGCCTCCACGGCCTCGAGCAGCCCGACCTCTGGCGCCGGGACTGACTAGATCGGCAGCAGCACGGCGATGACGCCGACCGCGACCGCGATCGCGAACGAGGCGGAGCTGATCTGCCGCGCGCGGCGCCGATCGGCCGCACGGGCCTCCTCGTCGGCGATCGTCACGCGATCGTCATGCTCGCCGAAGTTGAAGACGCCGAGCTCGCCGAAGCCGGCGCAGAACTTCATCCACGCCTGGAGGTAGCCGGACGCCGCGATCGTCGCCGGCGCGATGACGAGCAGGCGGGCGATCGCCGGCGCGTCGATGAACAGGAGGAGCGCGAGGAGCGCGATCGTTCCCAGGAGCCCAACGTGGCCCGCCACGCGGCGGCGGCGGATCTCTGCCGTGCCGATGTTGCAGACGCCCGGAACGTACTCGGTGGTCGCCAGCCCCGGCTCGCCGGTGGCCGCGAACGGAGTGATGGTCATGGCCCCGATGATAGGAGCGATCGCCCGAGCCTGCCCGCCGCGAGCCAGTCCCAGGGGTTGGACTCGCCATCCCTCGGCGCTAGACTGACCCTTGGCGGATCCCACGCCCAACCTCGGCTCCGGCGCTCACGCCGCCGGCATCGGTGAGGCAAAGGGGACTCGGTTCCCGGGACGGTGTCGGCACCCCTTCGTGGTGGCGCCGAAGGAGCGTGAGTCCTTCGTCCGCCGCATGACGAAGGAGCGTGTGATGACGACCCAGAAGCTCCTCAAGCGCCGCGTTCGCGCGCGCATGGCGAAGACCGGTGAGCGATACGCGGCTGCCCGACGGCAGGTCGTGATCGGCCGGGATCGTCAGGAGGAGGAGCGAGCGCGGCTCGCGAGCGCAAAGGAGCTCGCGTCCGACGAGAAGCTCACCCAGGCGACCGGCAGGGACTGGGAGGGCTGGATCGCGATCCTGGACGGGTGGGGCGCACGTGATCACGCCCACGGCGAGATCGCGCAGTACCTCCACGATGAGCATGGCGTGCCGCCATGGTGGACGCAGGCGGTCACGAACGGTTATGAGCGTGCGACCGGCATGCGGAAGAAGCACCAGCAGTCGAGCGGCTTCACCGTGTACGCCTCGAAGACCGTCGGCGTCCCCCTGAAGACGCTGTACGACGCGGTCGTCGTCGAGAAGCAGCGCGCGCGGTGGCTGACGGATGGGGCGATGTCGCTGCGGACGTCGCAGCGCGCCAAGGCCGCGCGCTTCGACTGGGACGGCGGCCCGACGCGGGTGCTCGTCACGTTCGAGGCGAAGGGACCGGTGAAGGCGACGGCGCACGTCGCGCACGAGCGGTTGCCCGACGCGGGCACGGCCGATGTCATGAAGGCGCTGTGGCGGCAGCGCGTCGCCGCGCTGAAGACTTTCCTGGAGGCGACCGATGCCTGAGCCGCGCGTCATCCTCGAGGGCCTCGCCTATGTCGAGTCCGCTCGCTGGCACGAACGTCGGCTGTGGTTCGCCCACTGGGGGACCGATGAGATCGTCGCCGTCGATCTCGACGGGCGCTCCGAGGTCGTCGGCCGCGGGCCGGGCGGCCTGGGATGGTCGATCGACTGGCTACCGGACGGGCGGCTGCTGACGACCGGCTCAGGGCTCTTCCGCCATGAGTTGGACGGCTCGATCGTCCCGCATGCCGACCTCGGGCATCTCGCCGGCGACTGGAACGAGCTCGTCGTCGACGGACGGGGCAACGTCTACGTCAACGGCCGCTGCGAGTTCGACTTCAGCGGCGGGCCGCCGGTGGGGATCGTCGCGCTCGTCACGCCCGATGGCGAGGTCCGCCAGGTGGCGGACGGGATCGCCTTTCCGAACGGGATGGTCGTGACCCCCGACAACCGCACGCTGATCATCGCCGAGTCGATCGCGCAGACGCTGACGGCATTCGACATCGGCCAGGACGGCAGCCTGTCGAACCGGCGGACGTGGGCCGATGGCGTCGGCGCCGACGGCATCTGCCTCGACGCCGACGGCGCGATCTGGGCCCAGTCGGGCGCGATGGAGATGGCGATGGTGCGCGTCCGCGAGGGCGGCGAGATTCTCGAGCGGATCGACCTCGACCGCAGTCCCTTCGCCTCCATGCTCGGCGGCCCGGACGGCCGGACGCTCTTCATCCTGGCTGCCGATTGGCGGGGCTTCGAGGAGATCGAATCGGCGATCGCGGATCGGACCGGGCAGGTGCTCGTTGCCGATGCGCCCGCGCCGCACGCCGGCTCGCCGTAGGAGGCTAGTTCCCGACGATCCCGACTCGCGTGTCCCGAGGGGACATCGCCGGCGCAAACGCGGCATTCGCGGTCGCGATCGCGTGGTGCAGCGACATCACGCCTTCCGCGTCCGCGCTGCCGCGGCGTCCATATGCCGCGCGCAGGCCGACGAGCGTCTCGAAGAACGTCCGTTCCTCGTCTGTCGCCTGTCGGTTGGCGTGCGTATCGCGAGCCATGCCGCCATCCTCGTCATCGAAGGCCGCGGAGGCATCGGCCAAAGCGCCGATCGTGCGTTCCGCGTCTGTCCTGCTCTTCCTACGTCTCCGGCCGGCGCGCGCATCAGGCGGGGACGTAGGCCCGCATCTCCACGCCCGAGGCGAACGCCCGTGACTCGACTTGCCGCAGGCGGAGCGGCGCATCGAGCTGCGGCCAGAACGGCGTGCCGGCACCGAGGACGACGGGATGGACGACGAGGCGGAACTCGTCGACGAGGCCGCGTCTGACGAACTGCCAGGCCAGGTTCGGCCCGCCGATGCCGAGGTCGCCGGTGAACTCGCGACGGAGCTCAGCGAGCACCTCGCCGACGTCACCGCTCACCAGGCGGGAGTTGTGCGCGACCGACGTCAGGCTGGAGCTGAACACGATCTTCGGCATCGGGTTCCAGATTCGCGCGAACTCGCGCGTCACATCGGTACCGTCGGGGTCGCTCTCGCCGGTCGGCCAGTAGGCCGCCATGACCTCGTAATTCCGACGCCCGTACAGCGACGCGTCGAGGGAGCGCAGGTAGTCGTTGAAGAAGGTGTGGAGCTCGTCGTCCACGAGCGACCAGTCGAGGCTCCGGTCGGGCGTCTCGATGAACCCGTCGATCGAGGTGTTGAGCAGATAGACGAGCTTGCCCACCGTCGGTTCTCCTTGCTGTGCGCGGCCGCTACGCTGGTTGCCGAGATGACGATGCCAGATGCGTGAGCGCGAGCTCGAGGTCGAGCAGCGCGTCCTGCCGCTCGAGCTGTTCTTCGACCTCGTCTTCGTCTTCGCGATCACGCAGGTCACCGGGTTCCTCGCCGACAACGCGACGTGGGATGGCCTGCTGCGTGGCCTCCTGCTGCTTGGCGCCCTCTGGTGGGCGTGGGCGTCGTATGCCTGGCTGACGAACACCCTCAACCCCGAGGAGGGGGTCATCCGGATCGCGATGTTCGCGTCGATGGGCGCGATGCTCATCGTCGCATTGGCGGCGCCGCAGGCGTTCGGCGTCGAGGGCGTGACCTTCGGCGTCGCGTACTTCTTCGTGCGTGTCATGCACCTCGTGCTCTACGCGCTCGCGGGTCGCGGCCATCCGGAGCTGCTCGGCGCCGTCCTTCGGATCACGCCCAGCGCGCTGCTGGGCGCGTCGCTCATCATCGTCGCGGGCTTCCTCGACGACCCCGCCCGAGTCATCGTCTGGGGCGTCGCGCTCGCGATCGACTTCTTCTGGCTCCTCGTCGCGAGCATGGAGGGCTGGACCGTCTCGCCGGAGCACTTCGTCGAGCGCCACGGGCTGATCATCATCATCGCGCTCGGCGAGTCGATCGTCGCGATCGGCGTCGGAGCCGCCGGGCTGCCGCTGGACGCCGGCACGATCGCGGCCGCGCTCCTGGGGATCGTCGTCGCGTCTGCCCTGTGGTGGTCGTACTTCGACTGGGCGATCTACGTCGCCCAGGCCCAGCTGATGGACGCGACCGGCGTGAGGCGGGCGGTCATGGCCCGGGACATGTTCTCGTACCTGCACTTGCCGATGGTCGCCGGCATCGTCCTGTTCGCACTCGGGATGAAGACGACGCTGGCCCACGTCGCGGAGCCGCTCGAGCTCATCCCCGCCGTCGGCCTCTGCGGCGGCCTCGCGCTGTACTTCGCGGCGCACGTGGCCCTGCGGCTGCGGATGGCGGGAGGCTGGGGCCACGGGCGGCCGGTCGCCACGGTCGCGCTGATCGCGCTGATCCCGCTCGCGACGATGGTGACGGCGCTCGCCGCGCTCGCCCTCGTCGCGGCCGTGTGCGTGGCCCTGATCGCGTACGAGGCGCTGCGCTACCAGTACGCGCGGACCTGGATCCGGAGCCACCGCGGCTCGTTCACGAGCGAGGAGGTCCGCCAGATCGCTCCGGTGCGAGGCCGCGACCCCGGGCGCCCGACTCCGACACCGAGCGACGATTGAACGCTCGCCTAGCGAGTGTCCTCCTCGAGCACGTCGTGGAGCTTCGCCGCGAACGCGTCCGGCTCGCCGGGCCAGCCGTACTCGCCGCCCAGGAAGCCGCCGTGATGGCTCGGGAAGATCACCGCCTCCTGGCCCAGGCGCTCCGCGACCGCGTGGCCGCCGCGGTTCGCCATCTCGCCCTGCGACTCGGCGCCGGCGGCGAGGACGATCCGAGTCGAGGCTCGCTCGAGGGCGTCGAAGTCCAGCTCGCAGTGCGTGCAGGTGATGATGTTCTGCTCGAGCATCACGTCGTGCCGGGTGCCGTCATCCTCGGTCGGCATCCCGAACATCGCGGGATCCGGGCCGGGCTGCTGGCCGATGTCGTCCGGGAACGGGCCACGGTGGCCGGTGATCGACATGAAGTGCGCCATCCCGGCGCCGAACCCACGCGCCTGGTACGAGTCGCGGATCGCGCGCACCGCCGCCTTCGCGTTCT
Organism: uncultured bacterium; assembly: GCA_965652075.1. Lineage (GTDB taxonomy): Bacteria > Chloroflexota > Limnocylindria > QHBO01 > QHBO01 > JACDBZ01. Next base: position 15,936 of record CBFGTN010000021.1, read on the forward strand.
CGCTGTCGGGCAGCACCGACGCGAGCGGTGGCTCGTGGGCGACGAGAGTCCGGACGTCCTCGGGATGCTTCGACACGAGCGTCAGCGCGTTCACAGCGCCGCCGCTGCTGGCGAAGAGGTCGACCGGACCGCCGACCTCCGCGATGATCCGATGCAGGTCATCCGCATGCTGCTCGGGCGTCGACTCCGTGGTCGGATCGTCCTTCGTGCTGCGCTCGGCACCGCGCGGGTCGTAGGTGATGATCGTTCGTTCCGGGAAGTGGCTGGAGAGCGAGCCGAAGCCGGCGGCGCCCATCGGCGAGCCGATCAGGAACAGGGGGAGGTCGTCTCCGGTGCCGGGGCGAACGTCGTAGGTCAGCGTCGCGCCCGGCACGTCCAGCGTCCGGGTCGTCGATTCGGTGATGGTCATCGGTCTCTCCTCTTCGGGATCTCGGCTGGTGGTCGTAAGACCTCTCAGCGGGCGCCAGACTCATCGGCCCGCACGAGGATTCGGGTTCTCAGGATGTGGCGGTTGCCCCGGGCGGCCCGGACATGAGCCTGGGCCGGTACTCGAGCAGCTGGATCCGTCCGTCGAACAGCCGGCTGTCGACGAGGTCGAGCGCGACGTCCGGGTAGCCGTCGTAGATGCGCTCACGCCCGGTCCGGCCGGTGATGACCGGGAACATGACGACGCGGTAGCGATCGACGAGGCCCGCATTGAGCAGTGACCGGCACAGGCTGAGGCTGCCGATCGTGCTCATGTCGGTTCCGTCCCGCTTCATGGCCGTCACCGCCTCGACGGCGTCGCCCGAGACGAGCGTCGTATTGGCCCACGGCAGCGGAGCCTCCAGTGTCGACGAGAACACGACCTTGGGCAGTCTGGTCAGCTCGGACGTGGCGGCGTTCTCGTTCTCGGTCGCGTTCGGGTTCGACGTCTCGGGCTCGGCCGCGAACGAGTACATCAGCCGGTAGGTGTTCGCGCCCATCAGGAGCGTGTAGGCACTGTCCGGTCGCTCGCTCAGCCACGCGAGGTACTCGGGGCCTTCGAGGCCCCACCATCCTGGCCAGCCGTCGGCCGACGCGTAGCCGTCGAGCGACGTGATGAAGTCAACGACGAGCTCGGCCATCCGCGTCACCGACCTCGGCTGGCGCCGACCGCATCGTCGGCGAGGATGGCGTCGATCTGGCCGACCGCCTGGGTGAGGCCCTCCTCCATGCCGAAGCCGATGAGCTGCTCCATCGCCTCGGTGCTCGGGAAGACGTTCTCGATCGACATCCGGGTCCGTCCCTCGCCGGCCGCGGCGATCGTCACGCGGAACTCGTTGCGCGGCAGGTCGTCGTTCGGCGTGCCGTCCTCGTTCGCGAAGCCGTCACGGACGACGAGCCGATGCGGGGGATCGGTCTCGAGGATGTCCCAGTAGCCGCGTGGCTGGTCGCCCTCGGGGCCGGTCATGTGGTATTCGGCATGGCCGCCCGGGGCGAGGTTGTGCTTCGTGAACGTGGCCGGGTAGGTAGGCGGGCCCCACCAGCGCTCCAGCTGGCGCGGATCGGCCCACAGCTGCCAGACGCGGTCGGGCGTTGCGTCGAACTCGGCGTCGACGGTCATGGTGAGGGCGTCGGTGTCCTTGCGGACGGCCGTGACGGTCATCGGTCAGTCTCCTTCGGGTTCGGTGGTGACGAGCTCGGTCATGCGGTCGATCCGTCCGCGCCACAGCTGCTCGTACTGGTCCAGCAGGCGGCGCGCCACGAGCAGCGCCGCGAGGTTCGTGCGGACGACCTTTCGCCGCCCGACGCGCTGCTTCGTGACCAGGCCTGCCCGCTCGAGGATCGCCACGTGCTTCTGCACCGCCGCGAAGCTCATCGGGTAGTGGCCGGACAGCTCGGCGATGCCCTCCTCGGCATCGATCGCGCGGCGCACGATGTCGCGGCGGGTGTGGTCCGCCAGCGCGCCGAACATGCGGTCGAAGTCGGGAGGCGCCATCTGCATTGATACAACCATACGGTTGTATAAGAGCGATGTCAAGGCTGGTAGGCTCGCTGTGGATGAAGGCCGCCCGCTACTACCGATACGGGCCACCCGAGGTCGTTCGGCTCGAGGAGGTCGAGCGCCCCGTCCCGACCGAGGACCAGGTCCTCGTGCGGGTCCATGCCGCATCGGTCAACCGTGCCGATCTGGATGGCCTGAAGCCGAAGCCCGGATTCATCCGCCTGTTCATGGGCATGCGCGCACCCAGGAGCCACGAGGTCGGGATCGATGCCGCGGGGGTTGTCGAGGAGGCGGGGCCGGCAGTCACGCGGTTCAAGGTCGGCGACCGGGTGATGACTGACATGTTCAAGTCCGGCACGTTCGGCGCGTTCGCGGACTACGTCTGTGCGCGCGAACGGGCCTTCGAGCCGATTCCGGACGGGATGTCCTTCGAGGATGCCGCCACGCTTCCGCACTCCGCGGTGCTCGCGATCCAGGGCACGCGAACGGGAACGGGCCGGACGATCCAGGCGGGGGAGCGCGTCCTCGTTGACGGTGCGTCGGGCAACGTCGGCCCGTTCCTCGTCCAGATCGCGAAGGCGCTCGGCGCGGAGGTGACCGGCGTCGCCCATGGCGACAAGCTCGACTTCGTCCGGTCGCTCGGCGCCGATCACGTCATCGACTACACCAAGGTCGACTTCACGAAGGCCGATGAACGCTACGACTGGATCGTCGCCGTCGACTCCCACCACTCGATCTTCTCGGTGCGTCGCGCGCTCAAGCCGAACGGCGTCTACCTGACGATGGGGGGCGACAGCGGCTCGATCCTCGCGGCGCTGTTCGGCAGCCTCGTGATCTCGCGCTTCGGCGACAAGTGGACGGGGATCCTGCTCTGGTGGAAGCCGCTCCACCAGCCCGACGTCGACGCCCTGAAGGAGCTGATCGCCGACGGGAAGGTCCGCCCCGTGATCGACCGGAGCTACCGGTTGGACCAGGTCGTCGAGGCGCTGCGCTGGGTCGAGGACGGGCACGCGCGCGGCAAGGTCCTCGTCATCCCGTAGGCTCAGGACCCGCCGAACTCGCGAAGCCGGATCTCGACGATCCTCGTGACCAGGTCGAGCGGGATCGGCTCGTCGGCGGGAAAGCGGATCGTGCCCTTGCCCACGGCGTACGGCCGCAGCCGATCGCCGAGCTCCTCGAGCATCCCGTCGCTCCACGGGAAGAGGCTGTAGTGGCGCTTGAACGCTTCGTACGACATGAAGAACCGGCCGTCCAGGCGGAAGGCCGGCATGTTGTAGGCGATGGCCTCGACCGTGCCCGGGGCGGCGGCGCGGATCGTTCGCCGCAGGTCTTCCATGGGTCCGCGACGGTCGTCCGGCAGCGACCCCATGTAGTCGTCAACGCTCTCGTAGTTCGCCACGGGGCGATCCTACGCCGGCCGCACCATTTCACGACTGGGTGATCGGGTCGCGGTTGTAAAGGCGCATCGACCACAGGAAGCCGCCGATGGCGATGACGGCGCACCAGCCGAGCGTCAGGAGGAAGCTCGAGCCGATCGGCGTGCCGAGCAGGAGGCCGCGCACCGTCTCGATGAACGGAGTGAACGGCTGGTACTCGGCGAACCAGGCGACCGGGCCGGACATCGAGTCCGTCGGGACGAAGGCGCTGCTGAAGAACGGCAGCAGGATCAGCGGCATCGGCAGGTTGCTGGCCCCCTCGACGGTCTTCGCGACCAGGCCGAAGCCGACCGAGATCCAGGTGAACGCGAACGCGATGAGCGCCAGCACGCCGAAGGCCGCCAGCCACGCGACCGGCTCGGTCGTCGGCCGGAACCCGGTGAGGAATGCGACCGCGAACACGCCCAGGAGCGTGAGCATCGTCACGAGGACGCTGCCGACGACGTGCCCGGCGAGGACCGCGGCGCGGGGGATCGACATCGTGCGAAAGCGCGCGATGATCCCGGTCGTCATGTCCATCGACACGGTGATGGCCGTCGACTGCGTCCCGCCCACGATCGCGAACAGCAGGACTCCCGGCGTGACGTAGGCGATGTACGCGTCGCGGCCGCCCGTTCCTGACTGCGGGGATCCCGGAAGCCCGTTCCCGAGCGTGGAGCCGAAGACGTACACGAAGATCAGGTAGAAGAGGATCGGGATGACCGCGACGACGAGCGTCATCGACGGATAACGCTTCGCGTGGAGCAGGTTCCGGCGCAGCATCGTTGCCGAGTCGTGGAGGAGGGAGGCAGAGGTCATTCGGTTGCCGCCTTTCGCGGGTCGTCCCGGCCCGTGAGGGACAGGAAGACGTCATCGAGATCCGGGGTGTGGAGGCTGACGTCGGCGACGCCGGCGGCGGCGCCATCGAGCTGATCGAGGACGCTGCGCAGGGACTGGACGTCGCCCTGTGTCGGGACATGGAGCACGAGGCCCTCGGGATCGCGCCGCGCGGTCTCGAGGCGCGCCGCCGCGCGCTCGAGGGCATCGGCCTCGGTGAACTCCAGGCGCAGGTGCCCGCCGGGGACCAGCCGCTTCAGCTGGGCCGGCGTGCCCTCGGCGACGACCCGCCCGTGGTCGAGCAGCGCGATCTTGTTCGCGAGCTCGTCCGCCTCTTCGAGGTACTGCGTCGTGAGGAAGATCGTGATCCCGTCGGCCACCAGCGCGCGGACGATGTCCCACATCGTGCGGCGCCCGCGCGGGTCGACGCCCGAGGTCGGCTCGTCCAGGAAGACGATCCGCGGGTTGCCCATGAGGGTCATTGCCAGGTCGAGGCGTCGCTTCATGCCGCCCGAATACGTCGCGACGTGCTTCGGAGCCGCATCGGTCAGCTCGAACCGCTCGAGGAGGTCGGCGATCCGCCGCCGGCCCTCGTCGCGACCGAGATGATGCAGGTCGGCCATGAGCAGGAGGTTCTCGTGACCGGTGAGGAGATCGTCGACGGCCGAGAACTGGCCGGTCACGCCGATCGCCGACCGGATGCCTCCAGGATCGGTCCGGAGGTCATGCCCGCCGACCTGGACCTCGCCCGCGTCGGGCGTGAGGAGCGTGGTGAGGACGTGGACGGTGGTCGTCTTGCCGGCCCCGTTCGGCCCGAGCAGCGCGAAGACCGTGCCGGGTGCGACCTCGAGGTCGATCCCGTCGAGAACGAGGTTGTCGCCGTATGACTTCCGCAGGCCGGTGACCCCGATGGCGGGGGACTGGGCGGTGGCGGTCATGACAGCACCGCCGTCGCCGTCACGCCCAGCCGGGCGTCAGATGTCGAGCTCCTCGACCGTGGGTTGGTCAACCGCCGCGGCGACCATCTCGTAGAGCTCCGAGGGAACGCGCTGCCGGACCTCGTCCAGGGTGTCGACGACGTCGAGTGTCGCGTTCGCGCCCTGCCCACCGCCGGCCGCCGCGCCGATGCCGGTCCATGCGCGCCAGCCGCTGAGCGGGTTGCCCTGGGCGTCGCGCATCTCCCAATACCCGGCGCGCTCGACGTGGATCGCGAACCGTCCGGCCTTCCCGCGCCAGACCCGGTAGTGCTCGAATCGCTCGCCCCGCGAGTCGATCCAGTCGCCCAGGAGGATGCCGAGGAAGCGAACCTTGCGGCCAGCGCCCATGCCGACCTTGACGACGACGTCGTCATAGCCCTCCGCGCGTGCGTCCTCGGCCTCGACGAAGCGCCTGAGGGCGGTGCTGATCGCGGCGGAGAGGTTGTCGCCGGCCAGCTCCTGGGCGCGCTTATAGAGCGGCTGGTCGTCTTCAGAAACGTAGATCGTTCGGTTCGGCACGAGGACATCGTATCTCCTTGCGGCGACGCATACTGCATCTATGCGTACGAGTATACGTATAGTCCTACGTACACGTCAAGCCGTCAGTAGACAGCCAGGGCGAAGGAGCTTGACATGCGGAAGGTAGCCTCCGGACATGACCGATGAACGCCTTCCCGACGGCCCCGATCAGGACGAGATGCAACGGCTGATTCGCGACGCCTTCCCCGATGCGGTCGTCGCCACCATCGACAGTGCGGCCTTCTTTTCGCTCCACGAGAGCCACTGGCCGAACTTCGCGACGATCGTCTGGACCGATGAGCACGACATGGGCACGCCGTCGAACCTCGCCCGCTCAGGCGTGTACCGCGTCAACGTCGGCGTCGACCGTCCGACCTTCGAGCGCCTCGTCGGCGGTCTTGAGGACCCCGACTACGCCGCCTTCGACCGACTCGTCCCGCACCCGGTCTACGCGAAGCAGCGATGGATCTCGGTCGTCAACCCGAGCCACGAGACCGTGCGTGAGATGCTGATGCCGTTGATCGCTGCCGGCCACGCGCGGCTGGCGGCGTCCCGGGCACGCCGGGGCACTCCCTGACGGTCAGCTTCCCTCGCGCACCTTCAGGCGCTGACCGAGCTCCGATCTGTCCGTCACCGCCGGCCTAGCGCCGGACGCGGTACGTGATGTGGGTCACGCCGTCGTCCTGGCCGACGTCGACCTGCTCGAGGTCGATCCGATCGGGGAGCTCCTCGAACATCCGCCGCCCGCCGCCCAGCAGCACGTTCACGACGTGGATGCGGAGCTCGTCGACGAGCCCGGCGGCGAGGAACTGGCGGGGGATGTCCGCGCCCATCACGCCGACGACCTTGTCGCCTGCAGCTGCCTGGGCCAGCTCGTTGGCACGCTCCACGCCCTCGGGTACGAACGTGAACACCGCCGAGGCATCGTCTGGCGGGTGCCGGGTGACGACGAAGCAGGGAACCTCACCGAGCGGTCCGTTGTCGCCCCACTCGGAGATCGAGTTGTCGTACGTGCGACGACCCATGACCGTCGCGCCCGTCGTCGTCGTCAAGTCGCCGAAGACGCGGTCGAAGACCTCGGGGTTGTCGAACATCCAGTTGTGCAGTCGCATGCCGTCGTCGCCGAGACCGTTGCCCGGGACGTCGTTGGGAGCGGCGATGTACCCGTCCAGCGACATGCTCATGTCGATCACGACCTTGCCCATGGAACCTCCTGTTGTTGACACTTGAGACCGCGGACCGGCGGGAAACTCACCGCCCGTCCGCGGCCCCTAGCCCAGCTCGAACGTCGTGACGCCAAAGATCCGGTCGACTGGCTCGACCGGCGGCTGGCCGGCATACATCCTCGCCGTCTCGAAGTCCGGCTTCATCCCGTGACGGTCGGCCAGCCGCCGAGCGGCGGAGTTCGGCTCCGGGACGTCGAGGAAGATCGGTTGCTCGCCGGCCCAGGCCGACAGTCCGCCGAACAGGTCCTCGGCGGTCGCCTCGTCGTCCGCGAACAGCGGGCCGAACTTCACGCCCACCCGGCACCGTCGCGCGATGCCGTACCCGGCGAGCGCGCCACCCCCCACGACGGCCAGGCCGTGCGAGTCGGGCATCGCGAGCCAGGCATCGAGGAACGCGTCGCGCGGAGCGGGAAAGATGGTCGCGTCGTAGTCGCGAACGAGCGCCCGGTTCACCGATGCGAGCGGGGTCAGGCCACCCGGCGCGTCGCCGCCGCCGACTCCACCGAAGCGAACGTTGCGCCTGACGAGCTCGAATCCCGACCGTGCGTAGTCGGGCTGACGCTCGACGACCCCGTCGAGCCCGATCGTTCGCGACCCACGGAGCCCCATGCCGGCCCGCCACATGGCGAGCCCGTGCCCCCGGCCTCGCCACTCGGGGCGGACGATGTAGAGGCCCAGGAACGCGAACGCCGGGCCGTATCGGACCACGGAGATCGCCCCGACCGGCTCGCCGTCGATCGATCCGAGCAGGAAGCCGCCCGGATCGGTGGCGTGAAAGGCCGCTGCGTCATGGAGACCGGGGTTCCAGCCCTCTGCGGCCGCCCACCCGACGATCGTGTCGACGCCGGATCGGTCCGCGACGGTGATCTCGAGCGATCCGCCCACCGTCAGCTGCGAGGGGGCCAGAAGAGCGGCTGGTCGCGGTCGTCGATGGTGACAGCTGTGATCGTCATGCGTCGCGCTCCGGTGCGGTCTCGAGATGGGCCGCGATCTGACGCTGGACCGCCGCGGCGTCGAACCAGGCGTTCTCGTAGCAGATCAGCCCGTCCCGGAGCTCGAACACGTGCAGCATCCGAACCTCGACGGCGGCTCCGCCGCCGGCCATGCCCGCCCACTCGCCATGGACGTGACCACTGATGATCGACTCGTCCACGACGAAGCGCCCGTTCTCGCCGGTGAAGCGCCGAACCGAGGTCAGAAGCACGTCGGGGATCGACTCGATGATCCCGGAGTACACCCTGGCGACCTCCTCCTTGCCGCGGAACGGCGAGTCGGGATGGGTGACGTCGTCCCACACGATGTCGTCGGTGTAGGTGTCGAGGGTCGCCTGAACGTCGTGCGCGTTCTCGGCCGCGAAGTGCCGTTCGATGATGTCCATCCACGGAGCGTATCGCGTCGGTCTATGCGGCTCGCTCCAGCTCGAATACCGGCCGGCCGCTGGCCGCATCGGCGGGGTCGTCGAGGTCGACGCGGTCGACGATCCGGGCAAACGTGATGCCGAGCGGGACGCGCCGCGCATAGGGTGCCATGACGTCGCGGAAGAAGACGAGGCGCTGATCCGCATCGAGCTCGGTGGCGTTGACGTCATAGCGATCGCCGCGTTTCGCGATCGTCGCTCTGCCAGACGCGCGCAGATTACGAACCCAGTGCACCTCGCCCCAGGGTGCCCAGATCCATCGCCGACCCGAGACTTCGACGATGGCGATCGGCGTCGTTCGCGGAAGGCCGCTCGTCCGGCCGCGAACCGTCAGGAGGCCGTTCGGTCCGAGCGGGACGCCGAGCTTCAGCAGCAGCATCGCGACGGGCGAGAACAGCGGGACGTACCAGGGCGGGGAGCTGGCGTTCGTCGTTGAAGCGGTCATGCCAAGGAGACCCGCAAGAACCGGGCGACGTGACCGATGGGGCCGAACCGTGCTCAGCCGGCGACCTCGCTGAGGTCCAGTTCGGCGAGCCGATCGGGGTCGGCGAGGATGTCCATCGCCACAATCCGCTCACCGCGAACCGTGACGCCGATGACCGCGAACGGCCTGCCGTCGTGCGTCCAGGTGACCGCGCCCGGGACGCCGTTCACCAGGACCCGTGTCGCGGAGTCGGCAAATCGGCGGTATAGCATCGCCTGCGCGGCCACTGCCTCCGCGCCATGAGCGAGCGCCGTCCGACCCGTCCGCACATCTCCAGCGTCGACACGCAGGTCGACGTCAGGGTCAAGGATGGCGATCAGGCGCTCGAAGTCGCCGGCGCGGGATGCGGCGAGGAAGGCATCGACAACGGCCCACTGGCCGTCGAGGTCGACGTCGGGCACCGGCGCCCCCTGGACGCGGCGACGGGCTCGGCTCGCGAGCTGCCGTGCAGCCGTGGACGACCGGCCGACGATCGACGCGATCTCGTCGAACGGGACCGCGAAGACGTCGTGGAGCACGAAGGCGACGCGTTCCGCCGGGGTCAGTGAGTCGAGGACGACGAGCATCGCAAGCCCAACGGAGTCGCCGAGCAGCGCCTCCTGCTCGGGATCGAGCCCATGCTCCGGGCTCAGCATCGGGTCGGGGAGGTGGGCCTCGAGCGGAGCCTCGCGGCGCGTCCGCCGTGACCGAAGCATGTTCAGGCAGACCCGCGCGACCACGGTCGTCAGCCAGGCGCGGAGGTTCTCGACGTCGCTCGCATCGCTTCGGCTCAGGCGGATCCAGGCCTCCTGGACCGCGTCGTCCGCCTCGCTCATGGATCCGAGCATCCGGTAGGCGACGCCGCGAAGGTGCGGGCGATTGTCCTCGAAGCGCTTGGCGAGGAAGTCCTGGTTCGTCATCGGTCACGCGGTCGTGGGGGGTTCATCTGCTTGACCCGCGATGCAGCATGGATGTGACCAATCGAGGATCGCCGTGAGAAGACTCGCCGTTGCGTTGCTCGCCGGCCTGATCGTGTTCACGCTGCTGACCTATTGGGGCGGTTGCATCGACACGGATCCGCCGCATTGCTTCGGGATGTTCGGCTGGTACGAGGTGCCCACAGCCGGCTGGGTCGCACCCACTGCCGGCCTGGTGACGGCACTGATCGTGTACCTGGCCGTCTGGTGGCTCGACCGCCGCCGTCAGGCAGCCCCGGCATGAGCGTGAAGGTGCCGAGCGGCGGCACGAAAGGCCTGCGGCTGCCGCGATTCCTCGCGCGCATCGGAAACCGAATGATGCTGCGACGGTTCCGGGGCGGCGGCGTCCGGACCCAGGGTGGGATCGACACGCTGCTGCTCGAGACGGTAGGTGCGAGGACCGGACAGCCGCGCCAATCGGTCCTCGGCTACCTGCCGGAGGGCGAGGACGCCTGGATCGTGATCGCGGCGCTTGCGGGCGCTGCCCGGAACCCGGCGTGGCTCCACAACCTCGCCGCCCATCCCGACGCAACCGTCCGGTTCCCGGACGGGCCACCCATCGCGGTTCACGCCGAGACCCTCGAGGGCGCCGACCTCGACGCCGCGTGGAAGCGCCTCGAGCGGGAGGCGCCGGAGTTCCCGAATTACCGGACCAAGACCGACCGAGAGATCGCGATCGTCCGCCTTCGCCGGCGTTGATCGAGCGCCGAACCAGGGGGACCGATGATTCCGTGTCGGCTTCGGGGTCGTAGAGGGCGCACCGACAGAACGAGGACACGATGGCTGAGCTGACGAACGACACGGGCGTGCCGGCGCGCGCGACGAGGCGCGAGTGGATCGGCCTCGCCGTCCTCACCCTGGCGGCCCTCGTCTATGCGATGGACCTGACTGTCCTGAACCTGGCGATCCCGATCATCAGCGAGGAGCTGCAGCCGTCGAGTTCCCAGCTGCTGTGGATGATCGACATCTACGGGTTCCTCGTCGCCGGCCTCCTGATCACGATGGGCACGCTCGGCGACCGGATCGGCCGCCGCCGACTGCTCCTGTACGGGGCCGCCGGATTCGCGCTCGCTTCGCTGTTCGCGGCGTTCTCGCAGAGCTCCGAGATGCTGATCGCCAGCCGAGCCGTCATGGGGATCGCCGGCGCCACGATCGCGCCCTCGACGCTGTCCCTGATCTTCACGATGTTCCTCGACCCGAGGCAGCGCTCGACGGCGATCGGGGTCTGGATTGCCGCGTATTCCGCGGGCGGAGCGATCGGCCCCGTCCTCGGCGGCGTCCTGCTCGAGTTCTTCTGGTGGGGCTCGGTGTTCCTGATCGGCGTCCCGGTCATGGCCCTGCTCCTGGTCCTCGGTCCTCGGACGCTGCCCGAGTACCGCGACGCGAACGCGGGGCGGATCGACCTCCCCAGCGTCGTCCTGTCTCTGGCCGCGATCCTCGGCGTCGTCTTCGGGCTCAAGCAGCTGGCCCAGGACGGCTGGTCCGCGCAACCGATCCTCGCGATCGTCGCCGGCATCGTCATCGGCTTCCTGTTCGTGCGCCGCCAGCTCCATCTCGAGTCGCCGATCATCGATGTCCGCCTGTTCCGGATCAGAGCCTTCAGCGCGTCGCTCGGGGCGTACTTCCTCGGCATCTTCGTCGTCGTTGGCTACTTCCTGTTCATCTCGCAGTACCTGCAGCTCGTCCTCGGGCTGTCGCCGCTGAACGCCGCGCTCTGGTCGCTGCCGTCGGCCGTCGGGTTCATCGTCGGCTCGACGATCGCGCCGCGGATCATCCATCGGTTCCGGCCGTCGGTGATCATGGGTACGGGGATGGCCATCGCGGCCATCGGAACGGCAATGCTGCTCGGCCTGTCCGTCGACGGCGAGGGCAGCTTGATCCTCATCGCCGTCGCGTCCGTCGTGATCTCGATCGGCCTGGCGCCGGTCATCACCCTCGCCACGGAGCTGATCGTCGGCAGCGCCCCGCCGGAGCAGGCCGGCGCCGCCACCGGTATCTCCGAGACCAGCGGCGAGCTCGGCGGCGCGCTGGGGATCGCGATCCTCGGGAGCATCGGGACGGCGGTGTACCGCGCCCAGGTTGCGGATCGGCTGCCTGCCGACATCCCGGCCGAGGTGGCCGATGCGGCCCTCGACACCCTCGGCGGCGCACTGGCGATCGCGGAGACCCTTCCGGCCGCGCTTCGCGACGCCCTCGTCTCCGTCGCCCAGATCGCGTTCGTCGACGCGCTGCACCTCGTCGCGGCGGTGGCCGCCGCACTGGCTGCCGCGACGGCCGTCGTCAGCGCCGCCGCCCTGTGGAATGTGCCGGCCCGATCGGAGCCGGCGGGCGATGAGGAGCTCATGCCCGGACCGATCGCCGCCACAGATTGACGGAACCCCCGGCTCGCGCCTTGTTCGGCGCGGCCCGGCGAACCTAGAATCGGCCCGAATCGGCGCGGAGGGCTGAGGGCGTGGAGCGGCGCGGAACGATCGCCGTCTGCGGAGCGACGGGCCGGCAGGGCGGTGCGGTGGCACGGCATCTGGTCGCCGATGGCTGGGCTGTCCGCGGGCTGACCAGATCGCCCCAATCGGCGGCAGCACAGCGCCTGTCAGTCCTGGGAGTCGACGTCGTCCAGGCGGAGATGGCGGATGCCGTGAGCCTGGATCGTGCGTTCGCCGGCGTTCACGGCGTCTACAGCGTCCAGAACGGAATGACGGCGGGCTTCGACGCCGAGGTCGTCCAGGGCAGGAACGTCGCGGACGCCGCCCATCGCGCCGGCGTGCGGCACGTCGTGTACGGCTCGGCCGGCATCGGCACGACGACCGGGATCCCGTCCTGGGACGCCAAGGTCGCCATCACCGAGCACATGCGTGGGCTCGGAATCCCGCTCACGATCCTGCGCCCCGAGGCGTTCATGGAGCTC
>CBFGTN010000022.1:0-28067 GCA_965652075.1 uncultured bacterium
CGGGAGCGTCCCGGGTCGGTCGGCGGCGTCCGCGACGAGCGCGGCGAGGAGGGTGGGCTCGACGTGGATGCCGCCCCGCTCGGCCGGTCCGACGACCACGGCCTCCAGCTCGTCGGCCGTCATGGGGAGCGCGTTCTCGACACCGGGCGTGAAGACCTTGGCGAACTCCGGATGGAGAAGCGGCCGATCGTAGTAATCGGCGCGCAGCGAGAGCAGGACCGTGATCTCTGAGTCCGGCTCCGACACGGCTCGCGTCACCGCGTCCAGGAACTGCCTGCGCGCGATGTCGTCGGCGATCGTGAAGAGCTCCTCGAACTGGTCGATCACCAGGAGCACGCGCGCGCCGTTGGAGATGACCCGCACCGGCGTCGCACCGGGCTCCGACGCATCCGCGTCGTCGAGCAACGTCGCGAGGCCCTTCGGCCGGCCGGCCGCGGCCGAGATCGCGGCCTTCATCTCCGAGAGCGGGTTGGCGCCCGGAACCATCTGCGCGATCGTCCAGCGCTCCGACCCGTCGATCGCTCCCTCGCGCAGGCGAGGGAGCACGCCGGCGCCGATCGCGCTCGACTTGCCGGACCCGGATGGACCGACGAGGGCGATGAGCCGCGATCCATCCTGCAGGCGCTTCAGCAGCTGGTCGACGAGCGCGTCGCGGCCGAAGAAGTCGGCCGCATCGGCCTCGGTGAACGAGCGCAGTCCCTTGTACGGATTGCGTTCCGATGGCTCGGCCGGCTCCGGCCGGCGGGGCAGGAGGGTCGGGTCGTGGAGCAGGATGCGCTCCTGGAGTCGCTGCAGCGACGGCGACGGGTCGAGGCCGAGCTCGTCGGCGAGCACCGTGCGCAGCTGCTGATACGTGCGCAGCGCCTCGGGATGACGGCCCGCCCGGTACAGGGCGAGCATCAGCAGCTCCCGCGAGCGCTCGCGCAACGGGTCCTCGCGGATCGCCGCGTCCAGCATCGGCAGGACCTCGGCGACGCGACCCGCATCGAGCTCCGCCGCGGCGACCTGCTCGATCGCGTCCAGGTGCAGGTCGTGCAGTCGGCGAATGTACGGCTGGGCGAACTCCTCGTATGCGAAGTCGGAGAGCGCCGGCCCGCGCCACAGCCGGAGCGCGCTGCGCAGCACCTCCGCGCCGCCGTCGGCGTCGCCCTCGCGAAGCTGTCGCGCACCCTCCTCGACCAGCCGCTCGAACCGGCGCGCATCGATCGTGTCGGGATCGGCATCGAGCTGGTAGCCGGGCGCACGGGTCGCCAGCATCGAGGGTGTGCCGAGGGGCTCGAGCGCGCGCCGCAGGTCCGAGACGTAGATCTGGATCGAGTGGGTGGCGGTGCGCGGTGGATGCTCTCCCCACAGCAGGTCGATGAGCCGGTCGACCGGGACGATCTCGCCGGCGTGGAGCAGGAGGATCGCGAGCAGCGCGCGCTGCTTGGGCGGGCCGAGGCTGGCGGCCGCCCCGTTCGCGGTCACCTCCAGCGCGCCGAGCAGCCGAAATTCCATCGCATCCGCCGACATCCGCGGCGTTCCTCCGTACCGATGATCCGGTTGTGCCTGCGACGTTGACGGGGTGCGCTCTAGCGGCGCTCTACGGATCGAGCGGGGCTGCCTGTGAGCGCGCCCGACAGTATGCTGCGCGCTCGCTCACTCCACGTGCAAGCTGCGAGGGCCGCCATCGACGTCGCGCAGAATGCGCGACCGCATGGAGCCGATCCCCCACGGCCACGGCCAGGCTCGCGAATGCCCCTTCGTCGCCGCGCTGCGCACGTGTCACGAGCTCGGTGGCGCGCACGAAGACCGGCCGCCGCTTGGAGCGACGGCCGGTCCGGATTGGTCGGGAGAACCGTCAGGGGCCGATGGTCGGGATGAACTGCGGCGGGACGCGGACGAGCGTCGCCTGCTCGAAGTCGTAGGCGAGGCTGATCAAGTCCGGCTCGTCCCACCGGCCGCCGATGAACGTGACCCCGATGGGGAGGACGTCGCTCGCATATCCGGCGGGCACGGTGATGTCGGCGTAGCCGGAGATCGCCGAGGCGCTCGAGGATCCGACGAACGTCGAGAAGTCACCGCCCAGGTCGCCGTTGACCGGGTCGGTGACCCAGGCCGGCCCGTTCGTCGGCGCGATGATCGCGTCGACGTCCGCGAGCAGGTCATCCAGGATCGCCTGGGTCGGCGGCGTCGCCGCGGCCCGGGCATCGCGACAGGCGGCCGAGTTGCGGCCGTCGGTCGCGTGGGCGAGCTCGAAGATCGCCGAGTTCCACGGGCCCTCGAGATCGGGATTCGCGTTGTTGAAGTCGATCACGTGCTTGACCCGCTTCGGGTACCCGGGCCCGGTGTAGGTCTGGAAGTACTTGCGCAGGTCGGTCTTGAACTCGCACAGCAGCGCGTCGAACTCGGCCGTGAAGATCTCGCCGGTCAGCGGAACCGACACGTCCACGACGGTGGCGCCTTCGGCCTCGAGCGCCGCGATCGTGGCCTGCATGACCGCGTCGACCTCCGGGCTGATCGCCGGATCGTAGGTGCCCTCCTGCCAGAAGCCGATGACGGCACCGTCGAGGGCATCGGGGTCGAGGAACTGGGTGTAGTCGGTGAACGCGTTGCCGCGCTGCGCTCGCGTGGCTCGATCGGCCGAGTCCACGCCGGTCATCGCGCCAAGCAGGACGGCCGCGTCGGTGACGTTCCGGGCCATCGGCCCGGCGGTGTCCTGGTCGGCACTGATCGGCACGATGCCTTCCCGGCTCAGCAGGCCGAGCGTGGGCTTGATGCCGACGATGCCGTTCGCGCCGGACGGGCAGACGACCGATCCGTCGGTCTCGGTGCCGACCGCGGCGACGGCGAGGTCGGCGGCCGCGACCACCCCGGAGCCCGAGCTCGAGCCGCACGGGTTGCGGTCGAGGACGTGGGCCATGTTCGTCTGACCACCGATGCCGCTCCACCCGCTCGAGGATGGGATCGAGCGGAAGTTCGCCCACTCCGACAGGTTCGCCTTGCCGAGGATGATCGCGCCGGCCGCCTTGAGCCGCTTGACGATGAAGGCGTCCGACGGCGTGCTGCCCGCGAGCGCCCACGATCCGGCGGTGGTCGGCATGCGGTTCGTGTTGATGTTGTCCTTGACGATGATCGGGATGCCGAGCAGCGGACGGTCGTCACCGTGCCGGCGCGCCCTGTCGGCCCTTCGCGCATCGGCGAGCGCCTTCGGGTTGACCGTGATCACGGCGTTCAGCATCGGGTTCAGGTCCCTGATCCGATGCAGGTAGAACCGCGTGAGCTGGACCGCGGTAAGGTCGCCGTCGTCCATGAGCTCCTGGAGCTCCGGGATCGTGGTCGCGTCGACGTCGATCCCTCGAACGATGGTCGACGTCGGGTCTCTGCCGAGAACCACCGCCTGACCGAAGGTCGCGAGCGACAGGAGCAACGTCAGCAGGACAGCGATGCCGAGGGGTCGGCGAAGCGGTGCGCGCATCGAGCGAATCCTCCCAATCTGGGCTCTCGGGCCGAGGGCTCGGACGGCGGGCCTGGCTTCATGGAACGCCCGCTGTCAAGCGGGCGAGCGCGGGTGCGATGATGCGTCGATGGAGACCTGGACCGCCATCAATTCCATCCGCGTCGTGCGCCAGTTCGACGAGCGTCCGCTCGAGCCCGCGCACCTCGATCGGATCCTCAATGCCGCCCGTCGTACCGCCAGCTCGAAGAACCGCCAGGACTGGGCGTTCATCGTCGTCCGTGATCGCGGGCACCTTCGCGAGCTGGCCGAGGTCGGTCGCTACGCGGACCACCTGGCGGGCGCGACCGTGGCCGTCGCGCTCGTCCGTCCGGCGGCCACGACCGAGCATCAGCTCACGACGTACCTGTGGGACCTCGGTCGTGCGGCGCAGAACATGGTGCTCGCGGCCTGGGAGCTCGGCATCGGCAGCGTGCCCGCGACGGTCTACGACCTCGACCTCGCGGGTCGCCTGCTCGGCCTCCCGGACGACCGGCGCTGCGACTTCCTGCTGTCGTTCGGCTATCCCGCCGACCCCGACAAGCTGACGGCGGCGAACAAGGCCGGCGGCCGCGTCGCCCTCGACGACGTCGTTCGCGAGGAGCGCTGGTAGCGAATCGGCTCGTCGCCCGGCGTCCGCCCGGGCGAGGTGAGGCGCGCGGCGACGTACGTCGCGAGCCCCACCCCGTTGCCAGCTACCGGGGGCAGTCTTGACCCGGTGACGGCTGATCGATCCGGAGGGGCAGTGGCGGCGATGTCAACGGCACGAAGTACGTCGCGTACACCACCAGGTCGACTGAGCCCTCGTTCCTGGCGAGGTGGATCTCATCAGGCAGGTTCGAGAAGGACTGGCCCGCCGTGTAGTCGATCCGGTGCATGCAGTCCTCGGCGTGGTAGAAGCTCAGGGTGCCCGTCAGGACGGTGACGATTGTCGGGCCGGGGTGGCTGTGCCAGCCGAAGGTTGCTCCGGGGACGGCCACGATTCGCTGGACGGCCTGCTCCATCGGGCCTTGGCTCTGGAGCTTGATCTTCGACCCGGCCGCGAAGTGCCAGTTGACCTGGAGGGGTCGATCGACGAGTGGCCCTCGCGCCGTCTCGGCGGTGACGCCGCTGGAGCCGGTGGCGACAACGGTGCCAACGGCGACCGCCAGCAGGACGGCCATGACGGTGACTGCCAGGACAGTTCTTCGAAGCATGTGCTGGGACCTCCGATTGCTCGGGGAGGCACACCGAACGGTCCGTTGCCGGGTACGCATGCCTGCGGGCAGCGGGCGGGAGCGCGTCCGACCCCGGTCTGAGGGCGGCGTGCGTCACCTCCGAATTGCGCGGCGTGCGGTAGCCATCCGGCTCGAAATCGTCGCGCGCCGATCACGTGTATGAGGGCGTCAGGCATGCGAAACGTTCAATCTTTCCCGATGGACCGCATGAGCGCGACGGCGCTAGCCTGACCGCGTGAGCGAAAACCTGTGCTACACCGATGCCTACGCCCGCGAGGTCGAGGCAACCGTCGTCGAGGTTGACCCGGAGGCGCATGCCGTCCTCCTCGACCGCACCGTCTTCTACCCCGGCGGCGGTGGCCAGCCCGCCGACGAGGGCAGCCTGTCCGGCGATTCGGGCGGCGACTGGCGGGTCATTGGCGCGAAGAAGCGCGGCGACGACGTCTGGCACACGATCCACGCCGATGACGAGCTTCCCGCGGTCGACACGAAGGTGACCGCGGAGCTCGACTGGGAGCGGCGCCATCGGCTCATGCGCACCCACTCCGCCCTGCACGTCCTGTGCGGCGTCATCTGGCGTGACCACTCCGCATCGGTCACGGGCGGGAACATGGAGCCGTTGTCGGGCCGGATGGACTTCGAGTTCGAGACGATGCGCGGCGAGCTCGTCGCCGAGATCGAACGACGCGTGAACGAGGAGATCGCCGCGGACCGCGAGATTCGGGTCGCCGTGCTGCCGCGGGAGGAGGCGTTCGCCATCCCGGACCTGATCCGCACGAAGATCAACCTGCTGCCAGAGGGAATCACCGAGGTCCGCACGATCGAGATCGTCGGCCTCGACCTCCAGGCCGATGGTGGGACCCACGTGGCGAGGACCTCGGAGATCGGCCGGGTGAATGTGACCGGCTACGAGTCGAAGGGGCGGATCAACAAGCGGATCCGGATCGAGGTCACCGATTGAGGCGTCGCCGGCGCGGTGGTTGAGAGCCCTGCGATCGAGGCGGTCGAGCGGCTCGGGATCGAGCATCGGGTCGTGCAGACCCGCCCCGCGCAGTCGGCGGAGGAAAGCGCCGAGCTCCAGGGCATCGCGCTCGGAGCCCTGGTACGCACGATCTACTTGCGCCGAGGGGAGGACGACTACCTGTTCGTGCTCGTCCCGGGTGGCCGGCGCTTCGACTGGCCGAAGCTGCGCGCGCATCTCGGCGTCAGCCGCCTGTCGCTGCCCGATGCCGACGAGGCGAAGGCGGTGACCGGCTACGAGCGCGGCGCGATCACGCCGTTCGGTGCCAGCCACGCGTGGCCGGTCCTGATCGACGCGGCGGCCGTCGACATGCCGCTCGTCGCGATC
Organism: uncultured bacterium; assembly: GCA_965652075.1. GTDB lineage: Bacteria > Chloroflexota > Limnocylindria > QHBO01 > QHBO01 > JACDBZ01. The sequence continues at coordinate 6,041 of CBFGTN010000022.1, forward strand.
GGCGGTGGCGTGCGCGGCGTGAACCTGCACGTCGCGCCGGCGGACCTCGTCCGGCACCTGGAGGCCGAGACCGTCGACCTCTCGGTGCCGGACGCGGCCGACTGATGCGCTCCGCGCGCGGCACGTCGTCTGCGGTCCTCCTCATCGCGTTGCTGGCGGCATGCTCTGCCGCCGCACCGACGACCCCAGGGGCAGAGGTGACGACGATGGAACTGACGAGCACGAGCTTCGCTGAGGGAGGGAGCATCCCGACCGAGCACACATGCGATGGGGCGGACACGTCGCCGCCGCTGGCCTGGAGCGGCGTACCCGACGGAACCGAGTCGTTCGCGCTCATCGTCGACGACCCCGATGCCCGCGGATTCGTTCATTGGGTGCTGACCGGCATCCCCGGCGACACGCGCGACCTTCCCGCCGGCGAGGGTGACGCGATCGGCACGCCCGGCCCGACGAGCTTCGGCCGCACGGGCTGGGGCGGACCGTGCCCGCCTTCCGGCGAGCATCGGTACGTGTTCACGCTCTACGCCCTGGCCGAGCCGGTCCCGGATACCTCGAGCGCCGATGCCGTCCGAAGCCACGCTGAGGGAGCGGCTCTGGGCCGCGCGACCCTGACCGGCGTCTACTCGCGCCGCTGACGGCGGCGCCTGATCGCGCGCCGAGCGATCGGCCGCTCGGCCGAAGCGGCGTTTGCCCGGCGACGAGCGGCGACCTCGAAGCCGGCGCGCTCGAACATCCCGACCGTACCCTTGTAGGCGTGGGCGGCGGGAACCCGCCCGCCATCGGTCTCGATCGGGTACGCCTCGAGGAGCGTCGCGCCGTGCTCGCGGGCGTAATCGACGGCGGCGTCCAGCAGCGCGGTCGCGATCCCCTCACCGCGGGCGGTGCGCGCGACGACGAAGCACACGATCGACCAGACCGGTCGATCGTCGATCGGCCCGAGGACCTTCGAGTGCTGCAGCCGCGCGTAGTCGTCGCGCGGGCCGACGCTCACCCAGCCGACGGCCTCGCCGTCTCGGTAGGCGACGAGCCCGGGGTTCCGCCCGAGGTCCGCCGTGGTCTCCACCGCCTTCTCGAGCACTCGACGATTGCTCGCGGGCGTCGCCGTCCGGAAGTCCGTGCTCCGGACCCGGAAGAACGAGCACCAGCACCACTTCGGGTCGCCGCCACGATTGAAGAGCGTGGCGAGGTCGGGCACGCGCTCGCGCGTGAGCGGAAGGATCTCGACGTCCATGTGGCCCCATTGTGAGCCGAGGTTCCTGACGGCGAGCGGCAGGAATCGGGGGCGGAGACGCAACACGCCCGGAGTGACCTCACTCATCCGGGGCCTCGCCGACGATCGCTGCCTACGTGCTCCGGCGTTGCCGCCTACGTGCTCCGGCATCGGTGCTGTCGGATCGGCCACGGTCGCGGTGCCGCTCCGGGCGCATCTCGAGGATAGTCCCGCCTCGCAAGGGTGGCCGTGGATCAGCGGCGGCGCAGGAGGAACAGCGTCCGCGGCGAGTCGGTGATCTGCGCCTCGCGGACGATCTCGAACGGCCCACCGAACGCCGTGCGGAAGCCCTCGAGGGTGTACCCGTCGAAGATGTCGCGCCGCGACGAGAGGAGGCGACGGGTCATGGGGTCGTCCTTGGGGACGAACTCCACGATCGCGTTGGGCGCGATCCTCGCGAAGAGCGCCGCCACCGCCGGCAGCGGAACGTTGTTGCCGATCGCGAGATGGTGGACGAGGGCGAGGGCCAGCAGCGCGTCCGCGTTCGCGCGGTCCAGGAACGACGCGCGCTCTGTGAGGCCCCAGCCGATCGCCGGTGACGGATTCGCCAGGTCGCCGACGAGCGGCAGGATCGGCGGCCCCTCGGCGCCCCGCACTCGGCGCCAGTGCGCCTCCACGCTGCCCGCGTCCGAGTCCCAGGCGATGACGTCGTAGCCCGCCTCGACCGCGAGGGCGCTGTACACCCCGGTGTTGGCGCCGAGGTCCCAGACGCTGCTCCCGCCGATCGCGTCGAGCATCTCGCGCACGATGGTGCCCTTGCTGGCAGTCGCGGCTTCGGTGTACGAGGTCGTGGTCGCGTACTCCGCCCAGTGACCGGACGGGGTCCATCGCAGGCCCTCGACGGTTCGGCGCAGGGAGTCGAGCAGGGCGCGCTGCCCCGTCTCGCTGACGCGCCGCACGGTCGGCTTCTCGCCGTCCCCGGCCGGGGCCGCGGTCGCGCTGCGCCGCTGCGCGCCCGCGTGGACGTGGAGGTGCGACGCCAGCCCGAAGTTCAGCCTCGTTCGCCCGGGCAGCAGCCGCGCGGCGAGCTCGAGCGGGATGCCGTCGATGAAGTCGCGAAGCATCAGTCCGCTGCGCCCGTCCCGGTAGGCGATGAGCGCCAGCGGGGCCAGGAAGTGCTCGCAGAACTGGCGGTAGCCGGGCCACGGCTCAGTGGACGGTGCGACCTCGAATGACAGCGAGTCGATGAGGATCGGCCGCCCGCGATCGAGCTGCACGTTGTAGGCGCTCGCGTCCTTCAGCCGCATCCCGGCGTCGAGGGCGCGCGATTGGATCTCGAGGGTCAGGAGCGCAGCGTCCTTGAGCTGCGAGAACGACCACTCGTACGGGTACGAGATGAAGCCGATGAGGCGCGGCCGGATGACGGCAACGGCATCCGGGCTCGCCGCCACCTCGAGCGGGGCGTCCTCGTGATCGACGAGCAGCCCGTCGGCGACCAGGCGCTCGAGGAGTCCGCTCGAGCGCAGCGCCTCCCAGTCGGCAGCCGCAGAGGGCTGGACCTGGCGATAGAGGACGCCATCGCGGCGGAAGACGAACCCGGAGGGATCGCGGAACGACGCCGGATCGACGACCGGGCCGTCAGTGGTTGGGATCGCCGTCCTCGGAGGACTCGGTGGACTGTCGCGCATCGGCCCCATCATCGCCGTTGCCGCGGACCCGGTGCCAGACATCGGCGACGGTGCGGCGGAAGAAGAACGGGATGGCGAGGAGGCCGGCCAGGACCACCTGCAGCAGCATGCTGCCGGATCCCGGATCGATATACGCGAAGAGCATGGGTCTCGGGCCTCGGCTAGTGTTGTGCCGATGTTAACCGGACGCCGGAAGGATGGTGGCACCGGCACCGGCCGCACGCGCCTGGATTGGACGTCGATCCCGATCCATCCGTTCCTGGTGGCCGCCTACCCGATCGTGTTCCTGTTCGCGGTGAACGCCGACGAGCAGGTCACGCTCGACCCGATCTGGGCGCCGCTGGCGCTCGCCCTCGGCGTCACCGCGGTCGTGCTGTCGGTCCTGGCGCTGCTCCTCCGCGACTGGCGACGCGCCGCGCTGCTGACGACCGTCGCGCTCATCGGCTTCTTCGGCTACGGGCACGCGTGGACCGCCGCGTCCGGCTTCCTCTCCAGCCAGTGGCCGCTCATCGGCGCCTGGATCCTCGTCGTCGGGATCGCGCTCTTCGCCGCCTGGCGCGCCGGACCGGTCATCCGGCCGGTGACCCGTGGCCTGAACCTCGTGGCCGCGCTCGCGCTGATCATGAACGGCGGGGTCATGGCCGACACGATGGTGGCGCTCGGGACCGTCCAGCCCGTGGACGGGGCGGCCAGCCCGCTCGAGCTGTCGCCGCCGGACGGCGAGGACCTCCCGGACGTCTACTACATCATCCTCGACCGCTACGCCGGCCCGACCGCGTTGCGGGAGACGTACGACTTCGACAACGAGCCCTTCCTCACCGCCCTCGAGGACCGCGGGTTCAGCATCGCTCGCCACGCCCACGCCAACTACATCAAGACCCCGCTGTCGCTGGGGTCGTCATTGAACATCGACTACCTCGACGCGGACGCGCTCGCGGAGGAAGCGGTCGACGGCGCCGATCGGGAGCCGATTCACCGTGTCCTCGGCGACCACCTCGTCGTGCCGACGGCGCTGAAGGAGCTCGGCTACCGCTACCTGCACCTCGGGAACTGGTGGACGCCGACGATCTCGAACGTCGACGCCGACCGCGTCTTCCACTTCGAGGGCCAGGACGAGTTCTCGACGGTGCTCGCCCAGACGACGCTGCTCCGAGCCTTCAGCGAGCCGGAAACCGCGCCGACGGACCCGTGGGACTGGGCCGTCCTGCGCGAGCACGACCGATACGCGCTCGACACGCTGGACGAGATGACCGAGATCGCGGGCCCGAAGTACGTCTTCGCCCATCTCCTCGTTCCCCATCCGCCATACGTCATCGACGCCGATGGATCCGCGCTCGAGCGCGAGGAGGTGGCGGAGCTCGGCGACGATCCGAGCTATCTCCGGTTCCTGGAGTACGGCAACCGGCGGATGCTCGAGCTCGTCGACCGGATCCTCGCCCAGTCAGAGGACGCGGTCGTCCTCATCCAGAGCGACGAGGGGCCATTCCCCGAGCGCTACGCCGCGGACGAGTGGGGCTTCGAGTGGCGCGACGCCACCGACGCCGAGCTGGAGGAGAAGTTCGGGATCCTGTTCGCCCTCCGCGCGCCGGGCGCCGACCTCGAGGCCGCCGGGTTCCACGACACGATCACGCCGGTCAACGCGTTCCGCGTGATCTTCAACGCCCGCTTCGGGACGGACCTGCCGATGCTCCCCGACCGCTCGTGGGCGCACGAGGACCTGAACCACTTCTACGACTTCTTCGAGATCAGCGACCGGCTCACGCGCTAGGGAACGTCTGGATGCGAATTTCCCCGGGCGCGTCAAACGGGCAAGGATTGCCCGGTCCATGCGCACGGCGAATGCATCGGGGAAGGATCCGGGCGGTCGTTCCCCGACCGATGCGCCGGCTGCATGACTCGACGACGTCCTGGCCGCCTCACGCCCCCACGGATTAGCCCGCTGAGCTCGCGCTACGCGGGTCGTCCCGTCGGCGCGGCCGTGGCCAGCACGGCGCGCTCGGCGAGCGCGATCGGCAGCCCGCCGGAGCTCGTGATGCCGTCGTGGAAGGCGCGCAGCGCATCGGTCCCGGACGAGCCGTGGGCCTCGAAGAACGCGTCGCGGATGCGGACGATCTCGAGGCAGCCGGTCAGGTACGAGCTGGCCTGCGTCGGCCAGGCGCAGTAGCGCGTCACCTCCGCCTTCGCCGTCGGCTCGGTCTTCGCGGTGTGCTCGGTCATGAACGCGACCGCCTCGTCCCAGCTCATCTCGCCCATATGCAGGCTCGTGTCGACGATGATCCGCGCCGCGCGGAAGATCGTCGCCTCGTACTGGTACATCTCCTGGCGCAGGTCGGTGAAGAAGCCCTGCTCGCGCATCATCCGCTCCGCGTAGAGCGCCCAGCCCTCGCTGAAGTACGAGGTCCGATACGCCTGGCGCAGCATCGAGGGGTTCGCCTTCGACATGACCAGGTGCCAGTGATGGCCGGGGTAGGCCTCGTGGACCGATGTCGTCGGGATGCCCGGGTAGGCGTTCGAGGCGAGGCGCTTCTGGACCTCGTCCTCCGAGGCGCCGTCGGGCGGGAAGGGGACGAAGAAGTGGCCGAGCATCCGATCGCTGAACGGCGGCGGCTGCATGTACGACGCGACCGCGAGCACCGGGCGCTGGAACGGCGGTGACGGCACGACGGCGCACTCCTCGCCGTCCGGGAAGCTCACCAGCCCGTGCTCGCGCAGGAACGCGCGCGCCCGTTCGGTCCACTCCTCGTAGCCGACGCGCATCTCCTCCGGCGTGCGCGGATGGTCCTCGTTGAGCTCGTCGAGCACCTGCTTCCAGTCGTCGGTCCCGCGCAGCTCCCGCGCGCAGCGGGTCAGCTCGGCCGCAAGCTCGTCGTACGCGGCGCGACCGCGCTCGCGCAGCTCGCGTGCGTCGAAGCCGAGCAGCTCCTTCTCGCGCAGCAGCGCGCTGTAGCGATCCTCACCCAGCGCCCACTCGCCGCTCGCGGAGGGGCGCATCTCCTCGAGGAAGGCGACGTACGCCTCGTAGGCCGATGCCGTCTCGGCGCCGGCCTCCGCGAGCCGTCCAGCCAGGGCGGGATCCTCCACCTGTGCCGGCAGGAGCTCGCGCACGTAGCGCGCGCCGGCCCGGGCCTGGTTCGCGGCGCGATCCAGGAAGATCGCCGGGACCATCTCCGGCCGCAGGTTCGCCTTGCCGGCGTCGAGGTTGTCGGGGATGCCGCGCAGCCGGGCGATGGCCGCATCGACGAGCTCGCCCATCGGCCGCAACCGGTGCAGGAAGAGCGTGAAGATGCCGCTCAGCCCCGGGTTGAGGTAGGTGTCCGGCTGGCGTCTCCACATCTCGAAGTCGTCGACGATCCGCCGGCCGTCGAGCGTGCTGACCACCAGGTCGCGATCGATCGCGTCGTCGAAGGCGAGCGCGTCCGCGTCGACGTCACGGAAGCGACCCAGCCAGTCGGCATCGGTCCGCCGCCGGCGCTCGAAGGCGGCCTCGGAGAGGTCGTCGAGCTGGTCGTCGTACTCGGTCAGCCCGAGCTGGCTGGCGCGGACGGGCGAGTCGGCCAGCTCGGCGTCGAAGAACTCGCGTGCGAGCTCGGCAAAGGACGGCATGCGCAGACCTCCTGCATCGGGCTCGGGGAGGCCTCCCAGTCTAGACCGATGGCGTCCGCCGCTCATTCACGGTCGATGGCGAGCCTGGGCGCGGCCGGGGCCGATGATCTCCAGCACCGTGCCGTCGGGCGCGCGGACGTGGCACCACGCCGACGACTCCGTGCGCTCGACGTCGGTCAGCATCTCCAGGCCACTCGCCTCCAGACGGAGGCGGGTGGCGTCGACGTCGTCAACACGGAGGCCGACGACCGGGCCGGTCGTGAAGAACGCGTGGTCCGGGTCGGTGTCGGCGTAGACGTGGAGCTGGGCATCGGTCCCCAGGCGGAACCACGTCGCGCCGGGCGCGGCATGGACGACCTCGAGGCCGATGCCGTCGCGGAAGAGGGCGACCATCTCGTCGAACCGATCGGTCCGGAAGCCAACGAACCCCACACCTGATCCGGCGGACGGGGTGGTCGGCGAGTCGGTCACCGCGGCGGCGGGACGAGGCGCCCGAAGCGCTCCGGGTCCGCGACTGCGGCGCACTGGATGGCGTTCAGCGCGGCGCCCTTGCGCAGATTGTCGCTGCTCACCCAGAGCGCGAACCCGCGCTCACGGCCCGGGATCTCGCGCAGCCTGCCGACGAGCACCGGGTCCCGGCCCTCGACGTCGAGCGGCATCGGGTGGCGCTCTGACCCATCCGACGGGCGGTACTCGAGGCCGGGCGCGGAGCGAAGGGCGGCCTCGAGGGCAGCGACGCTCGTCGGACGCTCGGTGCGGATGTGGAGGGCCACCGAGTGGCCGGTGTGGACGGCGACGCGGACCGTCGTGGCGGCCACGTCGAGCTCCGGCATGTCCAGGATCTTGCGAAGCTCGGCGTGGATCTTTCGCTCCTCGCCGGTCCAGCCCGACTCGTCCAGGACGTCGATCTGCGGCACGACGCTGTCCGCGATCCGCCCGTGGAAGGGCGAGTCGGCCGCCGGCTCGCGGTCCTCTGACCCGCGCTCGGCCTCGAAGGCGTCGACGCCCTTGCGTCCCGCTCCGCTCACCGCCTGGTAGGAGGCGAGGTCGACGGAGGCGAGGCCGGCCAGGTCTCGGATCGGCGCCAGTGCGACGACGGCGGCGGCGGTCGTGCAGTTCGGGTTGGCGATCAGGTTGCCGCCGTTGCGCTCGTTGGCGGCATGGGCGTTCGCCTCCGGCACCACCAGCGGGACGCCATCGGCCAGCCGGAAGGCACTCGAGTTGTCGACGACGAGCGGGACCGATGCGCCCGGGCCGGCCATGATCTCGCGGCTCTGCGCGGCGTCGACGGCGAGGAAGAGAACGTCGAGCTCGGCGGCAGCGGCGTCGTCGAGCACCCGGACCGGGACCTGCGTGCCGCGGTACTCGATCGCGTTGCCCGGCTCGTGGCCGAACGGGCGCAGGCACTCGGCGGGCAGGCCGGCGTCGGCGAGGATGTCGCAGAAGACCCCGCCGACGACGCCACGGGCGCCGGCGACGCCAACGGTCGGCCAACCGTTCATGCTTGGACCTTACCCGATTCGCATGCCATGCCCCACCCAAGGAGGAGCCCGATGCCAGAGCGCGATGGATTCCCGGCCGGCGTGCCGGCGTGGGTCGACAGCAGCCAGCCGGATGCCGGTTCCGCCATTGCGTTCTACGGCGGCCTCTTCGGCTGGCAGTTCGACGAGCGCGGCGGGTCGGAGGGCCGCTACTCGGTGGCGACCCTGGATGGCAAGTCGGTCGGCGCGATCGCGTCTCCGGCGGTGGGCGGGCGCCAGACCCCGGAGTGGACGACGTACGTCGCCGTCGACAGCGCGGATGCGACGCTCGAGCGGGTGCGCGACGCGGGTGGGACCGTCGTCAGCGACGCCGCCGACCGGCTCGGCCTGGCTCGGACCGCGCTCTGCACCGATCCGTCCGGCGCGACGTTCGGCCTCTGGGAGCCCGGCTCGATCCGCGGTGCCCAGGCGGTCAACGCTCCCGGCGCGTGGAACTTCAGCGAGCTGAACACCGACGACGTCGAGCGGGCCACGCACTTCTACGGATCCGTGTTCGGCTGGGAGGTCGACGAGGTCGACATGGGCGCGATGAGCGGGCACATGGTGCGCATGCCCGGCTACGCGGACTTCCTGGAGGCGATCAACCCGGGCACGAAGCAGCGCCACATCGACTTCGGCGCGCCGCCCGGCTTCACCGAGTGCGTCGCCTGGTTCCTGCCGCTCGCCGAGGGCGACGCAGCGCACTGGAGCATCACCTTCTCCATCGCCGATGCCGATGCGACCGCGGCCCGCGCCAGGGAGCTCGGCGGCGCCGTGCTCGTCGAGCCATTCGACATGCCGATGGTGCGCAGCACCGTCATCCGCGACCCGGCAGGGGCCACCCTGACCGCGAACGCGTTCGTTCCCGGCTGACGGGCTGGCTCAGGGCCCGAAGAGGATCGGCCGCTCGCCGTTCACGAGGCGTCCGAGGTCGGCATAGACCGCGCCGGCGGTCGCCCGACCGCCCGCGCCCGGCCCGGAGACGCGGACCGTGGCGCCGTCGCGCGTCGCGATCTCGAGCATGCTCTCGACGCCCTCGGTGACCGCGAGCGGATCGGCGACGTCGAGCAGCTTCGGGCCGACCGCGAGCGTGTCGGGGGTGGCATCGGCCACCAGGCGCACCACCTCGCCGCCACCGACCGGATGGCCGACGATGCCCGCCGTCGTGACGTCGCTCTCCGGCCGCCACCGACCCCATGCCACCGAGGCGAGGATCGCGAGCTTCTGCGCCGCATCGTGGCCGTCAACGTCGAAGCTCGGATCGGCCTCCGCATAACCCGACGCCTGGGCGTCGGCGAGCGCGTCGTCGTACGTCTCGCCGCGGCCCATCGCCGACAGGATGAAGGTCGTCGTGGCGTTCACGACGCCGCGAAGCCGTGCGATGCCGCCGGTGGCCGCCATGTGTGCCGTCGTCTCGATCATCGGCGTCCCGCCGCCCACCGACGCGCTCCCGAGCAGCGCCGCCGAGCGTCGCCTTGCGAGCTCCGCCAGCTCCGCGCCGTGCGTCGCGAGCAGCGCCTTGTTGGCGGTCACGTACGGCGTGCCGCGGTCGAGCGCCGCGCGCGCCCACGCTCGCGGACCGTCGACTCCACCCGCCAGCTCGACCACGATGTCGACGTCGAGCGCCTCCTCGGGCCCGACGATCGGCACGTCCTTCGGCAGGCCGTCGCGCTCCCGATTGCGAACGGCGACGCACGCGAGCGTCAAGGGCAGCGGGCCGTCCGCGATCAGCTCGCCCGCGGCGGAGCCGACGGTCCCCCAGCCGATGAGGCCGATGCGGAGGCGATCCATGAAGCTCCGAGTGTACCGGCGCCGCCGCATTCGTCGGCCTCCCGGCCCGCGCCTATACTCGGGCCCGTGGGAGCCACCGAGACCGTCGACCTCTTCCTGGAGCTCATCAACGACGATCGACGCGAGAAGGCCGCCGAGCTCTTCGCCGAGCACGCGGTGATGGGCATCAGCGTGCCGGGATCCGACGAGCGCACGAACCTTCGGGGTCGAGACAAGGTCGGCGGCTGGTTCGTGCGAGCCGGCGACGGGTTCCGGATGTTCACGAACGACAGCCGCAACATGGGCGCCAGCTACATCGCCGACCTGACGGTCATCCGCCCCGGCATCGACCCGCTGCACGTCGAGGCGAACTTCCGCGTCGAGAACGGCGAGATCGTCTCGCTCTTCCTCCAGCCGAACTAGTCTCCCCCGTCGTTCCCGTTCCCGCGGCCGTTGCGCCCTTGACGCCAGCACGATGCTGGGAGCGGCATGGAGGCCACCATCCGCGCCGGGCACGGGCCGGTCGACGTGGCGACGGATGCCGACGGGCTCAGCCTTCGGGTCTCGGGACGCGACTTCCGCTGGAGCTGGGAGGAGCTCTCCGGGGCGGGACTCGCGCGCCACCCGCTGGCGGGAACGACGGCGCCCGACCTCCCGGACGAGATTGCCCGCGCGCTGCCGGGGTTCCGGGACATGCGCAACCTCGGCACCGACCTTGCCGCGAGCCACGAGGCCCTCGTGCTGGCATGGCGACCGGCGCGGCCCACGAGCCTGCAGGTCTTCCTGCCGACCGATGATCCCGGGACGGTCGCGCTCACAGGCGAGCTGTCCGCGCGGCTCGGCGAGCGATGGCACGGCACCGCGAACGAGCTCGAGCCGCTGCGCCGCGCGCTTGGGGTCGGCCATCCGCGCTGGTACGCCCCGGTGGCGACCGCCGTCGCGTTCGTCATCGGCTTCGTGACGATCCTGCCCGCGCTGCTCGGCTTCGGCCTGATCGGCGAGGCGATCGCCGACCGCGACCCGGGCAAGCTCGGCGAGATCGAGCCGTGGTCGTGGATCGCGATGGCGATCTGGATCGTGGGTGTCGGGTGGCTGCTCGCGCGATTCGGCCGTCGAATCGGCGGCTCGGGCGAGCCCTGACTCAGGGGAAGAGGTCGCGCTCGCGCTCCATCACGAGAGCGGCCGCCCCTGCGTCGGAGCGGCGCCACGCGTAGCCGCGCACGAGCACGACGGGGCGCTGCTCGACCTTGCCACCGGCGAGGTCCGCCGCGGACGCGAGCTCATCGGCCACGGCGATCACGGTCGCCTGCATCGTGCGGCCGGCTGCGTCCGGCTCGCCGCGCATGTCGCGCACGGACTCGATCCCGGCGGAGCCGACGGCCACGTTGACGATCCCGTTGCGCCATGGGCGGCCGAACGAGTCGCTGACGATCACCGCCGGCGCCGACCCGGTCCGCGCGCGGAGCCCGTCGCGGATGCCGCGCGCCGACGCGTCCGGGTCCACCGGCAGCAGCGACGCGACCTCACCGCCGCCGACGTTCGAGACGTCGACCCCGGCGTTCGCGCACACGAACCCGTGCCGGGTGCGGCTGATGATCAGACCGCCGGGAGCCATCCGCACGACCTCGGCCGACTCGCGGAGGACCAGCTCCACCTGGCGCGGGTCCTTGTCCCATCGCTCGGCCCAGTCGCGCGCCATCGGCGAGGGGTCGACGCTCGCGAGCTCGACGAGCCGTCCCTCGGCCTTCGAGACGACCTTCTGGGTCACGACCAGGCAGTCGTCGTCGGCAAGCTCGAGCGACGCGTGCTGGAGCGCATCGGCAATCAGGCCCGCCAGGTCGTCGCCCGGCTCGACCTCACCGATGCCGTCGATGGCGATCAGCTCGAGCCGCGCCGTCACGCGGCGTCCCCGAGCTCCAACCAGCGAGCGAGATCCTCCGGGGTGTCGAGGTCGAACGCGAGGCCGGCACGGTTGACGGCGACGAGTGGGACGCCGGCGCGCTCGACCTCCGCGACGTGCAGCGCGAAGCTCCCGGTGCCGAAGCGGAACGGGATGATGCCCGGCGGCCGGAGGACGAGCCCGTTCGTGCCGGTGCCGGCCCGGTCCGGGGCGATCGCCACGCCTGGCGCGCCGTTCGTCGGCAGTGCGCCGATCAGGACGAGGATGTCGTCGCCGCGCAGGTTCGGCAGGTCCCCGTGCAGGATGACCATCGTCTCGACGTCCTCGACGACCGCGTCGAAGCGCGCCTGCTCGAGGCCCTCGTTCAGCCCCATCCCGCGCTGCACGACGAGGCGCGTGCCGGACGGCTCGACGATCTCCCGCAGCTCACGGGACGGCGAGATGACGACGATGTCCTCGGCGACCTCGTGGGCGACCTTCAGGACGCGCTGGAGCAGCTGGCTCGCGAGGAACATCCGCTCGTCAGGGCTGAGCGAGCCGGCGAGCCGCGTCTTCGCGGCTTCGAGGCCGCGGTGCGGGACGATGATCCGCAGGGACACCCGGGCAGCATATCGCGAGGCGCCATCCGGCGCGGCTCAGCCCCCTGGGAGCAGCGCGGAAGCGAGCCCGCGCCGGTCGTCGTCGCTGCGCATGACCGTCGGCAGGACGTCGACCGCCAGGCCGAGGGACTCGATCTGCGGCCGCAGCTGGGCATCGGCCGTGTCGACGACGAACCGATCCACCAGCCCGACGTAGAGGCGTGCGACCCCGAGCGCCGACGCCTCGTGGCCCATCGATGTCAGCATCCGGTCCGCCGGTCCCTTCAGCGCTCGCCCGGCGACGATCGGGCTGACCGCCACCGTCGGCGCAGGCGACTCGACGATCGCCTCGCGAACGCCGGCAAGCTCGATGATCGGCCCGATGCTGACGAGCGGGTTCGACGGTCCGATGACGATGAGGTCGGCGTCGGAGATCGCGGCGAGCACCGCGGCGGTCGGCCGCGCGTCCGCAACGCCGTCAAGGCGGATGGCCGTCACCACCGGCTCCTGCCGCAGCCGGACGAAGTACTCCTGGAAGTCCAGCTCGCCGGCATCGGTCTGGACGCGCGTCCGCAGCCGATCATCCGTGGCCGGGAGGACCCGCGCCGCGATGCCGAGCGCCGTCGCCATGGCGCCGACCGCATCGGTCAGGCTGGCGCCGTCGCGCAGGCGTCGCGTGCGATCCACGTGCGTGGCGAGATCGGAGTCGCCGATCGTGAACCACGTCGGCTCACCGAGACGGTCGAACATCGCGTGCGCGTTGAGCGTGTCGCCGGCCACGCCCCAGCCGCGGTCCGCATCGACGAGGCCCGAGAGCGTGTACAGCAGCGTGTCGACGTCGGGGCTGACGTGGAGCCCGTGAATTTCCGTGTCGTCGCCGACGTTCGCGATGACCGTCAGGTCGACGTCCGACCCGAGCAGCGCGAACCCGTGCGCCAGCTTCGTCCCCCCCGTGCCGCCCGCAAGCAGCGTGACCCTCAGACCAGTGCCTCCACCAGGCGAGGCTTGACCTGGGTCGCGAGCCGTTCCATGGACTCGGCGTCGTAGGGCGACGGGAACCCGCACACGAAGTGCCGGAAGCCGATGTCGACGTACCTGCGCATCCGCTCGGTGAGCTCGTCGGGAGAGCCGATGAGCTCGCCCTTCCACGGCTCCGCCCCACCGTTGTGGGCGAAGATCTCCGCCGCCACGCGGCGGGCCTCGTCGGGGTCGTCGCGGATGATGCACGGGCCCATCGCGGCGGTGCGCTCGATCTCCGCCTCGTCGCGGCCCACCTCGGCGCAGTGCTGGCGCAGGATCGCGTCCTTCTCCTTCACGTTCTCGAAGCCGCCGCCGACGTTGCACGCGTCGGCATACGTGGCGACCGTCCGCAGCGTCCTGCGCCTGCCGCCGCCGCCCACCACGATCGGCAGTCGTGACTGCACCGGCGCGGGAAGGTTCAGCGCGCCGCTGGCCCGGTAGTAGCGCGAGCCCGACGGCCGTGTCCCATCGAGCATGCCGCGCAGGATGCGGACGGCCTCGTCCAGCCAGCGCAGCCGCTCCCCTGGCGACCCGCCGAACTCGATCCCCAGCCCGGTGTGCTCGGTCTCGAACCACGCGCCGCCGATGCCGAGGACGGCCCGTCCGTTGCTGATGTGATCGAGCGTCGTGACCATCTTCGCCACGACCGCCGGGTTGCGGAACGTGTTCGCACCGACCATCAGGCCGATCGTCGCGCGCTCCGTCGCCTCGGCCCACGCGGCGAGGACCATGTACCCCTCGAGGATCGGGCCGTTGTGGTCGCCGACGATCGGATACAGATGGTCCCAGGTCCACAGCGAGTCGAAGCCGAGCCGGTCGGCCCGGACCCCGGCCTCGCGGAGGTCCGCCCAGCTCGTGTACTGGTTCCAGCACAGCGCGCCGAGCTTCACGCCGTCAGTCATGGCGGATCACCTTCTCCACGCGCATGCGGATGATCACCCGCTCCTGCCCCGCGTACTGCTCCGGGTTCTTCCTGTATCGGCGGGCGAGGTGCTGGATGTGGTCGAGCGCGGGCTGGAACGTCGCGTCGAGCTCGACGGTGCCGCGCATCGCCACCCAGGTCAGGCCGTCCTCGAACAGCAGGCTCACGCGCGGGTCGGCCTGCAGCTGGCGGTACTTCAGCCGGCGGACCATCGTGTTCATGAGGATGACGTCGGGGTCGTTCGGATCGAGCTCGAACCACATCACCGACTGGCTCGGCGGGCCGTCCGCGGCGTTCACGGCCAGCACGGGATGTCGCAGCTCGGCCTCGAGCCACTCGCGGATGTCATCGGTCAGGACCGCCTCGACGGTCAGGGCAGGATCACTCACGGAATTCCTCGAACGGGCAGGACCGATGCCAGACGGCGTCGGCAGGTCCGAGTCTAGCCGTAGACTCGGCGGCGATGGTGCAGGCCGAGCTGCTCTCGATCGGCAGCGAGCTGCTGCTCGGCGAGACGGTCGACACGAACGCCGCGTTCCTTGGCCGCGAGCTGGCCGGGCTTGGCATGCCGATTCGCCACGCCCGGATGCTCCCCGACGACCGCGAGATGATCCGCGACGCGTTCGTCGAGGCCCGCTCCCGGTCGACGGTCGTGCTCACGACTGGCGGCCTTGGCCCGACGCACGACGACCTCACGCGCGAGGCCCTGGCCGACGCGCTCGGCGAGACCCTTGCCGAGGACGCGGGGCTCGTCGCGGTCCTCGAGGAGCGCTTCCGGACCTTCGGGCCGATGCCGGTCGCCAACCGCCGCCAGGCGCAGCTGATCCCGTCCGCCGAGGCCGTGCCGAACCCGATCGGTTCGGCGCCCGGTTGGTGGGTGGATCGTGACGGCTCGATCGTGGCGCTCATGCCCGGCGTGCCGTCGGAGATGCGGCTCATGTGGACCGAGCAGCTGCACCCGCGGCTCGCGGCGCGCTTCGGCATTTCGCCGTTGGCGATGCGCACGGTGAAGTCGTTCGGAATCGGCGAGTCGGCGCTCGCCGAGCGACTCGGGCCCTTGCTCGAGGCTCCGCCGCCTGGCGTGGAGACCGGCATCTACGCTCGCGACGACGGCGTGCACGTCCGATTCTCGACCGCCGGTGTTGCCGCGCGGCTCGATCCGTTCGTCGCCGCTGCGCGCGACGCGCTCGGCGACCTCGCCTACGGCATCGACGACGACGACCTCGCCACCGCGGCTCTCGCGCGACTCGGGACGCTGGGCGCGACGAGCGTCGCGAGCTGGGAGGCCGATACCGATGGCGCGCTCCTCGCCATCCTCGCGTCGGCGCCGACGCGCGAGGGCGCCGCGCGGTTCGTCGGCGGGATCCTCGACACTGGCGGTGCATCCGGCCCTCCGGTGGCCGATGCCGTCATCCAGCTGTCACTGCTCGCGCAGGACGCGCACGGGCGAAGCCGGGTGCGGGTCGCCGTCAGCGGCGCCGTCTCGATGCGGCAGGTGGAGCTCCGGATCCACGGATCGGGGCCGCAGCGCCTTCGGCGCGCCGCCTTCGCTGCCCTCGACGCGGTGCGGCGGCTCTAGCTCCAGCGACCGATCAGGCGAACCGCCGCCGGGCGCAGCACGAATCGCCAGGCGTCGGCCGACCCGACGAGGTCGCCGTCGGCCTGGACGGGGATCTCGCCGTCGAGCGCGCGGACTGTGACCTCGGCCGCGTCGATCCGCGGCGCATGGGGCTTCACGCCGATCGCCCAGCGTCCGGCCTCGAGCGCCAGGCGTGGCGCCGGGCCGGCGTAGATCCGCATGGAGAGCCGGCCGCCGTCCAGCCGCGCTCCGGGATTCACGCGCAGGCCGCGGCCGTAGAACGGCGTCGTCCCGACGATGAGCAGCTCGATCGGCCCGCGATGCACGACCCATCCGTCGGCGCGCACCTCCACCGATTGGCGGCGCCACAGGTCCGGCACGGACCGGGCGACCGCGGCGACCCAGCCGGGAAGCCGTCGCGCACCGGCGTCGGCATAGCGGCCGGCAACGAGCGCATCCCACCCCGCGCCGGCAAAGAGCGCGAGCCGGCCGTTCACGTCGACGAGGTCGATCGGGCGATCCTCGCCACGCGAGAGGACCTGGACCTGGCCGTCGGCGTCCTCGGGCAGTCGCAGCAGGTGCCGCGCGGCGTTCCCGAAGCCGGCGGGAAGGAACCCGAGCCGCACGCCGGTGCGGCCGGCCGCGACGTTGTAGGCGGCCGCGAGCGACCCGTCGCCGCCGACGATGACGGCAGTCTCGTAGTTGCCGAGCAGCCCATCGAGCCACTGCGACATCTCCGCCGCGTCACGCGTGGCGGTGACGTGGAGGTCCGCGTCGAGCGCGCGACGCGCCCGCTCGACCGTGTCCTGGACGCGCGACGTGCGTGCGGTCCCCGCCCCCTCGTTCAGGAAGATCGCGGTCGGTGCGCGCGTCGGCGTCAGGGGAGCTCCGAGAGCAGCTGCTCGACGAGGTCCTCGTTCTCACCGGCGACCGTGAAGGCCGCGCCTTCGGCGACGTAGAAGTACACGACACCGGGCGTCTGGCTGTTCGTGAAGCTGATGACCGTCTTCCCGCCGATGTCGACGCTCTCGGTCTCGACGCCCTGGACCCCCGAGCCGGACATGACCTCGGCGAGCTGGCGCATCGCGACCTCGGTCACGCCAGGGATGCGGAACGCCTGGAGGACCACGGCGTCCTCATCGGTGCCGTAGGTCACGAAGGCGATCTCGACATCGTCGGCGTTCAGCCCCTGTTGCTGGAGGGCGGGCCCGAGGATCTGCTCCAACCCGGGAATGGGCGTGCCGGCAACCCCGTTCAGGTCGTCCGGAATGAGGTCGTCGAGCGAGCCGGTGGCGCCGCCGTCGTCCTCGGATGCGGCGGGCTCGTCCGACGGCTCGGGCGCGGCGGACGTCGCCTCCGGAGTTGCCTCGGGGGTGAGGGTGGCATCGGCCTCGCTCGGGCTGGACTCCTGCGAGCCGCACGCGGCCAGAAGCATGGCCAGCAGCGCGGCGAGGATGAGGCGTCGGTTCACGGGAGGGACCTCCGAAAGAGTGGGCGGAGTGCTCGGCCGCAGCAGTCTAGCGGTCGAGTCAGGTCCGGGCCAGCAGCGCGCCGGTCGGCGATCGCTTGAGGAACTTGCCGTCGCCGGCGGCGCCGAGCCAGTCGTCGCCCTCGACGATGAGCTTGCCGCGCGACATCACGGCCTGCGCGCGACCGGTGACCTCCCAGCCCTCGTAGCACGAGTAGTCGACGTCCATGTGGTGCGTGGAGGCGCTGATCGTGTGCGTCGCCCCCGGGTCGTAGACCACGAGGTCCGCGTCGGCCCCGACCGCGACGACGCCCTTGCGACCCTCCAGGCCGAACATCCGCGCGGGGGCGGTCGAGATGACGTCGACCCAACGGTTCGGCGTCAGGTGGCCTCCGGCGACCCCGCCGGAGTGCAGGAGGTTGACGCGATCCTCGACGCCGGGCAGGCCGTTCGGGACCTTGCGGAAGTCGCCCTTGCCGAGGTCCTTCTGGCCGTGGAAGTCGAACGGGCAGTGGTCGGTCGAGACGACCTGCAGGTCGTCCTTGGCGAGCCCCTTCCAGAGCTCCGGGGCGTGTTCGGCCGGTCGCAGGGGCGGCGAGCAGACGAACTTCGCGCCCTCGAAGCCGTTGCCCAGATCCTCGAGCGTCAGGAACAGGTACTGCGGGCAGGTCTCGGCGTACGCCGGCAGTCCCTCGTCGCGCGCGCGACGGACCTCCTCCAACGCGTGGATGGCCGACAGGTGGACGATGTAGACCGGCACGCCGGCGACCTCCGCCAGCCGGATGACGCGGTTCGTCGCCTCGCCCTCCATCACCGGCGAGCGCGAGACGCCGTGGTAGTACGGATCGGTGTTGCCCGCGTCCGCGTTCTGGGCCGCCACGACGTCGATGGCGAGGCCGTTCTCCGCGTGCATGAGGATCAGGCCGCCATTCTTCGCGGTCTGCTGCATCGCGCGGAAGATCGCGCCGTCGTCGCTGAAGAAGACGCCGGGGTAGGCGGTGAAGAGCTTGAAGTCGGTCACTCCCTCGTCGACGAGGGTGTCCATTTCCGCAAGGGTCGCGTCGGTGACGTCGCTCATGATCATGTGGAAGCCGTAGTCGATCGTGGCCTTGCCCTCGGCCTTGGCGTGCCACGCGTCGAGGCCCTCACGCAGCGCCTGGCCCTTGCCCTGGACCGCGAAGTCGATGATCGTCGTCGTCCCGCCGAAGGCCGCCGCGCGGGTGCCGGTCTCGAAGGTGTCCTTCGCGAACGTCCCGCCGAACGGCAGCTCCATGTGGGTGTGAACGTCGATCGCGCCGGGGATCACCCACTGTCCCGAAGCGTCGATCGTGCGGTCCGCACTGGCATCGAGCGACTCGCCGATGAGTGCGACCTTCTCCCCGTCCACGAGCACGTCGGCCCGGGTCGTGGCGTCCGCATTGACGATCGTTCCGCCGGTGATCAGGGTGCGCATCCGTTCCTCCGTCTGGAGCCTCGCAAGGGGTCCATCCTCGCACGTCGCGTCTACGATCGCGGGATGCATCTGGCTCAGCTTCAGCCGCCGTTCGACGCGGCGGCCATCGAACGTCTGATTCGGACCGATGCGCCGACGCGCCCGCGCGCGGTGGCGGTGCTCGACGGCGTCCTGGCCGGCCGCGTCTGGGCTGACGACCCCATGGACCCGAGGGCCGCTCTCGTCATCGAGGATGCCGATGGCACGGTGTGGGCGGGCGGCCCGGTGACCCGCGAAGCTGCGGCCGAAGCGCTCGCGGACGTCGAAACGGCTTCCGGCGATCTCATCTTCGGCTTCGCCAGCGGCGACGACCCGCTCCACGACCTCGTGCCGAAGGAGCCGTACTGGACCGGCGAAGCGATCGACTTCACGGATCGAGTGGCGGCAGTCGAGGAACCTCGGGCGGTGGACCACGGTCTCGAGGAGGGACATGTCGTCATTCGGCTCGACGCGTCGACGCTGCCGTTGATCGAGTGGTTCGACGACACCGTGCGGGCGTTCGGCTCGGTGGAGCGCTGGCTCGAGCTCGGCATCGGCTTCGGCATCCTCGCCGGCGATCAGCTTGCGGCGGAGGCGATGGCCGGACCGCGAGCTCGTGGCCTGATGGAGATGGGAGTGGCGACGCGCGAGCGATTCCGAGGGCGTGGGTACGGGACGCTGGTCAGCCGCCTGACGGCCCGCGCCTGCGAGGCCCGTGGCGACCGCGTGTGGTGGAACGCGAACGCGCGCAACGAGCCGTCCATTCGCATCGCGCGACGCATCGGATTCACCCACGAACGCAGGTACGACCTCGTCGCATGCCGCTCATCGAGGGCGAACCTCGACAACCGCGATACGATCGACGCATGACCATCTCGACCGAGACCGATCGGCTGCACTTCACCGGCGACGACGAGGCCGACCGGCTCCTGGTCGAGGAGCCGATGGCCCTGATCATCGGCTTCGCGCTCGACCAGCAGGTGCCCGTGCAATGGGCGTTCTCCGCTCCGAAGGTGCTGCGGGAGCGGCTCGGGACGATCGACCCGAACGCCCTTGCGGCGATGGACGTCGCCGCGGTCGAGTCCGCCGCGAAGGGGCCGCCCGCCGTCCATCGCTTCCCGGCCGCCATGGGGCGGCGGGTCCACGAGCTCGCCACCTACATCGCGACGACCTATGACGGCGACGCGGGCCGGGTCTGGACCGATGCGTCCGACGGCCGCGACCTGCAGCGGCGCATCGCCGCCCTGCCCGGCTTCGGCGACATGAAGGTCGCCTCGATGACGGCCGTGCTCGTCAAGCAGCTCGGCGTGCATCCCCCGGGCTGGGAGGAGGTGCTGCCCGGGCACCCGACCCTCGGCGACGTCGACTCACCCCAGGCGCTCGCCGACTACCAGGCGAAGAAGCGCGCCCACAAGGCCGCGATGCGAGCGGCCGCCGCGGAGACCGCCTAGGACCCTGGCGTGGGCGCCTCGTGCATCCATGGCGTGAAGGTGATGCCGACGAGCAGTCCCTCCGGGCTGAGCAGCCTGGCCGTCGTCTGGCCCCAGGGCTCTTCGTGCGCCTCGCGCAGCACGCGGTGGCCGGCGGCCGACAGCTCGGCGATCGCGGCACCGACGGCATCGGCCGACTCGACGTCGAGCTCGATCCACGCCTGGGGCGCGGGCAGGTCGGCCGGCCACTCTTCCGTCCCGAACGTCGCCTCCGCGGCCTGCGCGAGCGGCCACATCGCGAACGCCTTCACACCGTCGAGGTCATCGTTCGTGAAGTAGCCGGGAGCCGCCTCCTCGAAGGCGATGCCGAGGCCGTCGCGCCAGAAGGCATGGGCCGCATCGGCCTCGCGCGTGATCGGGCCGAAGCCCGCGACGAATGAGACCTTCATCCGGCCGCCTCCTCGTTCGGCAGCGACCGGAGCACGCAGAACTCATTGCCCTCCACGTCGGCCATGACCACCCACGGCACGTCGCCCTGGCCGATGTCGGCGTCGCGCGCCCCGAGGCCCTTCAGCCTCGCCACCTCCGCTCCCTGGTCGACCGGGACCAGATCGAAGTGCCATCGGTTCTTGACGACCTTGTCGTCCGGGTTCGCCTGGAAGTAGACCGGGTAGACGCCGGGTCGCCGCTCGTCGAAGGGGGCGATCATCACGCCCTCGTCGGATTCCTCGACCACGACCCAGCCGAGGGCCGCGGTCCAGAAGGCGGCCAGCGCGCCGGGATCGCGGCAGTCCACCGTCAGGTTGTTGATCGTGACGCTCATGGACCGATGATCCCACGGCTTCCTGACAAGAACGGTCAGGAATTCGCGGCCTACGGGTGGTGCGACTCCTCGAGCCGCCGACGGTGTCGTCTCCAGCTGGATCGTCGAATGCTCCATGTCGAAGTCGTCCGCCAGGCAGGCAAGGGTACAGCGGTCTCGGTACGCTGGAGCGAGTGGACGACTGGGGCCTGCTCGTCGGCATCGCGATTGGACTGCTGGCCGCGTGGGTGGCGTTCATCGCGCTGCTGTGGATCCTCCGCCCGAAAGAGACCGGCCTCGGAGAGCTCGTTCGCGTCGTTCCGGACGTCCTGCGGCTGGTGCGCGCACTCATCGGTGATCGAACCGCGCCGCTTGGGACGCGCGTCGCGGTCGTCGGCCTGCTTCTCTGGCTCATCAACCCGATCGACCTGATCCCGGAGTTCATACCGGTGCTCGGGCCGCTGGACGACGTCGTCGTTGCAGTGCTCGTGCTGCGCTACGTCCGCCGCCGGCTCGGACCAGACGAGTTCCGGCGTCGGTGGCCGGGAAGCGATGACGGGTACGCGATCCTCGCCCGCGTGCTGTAGCCCGGTCTACATCGTCCCCTGACCGCGACTCATGATCAGGCCGCTGAAGAACATCAGCACCGCGAGCGCGATCATCCCGGCGTCCCATGACGCCATGCCGGACGCCGACATCGATGCCGTCAGCAGCTGATTGCCGACCATGATCCCCGCCCACAGCACCATCAACGCGCCGCTCGCGCGCCCGAGGCGCCCGGCCAGCGGGGTGAGCAGCACGATGCCGTGGACCAGCACGACCACGCCGATCACGAGCATGATCGTGTCGCTCATCGGCATCATGCCCATCGCGCCGGCGAACGCCGACGCGATCGAGTAGGCGCCGGACACGAGTGCGATCGCGACCGCGTACAGCCGGGTGTCGCCGATCGCGCTCACCGCGGTCAAAGGTCAAGCGGGCCGCGGCGAAGACATGCGCTCGATGATCGGGCCGTAGAGGTCGAGCTGCTGCTCCTCGTCGCCGTTCATCAGGTAGATGTTGAACT
>CBFGTN010000023.1:0-27674 GCA_965652075.1 uncultured bacterium
GTTCAGCCCGTCGGTGTTCAGCCCGTCGGTGTTCAGCCCGTCGGTGTTCAGCCCGACGGAGATCCAGCAGGCGTTCTCGAGCGCGCAGACGCGCAGCCTCATCGGTGTGTCGGCGACGCCCGGCACCGGTGACGAGACCGTCGTCGTCAACTCCTGGAACGAGACCGGGGAGTTCTACGTGCGCGTCGCCGGACGCGGCGGAGCCTTCGACCCGAGCAATCTCTTCACGCTGACGGTGACGCCGTCAGGCAGCGAGTGCACAGGGGTCACCGACACGGTGCTCACCCCGCGACCGGCCGCCGGCGACGCGGGCCAGTACGCGACCGTCATCGTCACCGACTCGTCGCGACTCCCCCTTGGCAACGGCTCCGACGGCACGCTTGCCGATCGGATCGCGGACCTCAGTGCCCGGCCTGAGGTGGACGGCATCCTCATCGACGTCGCCGACGACGTGCGAGTCCAGGAGCTCCGCGACCAGGCCGATGCCGCGGCGAACCGCGGTTGCCCGTTCGCCCAGAACCTCGTCGCGGAGGAGATCAAGAGCATCGTCGACTCCTACCGCACGCGGGCGGCGAATCCCACGGCCGCGACCGAGGCGCTGCGCTACGTGACGATCCTCGGCGACGACACCGTCGTCCCGTTCTTCCGCTCTCCCGACCAGAGCCTCCTCGGCCAGGAGTCGGGATACTTCCCGCCGGCGAAGAGCGACTCGATCTCCGAGGCGAGCCTGCGCCGTGACTACGTCCTGAGCCAGGACGCGTACGGCTCCGGGGTCCAGGTCGACATCCGCACGAGCGCGTTCCCGATCCCGGACCTCGCCGTCGGGCGGCTCGTCGAGAGCCCGTCCGAGATCGTCGGGATGATCGACGCCTACATCGACGCGGACGGCGTGGTCACCCCGGACTCCGGCCTCGTGACCGGGTACGACTTCCTGACCGATGCGGCCGACGCCGTCGTCGACGAGCTCGATCCGAGCCTGACGAGCATCCATGAACTGATCACCGATGCGGACGTCTCGCCGCAGCAGCTCCAGCAGCCCGGCATGACGGACCCGCGGACCTGGTCGTGGGATGCCGACGACCTCCGCACGGAGCTGCTGGGTGAGCGCCACGACCTCGTCTACCTCGCCGGCCACTTCAGCGCGAACAGCGCGCTCGCCGCCGACTACCAGACTCAGGTCGTGACGAGCGAGCTCACCGCGTCGTCGGTCGACCTCGAGAACAGCATCGTCATCAGCGGTGGCTGCCACGCGGGCTACAACCTCGTGGACGGCGACGCCCTCGCGGGCGTGGCGCTGCCGCTCGACTGGGCCCAGGCGTTCGCGCAGAAGCGGGCCGTCCTCGTCGCCGGCACCGGATACCAGTACGGCGACACCGACTTCCTCGAGTACAGCGAGCGGCTGTACCGCGACTTCACGCACGAGCTGAGGGCCGGCGCGGCGGGAACGCCCGTGTCGATCGGCGAGGCGCTCGCCGCGGCCAAGCGGACGTACATCGCGACGACCCAGGACATCCGCGGCATCCATGAGAAGGCCGTCCTCGAGGCCACGCTCTTCGGCCTTCCGATGTTCGGCGTCGACTTCGCCACTGGCCGGACCGGCACTCCGTCGGGCAATGGCGGCGTCACGCCGACGCCCGTGGCCGGCGGGCCGGCCGGGACCCTCGGGCTCGCCACGCACGACCTCAACGTCGTGTCGGACCTCACGCCGCGTGCCCAGGACCTCGACGTCATCGGGTCCGGCGGGACCGTGACGGGATCCGTCACCGCGACGTGGCTCGAAGGGCCGGACGGCGTCGTCACGAACCCGGCGGAGCCCGCGCTCCCGAAGGACATCGTCAACGTTTCCGCGACGAACGATGACCTCGTCCTGCGCGGCGTCGGCTTCCGCGGCGGGACGTACAGCGACGAGTCGAACGTGCTGCCGCTCAGCGGCGCCCCGACGACGGAGCTGCGCGGCGTGCACGCACCATTCGTGTCGCCGGTCTTCTACCCGATGCGGACGTGGACGGCGAACTACTTCGGCGAGCTCGGCGGCTCTGGCGGGACGAACCTGATCGTCACGCCGGTCCAGCACCGCAGCGATCCCGCGCACGCCAACCGGAGCATCCGACGGGCCTTCGAGGACCTCGACCTGCGCCTCTTCTACCTCGACACCCCGACCTTCCTGGCTGCCGAAGGTGGAGACTTCGCCGGCGCCGCCCTCGCCGACGCGCCGACGATCGTCGACGTCAGCGCCACGGCGGACGGGAGCGACCTCGTCTTCAGCGCGCGCGTGATCGGCGATCCCTCGGCCGCCATCCACGAGGTGTGGGTGGTCTACACCACCGGCAGTGGCGACTGGCTGCCGCTCGACCTCGAGCAGTGCACCGGCGCCGCGCTGCCGGCATCCTGCGCCGGGCTGGACGACTCGCGGGTGTGGACGGCCCGCCTGACGAACGCGCCCGCCTCGATCCAGTACGTCGTGCAGGCCGCCAACGGCACCGGCCTCGTCACCTTCGACGACAACCGTGGCCAGTACTACCTGGGCTCGACGACGCCGGCGCCGGCCGCCGTCGCGACCTCGATGGCGCTCATCGGTGCGCCGACGAGCGGCACGTTCGGCCAGACCGTGAACGTCACCGCGAAGCTGACGCTGACCGCAGGCGGAGCGGCCGTCGCAGGCAAGCCGGTGCTCATCCAGATCGGTGGCAGCGCCGGCCTCGGGCTGACGGGTGGCGATGGCAAGGTGACCGTCCCGATCTCCCTGAACAGCACGCCGGGCGCGACGGGCATCACCGCGACCTTCGGCGGCGACGCGACGCACGTGACCTCGTCAGCGGAGGCGGCGTTCTCGATCGCCAAGGCGCCGACAAACCTGACGGCCATCTCGCCGTTCGCGACGATCACCGATGCCGATCATGTCGGGACGCTGACGACACTCACTGCAACGCTGGGCTCGACGACGCAGCCGCTGATGAATCGCACGGTCACCGTCACCGTCAGCGGCCCGGTGTCGAAGACGCTGTCACTCATCACCGACTACCTGGGGCGCGTGCGACTGCCGCTCGACCTGCCCGCCGGCAGCTACGCGATCACGGTGTCGTTCGCAGGCGACGAGACGTACCAGTCGGCGTCGCGCTCGGGGACAACTTCGTTTGTCGATCTCACCTTCCTGTCGCCCGTCGACAACCCGCCCACGGTCAACGTGGTGAAGGCCGGCAATACGGTGCCGATCAAGTTCTCCCTCGGGGGCAACTTCGGCCTTGGCATCCTCGACGGCACGCCGATCGCCGTCCCGTATGACTGCGAGAGCGGCGTCCCGACCGACCCGGTCGAAGAGACCTCGACCGCGAACAGCGGCCTCGTGTTCGTCAATGGCGTCTACCAGTACAACTGGAAGTCGCCGAAGAGCGCGCGCGGCTGCTTCACCTTCCAGCTCGCGCTCGACGACGGCACCGTGCACATCGCACTCTTCCAGCTTCGCTGACGGCTAGCTGAGGCTCAGCCACCGCGCTGACGGCATCGGTCCTGCGGGGATCGCATCGCCGAACCAAGGAGGACCGAACCGCTGATGGCCAACCTGCGCATCACCCGGCTCGGGCACGGTGGCGTCCTGTATCGGTCGCCGGAGGATGCCTGGGTCTGGGTCGACCGATGGACCGGAGCGCCGACGTACGCGGACGACTACCGCACCGCCGAGAAGGTGAGCGTGGTCGCGCCGACGCACTGCCACTTCGACCACGTCGGCGACGACTGCGTCGACCTCGTCGAGCTCGCCAGCGTCGAGGGAGCCGCAACGATCGGCTCACACGAGATGAGCGTCTGGCTCGCCGGCAAGGGCCTCGAGTCCATCGGCATGAACAAGGGCGGCACGGTCGAGGCCGCCGGCATCCGCTTCTCGATGGTCCACGCCGACCACTCCGGTGGCGCGACGCTGACGAGCGGCTCCGAGCAGGTCACGCGCGACCTGGGCTGCTGGGGCTGGGTCATCGAGTTCGAGGACGGCACGACCGTCTACCACTCGGGTGACACCGACGTCTTCACCGACATGAACCTCGTCCGCGAGCGATTCGAGCCCGAGGTGGCCGTGCTGCCGATCGGCGGTCACTACACGATGGGGCCGCGCGACGCCGGCCGCGCCCTGGACATGATCGGGGCGTCGACCGTCATCCCCGTCCACTACGGCACGTTCCCGATCCTCGCGGGCACGCCGGACGAGCTCGCCGACAGCACCGATGCGAAGGTCGTCGCCCTCGAGCCGGGCGAGACCTGGGAGGCCGAGCCCTAGGCTCCCGCCTCCAGGACCGCCTCGGTCACGATGTGACCGACGAGGAGCAGCCCGACGCCGATCGCGATCGCGGCCACGACGAGGTTCCAGCCGGCCGCGCGCACCCGGACCGCCAGCGCGGTGCCCTCCGCTGCACGCTCGAGGCGCAGGTCGACGAGCGGCAGCACCGCCAGCAGCAGCGCGACCGCGGGCGCGACGACGAGGGCGAGGTCGATAACGCGGTACTCGTCGATCGACGCGATGAACGGGTCGACGACCCGCGCGACGGCGCTCATCCCGAGCTCGTGGCCGAGCAGCGAGACCGCCACGATCGACGCGGTCGGCAGGAGGACGACCGCCGCCGCGATCGCGAACGACCGCGGATGGCGGTGAGCCGGTTCGAAGCGCATCGGAGTGCCTCCGTCCAGGTGCTGAGCGAGCGCGCCGCGCCCGAGATCGGCGGCATCGCGAAGGCCGCTGTCCGCGTCGTCGACGAGCGCCGCGACCTCGTCGGCGTACCGTTCGCGCCACGCGGACGGGTAGCAGCGCAGCGCGACGCGCGCCGCCGCTCGACCGATGCGGCTCATCGGGCCGCCGCGAGCCGGCGCTTGCCGGTCCGCACCGCGTCGTCGAGGCCGCGCAGCCGCTCGCCCAGACGTGCTCGGCCGGCATCGGTCAGGCGGTAGGGCCGGCGCCGCCCATCGGCCTCCGTGGGCTCGATCAGGCTCTCGGCCTCGAGCCGCCCGATCGCCCCATAGAGCGTGCCGGGTCCGAGCCGCACGCCGGCGAAGTCGACGACGTCGAGCATGATCGCGTGGCCGTGGCGAGGCCCTGCGGCGAGGCTCACGAGCACGAGGAGCCCTGGATCGTTCGGTTGCGGTGCCATGGCGCTCACTACTACGTGCCACGTAGTATCGCCCGCATGTCAAGGCCGGCGGACCGAAACCTGCTACGGTCGAACCCGATGGCATCCCCCACCGCCGAGCGCGGCATGGTCGTCACCCCGCACCCGCGTGCCACCGAAGCGGGCGTCGAGGCGCTTCGCGCCGGCGGGACCGCCCTGGATGCGGCCGTCGCGGCGAACGCGATGCTCGCCGTCGTGTACTGCAACGCCTGCGGCCTCGGCGGGGACGCGTTCGCCCTCGTCTGGGAGCCGTCCGCGGGCCGGCTGCACGGCTTCAACGGCAGCGGCCGATCCCCCGCCGCCCTGACGATCGAGTCCGTGCGCGGAGCGGGCCACGCGTCGATGCCGCAGCGCGGCCCGCTGACGATCGACGTCCCCGGAGCGGTCGACGCGTGGGTCCAGCTGCTCGAACGGTTCGGCCGCCGCTCCCTCGCCGATGCCCTGGAACCTGCGGCGCGGACTGCGGACGAGGGATACGAGCTCACGGCGATCACCGGGCGATCCATCGAGAACGCTCTGCCGACGTTCGACGCGGCCGCGCAGGCCGTGTTCTCGGAAGCGCGTGGACCGGGCACGACCTTCCGCCAGCCGCTCCTGGCCGCGAGCCTGCGGGCGATCGCCGACGGGGGGCGGGACGCGTACTACGGAGGGCCGATCGGCGAGGAGATCGCCCGCGCGATCCAGGCCGCCGGTGGCGTCATGACGGCCGACGACATCGCGGCGCACCGGGGCGACTGGGTCGAGCCGATCACGACGGGGTACGGCGACCTCGACGTCGCGACGATGCCCCCGAACTCGCAGGGCATCACCGCGCTCATCGCGCTGAACATCCTGTCGGCGCTCGACTGGCGGATGGACGAGCCGGACGTCCGTACGCACGCGCAGATCGAGGCCGTCAAGGTCGCGTGGAGCGAGCGCGACCGGTGCGTTGCCGACCCCGAGCGCGGGCTGGCAGATCCATCGGCCCTGCTGTCGGCGGAGCATGCGCGGCAGCTTGCCGGCCGCCTGTCGCCGGACGAGGCGCGCGTCCAGGTCCCGGCGAACCCCGCGGGCGGCGGCACGATCTACCTGTGCGCCGCGGACGACGACGGGATGATGGTCAGCCTCATCGAGTCGAACTACATGGGCTTCGGCTCGGGGGTCATGGGTGGCTCGACCGGGATCATGCTCCAGAACCGCGGCGCGTACTTCTCGCTCGACGCGTCGCATCCGAACGCGCTTGGCCCCCGGTCGCGGCCGCTCCACACGCTGATGCCGGGGATGCTGCTGCGAGACGGGCGCGCCGAGGTTGCGCTCGGCGCGATGGGCGGCGACGGGCAGCCGCAGACGATGGTCCAGCTCGTCACCGGCCTGGCTGACGACGGCCTCGATCCGCAGGCGGTCGTCGACCGGCCGCGCTGGGTCGTCCAGACCGATGCGCCGCTCTCGCCGCTGCGCCGGGTCAGCATCGAGGCGGACGGTGCGGGCGATGCCCTCCTCGCCGGGCTCCGCCGCCGCGGTCACGAGGTCGAGACCGTCGAGCCGCGTACGCCGCTCATGGGGTGGGCGCAGGTCATCCGCCGGCGTCCGGACGGGTCCTACGAGGCCGGCGCCGACCCGCGCGCGGACTCGCTCGCCGCCGGCATCTGATCGGTCCGAGCGCTACGACAGGTCCTTGTCCTCCATCTCCCACGCGTGATCGAGGACGTGGAAGGCCGTGTGCCGCAGCAGCAGCGCGATCGTCCAGTTCCGGCCTCGCGCCACGCGTCCCTCGGCGTTGTAGGTTCGGAGCGCAGCGACGTACTCGTCGCGGTGGGACCGGAGTCCTTCCGATGTCGGCGGGACGACGGGATCTGCGACGACGCCGACTCTCTTCACCAGGTCGGCCCGCTCCCAGCCGAGGGCGTGGCGGATGATCTCGTCGCGATCGCGACCGCCGCCGCGCGGGCCCTTCGCCAGCTCGGCGGAGACGCGCGCGGCGACGTCGTCGAAGTAGCGCCATGCCGCCTCGAGGAGGGCGACCTTCCGGTCGATCTCGTCGTCCCCCATCGGCTCCAACTCGAGGGACGAGGGAGCGAACGAGATGCCCCAGAAGTCGGTCGACCCGACGCCAACGTGGTCCTCGACGATCTTCAGTGCGCCTGCGGCGTCGAACTCGGGACCGAGGCCGGCGAGGGCCGCGACCGGGCGGTAGCGGTCGCGATACGCCTCGAGCAGCTCCACCGCATCGGGCCCGGTCTTCGCGCCACGGCTCCAACCGGGCCAGTCGATGGCGAAGGCGGCGACCTTCCTGTCCTTCGGGCCGTGCTGAACGACGGTGCGGATCGTCATCGGCGGCCCCTCAGTCCGCCGCGGCGGACTGCCGCCGCAAGCCGGTCGCCGCGAGGGTCGCGGCGGAGCCGGCGAGCGCCACTGCCGAACCGACCACGAACGCCAGTGGCGTGCCGGACATCGCGGCGACAAACCCCATGAGGAACGGGCCGGCGCCGAACCCGAGGTCGATGAGGAACGACATCGTGCCCGACGCCGCCCCTCGCTCGGTCGCGGGAACTCGGGCGAACGTCGCTGCGAAGAATGCGGGCGTCATGAAGGCGACGCCCGCGGCCATCAGCGCCGTGCCGCCGAGCAGGCCGGCAACGCCGCCTCCGATCGCGACGACCGCGAGGCCGACGCCGGCCAGCGACAGCGCCAGCCCGCCGAGCCGCAGCGGGGGCACGCGATCCGGCAGCGTCGCGAAGGCGAGCCGCAGGACGATGACGATCGCGCCGAAGAGCAGGAACGTGAGGCTCCACGCGTCGAGGCCGAGATCCTCCGCATGCGGCCCGACGAGGAGCAGGAACCCGCTCATCGCCGTCGTCCCGGCGAACAGGGCGAACCCCGGACCGATCGCCTGCCGATGGAAGATCCCCGGCGGGGGACCCTCGACCGACGCATCACTGCGCGCCGCCGTCTCCGGAAGGACGACCGCGAGCACGGTCGCGGCGGTCCCGAGCCCGAATCCACCGATCCAGGCGGCCGGAAAGCCGCCGACCTCGAGCAGCAGCTGCCCAAGGATCGGACCGAAGGCGAGACCGAGGTACAGCGCGAGCGAGTTGAAGCTCAGCGCCTCGCCGGTCCGCCCGGGCGGTGCGAGGTCGGCGAGAGCCGCGAACGCCGCGACGAAGTAGAAGGCCTCCGCGACGCCCCACAGCAACCGCAGCACGATCAGCGTCGGGATGTTCGTGGCGAGGAGATGGCCGAGGAGGACGACCGCGAAGAGCGCCCCTCCTCCGATCAGCAGCGGCCGGCGCCCGCGGCGATCGGCGAGGCGGCCGGCATACGGCCGGAGCGCGAGGGTCGTGAGGGTGAAGGCCGCCGTCGCCAGCGCCACGCCGGACTCATCAGCCCCGATCGGTCCGGTGACGAGGAACGTCGTCAGCCCGATCATCAGGCCGCCCGCCGTGAAGTACGCGAGCTCGGACAGGGTCAGGGCGACGAAGGCCGGCGTGAAGAGTCGCTGAGGCTCAGCGGTCACGGGTGGATTGTCCATGGCAAGGGAAGCCGCCGAAGGCTACGCCGACAACATGACACTCTTCGTCAGGAATCGGCGCGACATTCGGCCGATGAGAACCGCCGGCCGCATCGGTCTAGAATGGCGAGCCCCATGAGCACCAGCCCCGCCCTTGTCCATGCCCGCGGCCTGACGAAGCGCTACGCGAACGGCTTCACCGCCGTCGACGGCGTCGACTTCGACGTGCGGCCGGGCAAGGCGTTCGGGTTCCTGGGTCCGAACGGTGCCGGCAAGACGAGCACGATGCGGATGATCGCGTGCAGCTCCCCGGTCACCGACGGCGAGCTGAGCGTCATCGGCATGGACCCTCGCACGCAGGCGCGTGAGATCAAGTCGCGGCTCGGCGTCGTGCCGCAGATCGACAACCTCGACACCGAGCTGACCGTGCGCGAGAACCTCGAGATGTACGCGCGCTACTTCGACATTCCGGCGGAGGTGTTCCGCAAGCGCGCGCAGGAGCTGCTCGAGTTCGTCCAGCTCGAGGAGCGCGCCGCCGACCAGGTCGAGCCGCTGTCCGGCGGCATGAAGCGCCGCCTGACGATCGCGCGCGCGCTGATCAACGAGCCGGAGCTCGTGATCCTTGATGAGCCGACGACGGGCCTCGACCCGCAGGCGCGCCACCTCCTGTGGGAGCGGCTGTACCAGCTGAAGCGGCGCGGTGCGACGCTGATCATCACGACCCACTACATGGACGAGGCGGAGCAGCTGTGCGACCACCTCGTCGTCATGGACAAGGCGAAGATCGTGGCCGAGGGCTCCCCGCGGGAGCTGATCGACGAGCACTCCACTCGCGAGGTGCTCGAGCTGCGCGTGACGGATCACGTCCGCGATGGGCTGAACGGCAAGCTCGACGGGCTGGCGGACCGGGTCGAGGAGCTGCCCGACCGGCTGCTCCTGTACACCCCGGACGGCGAGCGGACGCTCGAGCAGGTCAACCAGCGGCAGATCCCGATCGAGTCAGCCCTCGTCCGCCGATCCAGCCTGGAGGACGTCTTCCTGCGCCTGACCGGCCGGTCGCTCATCGAGTAGCCGATGACCGTCATCGCCGCCTCCGGCCGCGTCTGGCACCGCAACTGGCTCGTCTACCGGCGCCTCTGGCATCGGTCGCTGGCGTTCGGCTTCCTGCAGCCGGTGCTGTTCCTGACCGCCATGGGCCTCGGCCTCGGTCAGCTGATGGGCCCGCAGGACACGGAGGCCTTCGGCGGGTTCGACTACATCGTCTGGCTCGGCCCCGGCCTGCTGGCGGCGATGGCGATGCAGACGGCGACGTTCGAGTCGACCTACCCGATCATGAACAAGATCATGTGGGGCCGGAACTACGAGGCGATGCTCTCGACGCCCCTCCAGATCCGCAACATCGTCTGGGGCGAGCTCGCGTGGGGAGCGTTCCGCGTCGGCTCGCTGGCGGTCGTCTTCCTGATCGTCCTCTTCGTGTTCGGCATCCCGCGCTCCCCGGAGGCCGTGCTGGCGATCCCGTTCACGATCCTGATCGGCGTCGCGTTCAGCTCGTGCCTGATCGCGTTCACCGCGACGCAGAAGAACGACGTCGGCTTCAGCGCGGTCTTCCGCTTCATCATCAACCCGCTGTTCCTGTTCAGCGGCACGTTCTTCCCGCTCACCCAGCTGCCGGAGGGGCTCCAGCTGGTGGCGTGGGCGACGCCCCTGTTCCACGGCGTCGAGCTCGTGCGCGGCTCGATCCTGGGCACGCTCGAGCCGCTCCCCGCGATCCTGCACCTCGCCTACCTGCTGGCGATGTTCGGGATCGGCGCCTACCTGGCGGAGCGCTTCCTCACTCGGCGGATGGCCGGCTAGACCGATGACGTCGCTGGCGCCGACCGCCACCCCGACCTCGCCCGCGCCCGCGGGGCCCAACCCGCTCGCCGTGGGGTGGGCGCGCCTGTGGCGCGCGCGGCGGCTCGTCGAGCGCAACATCCTCGTCTACCGCCACCAGTGGCTCATCATCTTCAGCGGCGTGTTCGAGCCGATCTTCTACCTCATCGGGATCGGGCTCGGCATCGGCGGGATCATCGGCACCGTGCCCACCGAGTTCACGCAGGGCCACGAGATCAGCTACATCGCGTTCGTCGCGCCGGCCCTGCTGGCGACCGCGGCGATGAACGGCGCGGTGTTCGAGACGATCTTCAACGTCTTCTTCAAGCTGAACTACGCGAAGACGTACGACGGCGTGCTCGCCACGCCGATGGGGATCACCGAGATCGCGCTCGGCGAGATGCTGTGGGCGCTGATCCGCGCCGCGCTCTACGCGGTGGCGATGTTCGTGATCATGCTGGTGATGGGCCTGATCCTGTCGCCGCTCGGGATCCTCATGATCCCGGCCGCGCTGCTCGTCGCCGCGGCCTTCGCCGCGGCCGGCCTGGCCGGCACCTCGTTCCTGCGCACGGTCAACGACTTCGACGTGCCGATGGGCCTGATCGTCATGCCGATGTTCCTGTTCAGCGGCACGTTCTTCCCGATCGACGTCTATCCGACCTGGATCCAGGTCCTGATGCAGGCGACCCCGCTGTACCACGCGATCAGCCTGATCCGCGGGCTGTCGACGGGCCTCGTCAGCCTCGCCCAGCTGTGGGACCTGATCTACCTCGTCGCGTTCTTCGCGATCTGCATGACGATCGCGATGCGCCAGATGGAGCGCCGGCTGATCAAGTAGCCCGGCGTCAGCGCGTCGGCGCCGCCACGGCTCCGAGGCCCTCGAGGAGCGCCCGACGGGCATCGCGCACGGCCGAGGTGGACGGACGTGCCATCGACACGGCGGGGTTCGCGGGGTCGAGGCGATCGAGATCGTCCGGCGCGCCGGGGGTCAGCTGGCGGACGGCGGCGGCCATGTTCGCGCGCAGCGACTCGACCTCGAGCTCCCGACGAGCGAGCTCGTCCTGGGCCGCGACGAGCGCCGCCTCCTTCGTCGCGACGTCCTCCTCCAGGCTGCGCAGCTCGCCGGACACGACCTGGCGCTGGACGACCGTGCCGAGCAGCGCACCGGCCGCGGCGAACACGAGGACCTCGAAGGTGGACCGGATCTCGACCAGCCGCGCCCACTCCTGGTCACCGGCGGTGACCGCGTCCGCGCGCAGGAACATCAGGAACACGAGATAGGCCGCGACGAGCGCGAGGGCGACGAGGCTGCCGAGCACGCTGAGCGTGCTGAACCGGAGCCCGGACGGCCACGCGATCGACACGCCGGGGCCCCAACCCAGCACGCTGAGGACGACGAAGCCCACGATCGCGACGGCGAAGACCTGCTCCTCGGACCAGCTGGGCACGATGATCGGCACGAACTTCGTCAGCACCACGATCGCGGCGAAGATGACGGCGAGCCAGGCCATCGGGCCGGCCATGCGCTCGAGGACGCCGTCCGGGCCCGTCCAGTCGCGCGCCCACGACCACTGCCGGACGGCGGCGGCGGTCACGACCAATGCCAGGGCACCGACGATGATGCCGAGGGTGCCGAGCGTGGAGACGGACTGCTCACGGGTCAGGAGCAGCACGCCGGCGACGATCGCCGCGCCGGCGGTGACCCCGGCACCGGTGATCCGCCCGTTCCGCGGCGCGTGCGCAGCGGCCTCCGGAGCTTCGGGCGTCTCGTCTGAATCGGCGCGCTGGAGGGGGTTGGGCCGTGCGTCGCGCGCGGCATCGGTGACAGTCAACGCTGCATCCTCGGTGTGGGCTGGGCCGATTCGCGCGGGCATTGCGCGGTGTGAGGTGAGTGTATGCCCGCTCGCAAGCGGCCGAGCGCGATGCGACCGCGTCAGTCCGGCCGCTGGGTGCCGACCAGGATCGGCCAGGCGGCCGCGACGTAGGCCGCTCCCGACACGACCGCGAGGCCGGTCGCGAGCACGAGGACCCAGAGGCCGACGACCTCGAGCTCGACGCCCGTCCCGAGCGCCGCCATCGGCCCCCCGCTCGCCGCATCGGCCGCCAGCAGGAGCAGGGCGATGCCAGCGTTCGTCGCCGCCGTCTTCGCCTTTCCGAGCGCCCGGGCGCTGATCACGACGTCCTCGGCCGCGGCCAGCTGCCGGACGGCCTGCACAACGAACTCGCGGATGAGGATCGTGGCCACGATCCAGGCCGGCACGAGATCGGCCTCGACCATGGCGACGAGGACGCCGGCGACGAGGACCTTGTCGGCCGCGAGGTCCATGAACACGCCGAGCGCGGTCACCTGGTCGCGGGCGCGCGCGATCCATCCGTCGAGCAGGTCGCTCAGCGCCGCCACGACGAACAGCACGGCCGCTGCGAAGTCCGTCCCCGCCCCCGGGGCGAGCAGCAGGGCCATGACGATCGGCGTCGCGACGATCCGGCCGACGCCGAGCAGGTTCGGCAGCGTCGCGATCGTCCCGGGCCGGGTCCGCTCTGCCATCAGCGTTCGCCGAGCCTGCGCTCGGTCCCGGCCAGCAGGCGGCCGATGTTGTCGGCATGGGCGACGACGACGACGAGCGCGATGAGCGCGGCCGCGACGACCGCCTCGAGCCCGACCCAGCCGATGGCGTACAGCACCCCGGTCACGAGCGCGGCCGTCACCGACGCGCTGATCGACCCGAGGGAGACGAGCCGCGTGGCCGCGACGATCGCGACGAGCTCGACCGCGGCCGCAATCACGGCGAGCGGCGCGAGCGCGAGCATCGCGCCGCCACCCGTGGCGACGCCGCGACCGCCGCGGAAGCCGATGAAGACCGACCAGACGTGGCCGACGACCGCCGCCACCCCGGCGAGCGCGCCGGCCCACGGCTCGGGCCCGATCGCCGTCCCGACGAGCACCGCGACGATGCCCTTCGCGAGGTCCAGCACGGCGACGGCCGCCGCCCAGCGCGGCCCGAGGCTGCGGAGCGCATTCGTCGTCCCCGTCCGACCCGATCCCGAGGCGCGCGGGTCGGCGCCGGCCAGCCGGCCGACGACGACACCGGACGGGAAGGCGCCGATGAGATATCCGGCGAGGACCGCGGCGACGAGGGTGAGCGCCGGCACCGGCCCGGGCTCAGGAGGCGCTCGTGGCGCGGGACATGAGGTAGCGGACGCCCAGGATGACGGCCAGCGCGATCGCCCCGATCGCGAGCCCGACGTACAGGGCGCGCGGCATCCCCTCGCCCCATTGGAAGCTGAAGCCGATGAGTCCGACCGCCGCCGCGACGAGCACCGCCCGCAGGATGAAGCTCGCGCCGAAGGGGCGTGCGGGCGCGGACGTGGATCGACGCGCCTCGCGTCGCGCGGCCTTGCGCTCGGCGCGCGCCCGGGCCGCCGGCGGCACGGCGGGGCCACGCTCCATGGACTTCATCTGGCGCTGGTAGGCGCGCCGCTCTTCTCGTGACATCGACGCCGCGAAGTCTACCGACGCTCAGCCGCGCGGGTCCACCGAGCGCGGTCGTGGGCGTCGCGTCCCGGATGGGCCCATGCCTCCCCGCTCGCCGGGGTAGTCGACGCGGAGCTGGACCGGATCCGAGCCGAAGACGGCATGGACCGCCCAGTCGAGGGCCACGTGCGCCTTGCCGGCGAATCCCGGGACCCGGGTCCAGTAGTAGCCGCGCCACATGAACCAGGCGATCCAGCCGCGCACCCGGATCCCGAACACGACGCCGACGCCCGTGTGATGGCCGATGCTCGCCAGCGTCCCGATCACGTCGTAGCGGAAGGGGCGCACCTCGCCCGCGCGGCCGTCGATCGAGGCCATGAGGTTGCGGGCCAGCTGCTTCGCCTCGCGCACCGCGTTCTGGGCCGTGGGCGCGTGGTACGTGCCATCCTCGTCGGCGTTCGGAATCCGCGCGCAGTCCCCGATCGCCCAGACGCCGCTGCGGCTCGTCTCCATCGTCGGGGCCACCAGCGCCCGTCCCGCGCGGTCGACGTCGATCCCCGCCTCGCCGACGATCGGCGACGGCTGGACGCCGCCGGTCCACACCACGGTCCGCGCGGGGATGAACTCTCCGTCGCCGATGACCACTCC
Organism: uncultured bacterium; assembly: GCA_965652075.1. Lineage (GTDB taxonomy): Bacteria > Chloroflexota > Limnocylindria > QHBO01 > QHBO01 > JACDBZ01. The sequence continues at coordinate 14,630 of CBFGTN010000023.1, forward strand.
CCCCTCGCGCACCTCCCGGATCGGCGTCTCCAGGTGCACGCGATAGCCCCGCCGGCGCAGCCGGTTGGCGGCGTACTCGCCCATCTCGACCGGCATCTCCGGCAGGACGCGGTCCTTGAGCTCGACGAGGTGCGTCTGGACCTCCTCGGGGCGGACCTTCGGATAGAAGCGCCGGCGCACGCGGCGGATGAAGTCCTCGATCTCACCCGCCGTCTCAACGCCGCTGAACCCGGCCCCACCGACGACGAAGGTGAGCTGCGCCGCTCGCTCGTCGGGGTGCTCCTCGATGTCGGCCCGCTCGAACATCTCGATGATCCGGTTGCGCAGGGCGAAGGCGTCGGCGAGCGTCTTCATCCCGACCGCGTACGGCTCGATGCCGGGGATGCCGAACGTCGCCGTCTCGCCGCCGAGTGCGATGACCAGGCTGTCGTAGCTCAGCCGGTGCGGATCGCCGTCGCCGCCCATGATCGTGACCCGCTTCGCATCGAGATCGATCCGCTCGACCTCGCCGGTGATCGCCCAGCTGGACGGGCGGCGCATCTGCGCGCGCAGCGCGGTGACGCAGTGGCGCGCCTCGAGCTGTCCTGAGCACACCTCCGGGAGCAGTGGCGTGAACAGCGTGAAGTTCTCGCGGCTCACGAGCCAGATCTCGACGTCGTCTCTCCGTCGCGTCAGGCGCTCGAGGTGCTTCGCCGTCTCGACGCCCGCGAAGCCGCCGCCGAGGATGAGGACCCGGTGCGGCCACGGTGGCTCGGACCGATAGATCGTGCGCATGCAGCCCGATGATGGCATGGCCGGCGTGCGGCCACGGCGCCTCAGCCCGGCGCGATCCTCGCCGCCACGACGGCCGCGTCCTCACCGACCCCGAAGAGCGTCGACGACTTGCGCTTGCGGAGGAAGTGGACGCCGACGAAGTGGAGCCCCGGCACGACGGTGCTCTCGCCGTCGCGATGGAGCGGGAAGCCGAGCTCGTCGAATGCCTCTGGCCATGGCAGCCAGGACCGATAGGCCGGCCGGAAGCCGGACGCGTGGATGACCGTGCCGAAGCGGGAGGTCGGCAGCCGGGTCGGCGCATCGGTCACGAACGGGTCCGGCTCCTCGCTCGCGGGGACATCCAGGCCGCGCTCCGCCACGAGACGGCTGACGAGATCCATGAACCGGCGATGGGCCTCGTCGCCGTACGCGACGCTCGCGGCGAGGTCGTCTGCGAACGCCAGCTCTCCGTTCGTCGCCCCGGTGAAGCGTCCCACGAGCTGCACGCCACGGTCGCGAAGGGTCCGATAGTGGAGCGAGTGGCCCCCGTCGCGCCCGGAGTTCTGGAGGTTGGCCACGAGCCGCTCCCGCGGATCGGGCAGGGCTTCCACCGGCTGGTCCACGAACCCGGTCTCGACCGCCCACCACACGACGTCGCGATCGCCGATCCGTCGGGGCAGCCACGGCGCTCGACCACACGCCACGACGACGTCGCGACCCGATTCGTGGAGCTCCTCGGCGATCTGGAGCCCCGACTGCCCGGATCCGACGATCAGCACCCCACCCTCGGGAACCGATGCCGGACCCCGGTAGTCGGCCGTGTGGAGCTGGACGAGGGACGGCGGAAGGCGATCGGCAGCCGGGCGATGCGGTCGCTCGAATGCCCCGGTCGCGAGCACGACGCGATCCGCCCTGACGTCGCCGTCCGAGGTGCCGGCCACGAATCCGCCGCCGGCCGGGGTCGTGAGCGACCGGACCTCGATGCCCTCTCGCACCGGCGCGCCGATCGAGCCGGCGTATCGCTCGAGGTGACCGACGAACTCGTCGCGCGGCATGAAGCCGTCGGGGTCGGGGCCGTCATAGACCCCGTCCGGGAGCTGGACGGTCCAGTTCGGCGTGACGAGGCAGAACGAGTCCCAGCGATCGCGCCACGTCTGGCCGATGCGGCCGCGCTCGACGACGAGGTGATCCACGCCGCGCCGCGACAGCTCGCGGCTCATCGAGAGGCCGGCCGGACCCGCGCCGACGATGAGGACGTCCACCGCTTCCACGCACGGCGAGTCTACCGTCCCGTGGCGGGCTCGCCACCGATCCGGGCCGGTCTGTACCATAGCCGTCGAGATGCAGGGCCCGATTCACGACGTCTTCGACCAGTTCAAGCAGCAGCTTCCCGACATCGACCCCGTCGAGACCGGCGAGTGGATCGACTCGCTCGAGGACGTCGTCGAGACGGCGGGCAAGGACCGCGCCCGCTTCATCCTGTTTCGGCTCCTCAAGCGCGCGCGCCAGCTGCAGGTCGGCCTGCCGAGCCTGACCCAGACCCGGTACATCAACACGATCAGCCCCGAGCAGGAGCCGTACTTCCCCGGCGACGAGGCCATGGAGCTCCGCGTCCGGCGGATGATCCGCTGGAACGCGCTCGCCATGGTGCTGCGGGCCAACACCCGCTTCGAGGGCATCGGCGGGCACCTGTCGACGTACGCCAGCGCCGCGAGCCTGTACGAGGTCGGCTTCAACCACTTCTTCCGCGGCTCGGACGAGGGCCCCGGCGACCAGATCTTCTTCCAGGGCCACGCGGCGCCGGGCATCTACGCTCGCGCCTTCCTCGAGGGCCGGCTGACCCAGGACAACCTCGACCACTTCCGTCGCGAGTCCCTCACGCCCGATCTCGGCCTGTCGAGCTACCCGCACCCCCGCCTGATGCCCGAGTTCTGGCAGTTCCCGACGGTCAGCATGGGCCTGGGACCGATGGCCGCCGTGTACCAGGCGCGCTTCAACCGCTACCTCGCGGCGCGGGGCATCGCCGACACGAGCGGCGCTCGCGTGTGGGCCTTCGTCGGCGACGGCGAGATGGACGAGCCCGAGGCCGTGGGCGCCCTGGGCCTCGCCGCTCGCGAGGGACTCGACAACCTGACGTTCGTCGTGAACTGCAACCTGCAGCGCCTCGACGGCCCGGTGCGGGGCAACGGCAAGATCATCCAGGAGCTGGAGTCGATCTTCCGCGGCGCCGGCTGGAACGTCATCAAGGTCATCTGGGCGCGCGAGTGGGACGACCTGCTCGCCCGCGACAAGGACGGCGTCCTGCTGTCGAAGATGAACGAGACCCTGGACGGCGACTACCAGCGGCTCGCGGTGAGCGACGGCGCCACGATCCGCGAGACGTTCTTCGGGCCGGATCCGCGGCTGCGCGCGCTCGTCGAGCACCTGACCGACGACGACCTCGCCAAGCTTCGACGCGGCGGCCACGACTACCGGAAGGTCTACGCCGCCTATGCCGCGGCGGTCGCCCACACCGGGGCGCCGACGGTGATCCTGGCGAAGACGGTCAAGGGCTGGACGCTGGGCCCCGGCATCGAGGGGCGCAACGTCACCCACCAGGCGAAGAAGCTGACGGCCGACGAGCTGAAGATCTTCCGCGACCGCCTGGAGCTGCCGATCCCCGACGACCAGCTGAAGGAGGCGCCGTACTACCACCCCGGGGCCGACGCGCCCGAGATCCAGTACATGCTCGAGCGTCGCGCGGCCCTCGGCGGCGTCGTGCCGAAGCGCCGCTATGTCCCGAAGCCGCTGCCGGCTCCGAAGGACGAGGCGTTCACCGAGTTCTTCGCCGGCTCCGAGCGCCCGGCCAGCACGACGATGGCGTTCAGCCGCCTGGCGCGGAACCTCGTGCGCGATCCGGAGATCGGCAAGCGCATCGTGCCGATCATCCCCGACGAGGCCCGCACCTTCGGCATGGACCCGCTGTTCAAGGAGGTCGGGATCTACAACCCGCTCGGCCAGCGCTACACGCCGGTCGACAAGGAGCTGCTGCTGTCGTACCTCGAGAAGGAGGGCGGGCAGCTGCTCGAGGAGGGCATCACCGAGGCGGGCTCGATGGGCTCGTTCCAGGCCGCGGGCACGGCGTACGCGACGTGGTCGGAGCCGATGGTGCCGTTCTACACGTTCTACTCGATGTTCGGCCTCCAGCGCACCGGCGACCAGGTCTGGGCCTTCGGCGACGCCCGCGGGCGCGGCTTCCTGATGGGGGCGACCGCCGGCCGCACGACGCTGACCGGGGAGGGCCTCCAGCACGACGACGGGCAATCGCACGTCCTGGCCTCGACGATCCCGAACATCCTGGCCTACGACCCGGCCTTTGCCTACGAGCTCGCGATCATCGTGCGCGAGGGCATCGACCGGATGTACGGCGAGCGCGGGGAGGACTCGTTCTACTACGTCACGATCTACAACGAGAACTGGAGGCAGCCGCCGAAGGCCGACGGGGTCGAGGACGGGGTCCTGCGCGGGCTGTATCGGTTCCGCGAGGCGACGTCCGGCAGCCGGCGCGTCCAGCTCCTCGCCTCCGGGCCGACGGTCCAGGAGGCGCTCCGCGCCCAGCAGCTGCTCGCCGAGAAGTACGACGTGGCCGCCGACGTATGGTCGGCGACCTCGTTCCAGCAGCTGCGCAACGAGGCGCTGGACACCGAGCGCTGGAACCGGCTGCATCCCGATGCCGAGCAGCGCGTGGCATACGTCCGCCAGTGCCTGGGGCCGACGATCGGTCCGATCGTGGCCGCCACGGACTACCTGAAGGCGGTGCCGGACATGATCGCGCGCTGGGTCGACCGGCCGTTCACGGTCCTCGGCACGGATGGCTTCGGGCGCTCCGACACCCGCGAGGCGCTGCGAGCGCACTTCGAGGTCAACGCGGAGCATATCGCGTACGCCGCGCTGCATGGCCTCTGCCTGGACGGCGCGTCCACCCCGGACGAGCTGAAGCGGGCGATCTCCGACCTCGGGATCGACCCGGAGCGGGTGAACCCCCTCTACGCCTAGCCCGTGGTCGGTAGGCGCGTCCCGCATGCGGGGCAGAACGCGTCGTCGTCGGCCATGATCACGGCCCGGCAGCCGGAGCAGCGGGCGGGAAGGAGCTCCTTCAGCGTCGCGGCCACGCCGACGGCGGTCGCCCGCGCGTAGCGCTCGATCGGCGACGGGGGCCCCGGGAGCGAGTAGACCGGTTCGAACGGCCTGGCCGACGGCTCGCGAAACGTGACGCGCCCACGGGTGGCGTGAAATCGAACGCGTTCCCGGTCGTAGAGGGCGCGGCTCTGCGGGTCGGTCAGCACTCGACGCACGGTGTTGACGACCTGCATCTCGGCCGTCGCGCGCGGCGAGTCGTTGTGATCGGGGTGGAACGTGCGCGCCAGGCGACGGCACGCGGCGGTGATCTCGTCGGAGGAGGCGGACGCCGGGACGCCGAGCAGGCGGTAGACGTCGCGCTCAGGGGTGTACGGAAGAAGCGGCTGCAGCATCGACCCACGGCCATGGTAGCGCCCCGCGCCGGTCGGTGCTTGCCGGAACCACGCCGCACAATTTAGAAGGCGAGATTGCTATTTTAGCAGTAGTGCTTGACAGATTGACGATTGCGGCCTACAGTTCGGCGCAACGGACTTCCAATCCCAGGAGCAAGCGCACCGATGTACGACTACCGCCTCGTCTCCGCGTACATGAGCCTCAACCTGCACCCGAGGCAGCGACGCCCGCTGACCGGCCATCCGGCCCGCCGCGTCTACCAGCTCCCCGCCGAGAAGCGCACGCCGCGCAACGATCGAAGCCGCTGATCATGGTCCACGACGTCATCGCCACCTGTCCCGTCTGCTCGGGCGAGCTGACGATCACCCGCCTCCACTGCCGCGCATGCGGCTCGGCCCTCGAGGGCGAGTTCGGCGTCGGCCGTTTCGGGCGGCTCGATCGCGAGCAGCTCGGCCTGCTCGAGAGCTTTCTCCGCTCACGGGGCAACCTGAAGGAGATGGAGCGGGAGCTCGGCATCAGCTACCCCACCGTCCGCGGCCGGGTCGACGCGCTCGTGCGGACGCTCGGGTTCGGGGATGCGCCGCATGGCGATGAGGCGCTCGACGACGTCGATCTCGACGCCGGCGATGACCACGAGGAGCACGAGCGGGCCGCAGAGACCGCGGCGGCGGAGCGCCGGGACATCCTCGAGCGCCTGGCGCGCAAGGAGATCGGGGCCGAAGAGGCGGCCGAGGCGCTCCGCGAGCTGGGTGCCGCCGGCTGATGGCCACCTACGTCCGGACCCAGGAGATCGCGCACGATCTCGGTGCCAGCGGCCGCTTCGCCCTGCGCGTGACGAGCCCCGAGGTCGAGCTCCGAGCAAGCGACGACAGCACCGCGCGGGTCCGGGTCCGGCTCGAGCTTCGAGCGACGAGCGAGGAGGAGGCCGACGAGATCTTCGAGCGCCTCCGGTTCCACGTCCGCTCGGGCGACGGCGTCCTGGAGGTGACGGAACCGCGCCGCAGCGACGCGGGGATCGGCAGCCTCATCCGCCTGATCGGCATCGGTGGCGCGCGAATCGACGAGGCCGCGGTCAGCGCCGAGCTCCCCGCCGCCACGGAGATCGTCTTTGAGGGCGTCAGCAGCGACGTCACCGCCTCGGGCTTCATCGGCTCGCAGCACTACCGCACCGTCTCCGGCGACATGGTCCTCGACCGGGTCGCCGGGAGCGTTCGGGTCCGCGACGTGTCCGGCGACGTGAGCGTGCGCGCCGACCAGCCGATGCGCGCGGAGATGAACACCGTCAGTGGCGACGTGTCGGTCGTCGCCCCTCGCTTCGACGAGATGCGCCTGGCGACCGTGAGTGGCGACGTCGAGCTCGAGGGCCAGTTCGCCGAGGGCGGCACGCATCGCGTCGAGACGGTGAGCGGCGACCTGTCGCTGGGCGTCGTCGACGGCCTGACCCTCGAGGTTCGCGGCCTGTCGAGCGACACGCGCGTCTCGGTCCCCCACCGCTCCGAGGGCTCGCGCGATCGGCGGCGGTACATCATCGGCGGCGGCGAGGGCAGCCTCCTGTTCAGCTCGATGTCCGGCGACGCCTCGGTCCACCCCGGTCGACGACTGTCCGCGCCGATCCAGCCGGCCTCGACGACTCCGGCGGCCGCACCTCCGGCCGCCGGAGTCGACCCCGATCGGCAGCTCGCGATCCTGCGCTCGCTCGAGGCGGGCGAGATCGACGTCGACGAGGCCGCGAAGCGACTCGCCGGCCAGCGCACCGATGACTGACGAGCTGGAGACGATCCTGGCGCTCGTCGCCGACGGCCGGCTGTCGCCCGAGCAGGCGGAGCCGATCATCGAGGCGCTCACGCGCGCCCAGCAGGCGGCGGACGCCGGGTACGAGTTCGCCACCGACGTCGGTCACCACGCGGACCGGCTCGGCCGGCGCGTCCATCACGCGACGATGCGCATCGATCGTGCGATCGCGCGCGCGCAGTCGCGCCTCGACGAGGCCGGCGGCCGCCAGCTCCGGATCCAGGTCAAGGAGCACGGACGCCAGCGCGTGAACCTGCGCATCCCGATCGGCTTCGTCGACGCGGCGATCGGATTCGTGCCCGGCATCGGCGGCGACCAGGCCGACCGGATCCGCCAGGCGGTCCGGGCCGGAGAGGTCGGGCCGATCATCGACGTCGAGGACCCCGACGGCGACGGCGTCCTCATCAGCGTGGAGTGACCCTCATGAGCCTCGTCACCCTCGCCTCGATCGGGCTCGCGCCGTTCTCGCCGGCCATCGCGGGCGTGCTCGTCGACGTCGGAGCCGTGACGCTGACCTTCCTGGTGGCCGGGGCGATCGTCGTGGTCGCGGCCATCGCCGGGATCGCCTGGGGCGTTCCGGCGCTGATGCTCTGGCCGGAGGACGCGAGCCCGTAGAATCGGCTCGAGTGAGCGACCGATGGTGGGACGGCGCCGTCCTCTACCAGATCTACCCGCGCTCGTTCGCCGACGCGAACGGCGACGGAGTCGGTGACCTCGCCGGCATCCTGGCTCACCTCGATCACCTGCGCGGGACCGATGCGTCGCTGGACGTCGACGCGATCTGGCTCAGCCCGATCCACCCCAGCCCGCTGGCGGACTTCGGCTACGACATCAGCGACTACACCGCGGTCGCGCGCGAGTTCGGGACGCTCGAGGATCTCGATACGCTCATCGCCGCGTGCCACGAGCGCGGCCTCAAGCTCCTCATGGACCTCGTGCCCTGCCACACCTCGGTCGAGCACCCGTGGTTCGTCGAGTCGCGATCGTCGCGCGACAGCGACAGACGTGACTGGTACCTGTGGGCCGACCCAGCCCCCGACGGTGGCGCGCCGTCGAACTGGACGGCGACGTTCGGGGGCTCGGCCTGGGAGTGGGATCCGACGACGGAGCAGTTCTACCTCCACTCGTTCTACCCCGAGCAGCCGGACCTCAACTGGCGGAACCCGGACGTGGCGGCGGCCATCGCCGACGTCATGCGCTTCTGGCTCGCGCGCGGCGTCGACGGCTTCCGCGTCGACGCGATCCCGGCCGCCATCAAGGACGTGCGGCTGCGCGACAACCCGCCGACTCGACGGCCGAGCATCCTCCCGGGCCTCGCCATCGGGACGCGCCAGGACCCGCTGTGGAACGTGAACCGACCCGAGGTTCACGACGTCGTCCGCCACCTGCGGCGGGTCGCTTCCGAGTTCCCCGAGAGCCTGCTCGTCGGCGAGGCGTACCTGCCGGTCGAAGAGCTCGCTCCGTACTTCGGGAGCGGCGACGAGTTCCAGCTCGCCTTCAACTTCGAGCTGCTGCTGTCGTCGTGGTCGCACCGCGATCTGATGCTGGCGATCGAGCGCAGCGAGGCGCTCCACCCCGCCGGCGTCTCGCCGACGTACGCGATCAGCAATCACGACCAGTCGCGCCACGCGACCCGTTGGGGCGCGGAGCGAGCCCGCGCGGCGGCGTTCCTGCTCCTCACGCTTCGGGGCGTCGCCGTCCTGTACGCGGGCGAGGAGATCGGCATGGCCGACGCCGACCCATCGATCCTGCCCGATCCCCCGTTCGACCGCGCCGGCCGGGACGGCTCGCGGACGCCGATGCAATGGGACGGGTCCGCCGGTGGCGGGTTCACGACGGGCACGCCGTGGCTGCCGCTCGCGGACGCCGGACGACAGAGTGTCGCCGCGCAGTCGGTGGACCCGGGGTCGCTGCTCGCGCTCTATCGGCACCTGATCGCGGCGCGCCGGCGCGTCCCGGCGCTCGGCCGCGGGGCGCATCGGTCGATCTTCGGGGTCGCGCCGGATGTCCTCGCGTGGCTGCGCGAGCTCGACGGCGAGCGCGTGCTCGTGCTCCTGAACGTCGGCGACGAGCCACGCCGGTGCGAGCTGCCCGCGCTGGGCGACGGCGGGGAGGTCGTCGTGGGCACCGACATCGAGCGCCAGGGACGCCTGCCGCTCGACGGCCTCACGCTCGGGCCGCTGGAGGGAATCGTGCTGCGCCCCTGAGGGTGCGGTGCTACCGTTCCTCGCCGTGACCCGATCTCGCGACCCGGCCGGGGAAGGCCGGGTCGATCCCCTGCTCGAAGTGCGCGAGAAGCGCATCGGCAAGCGCCCCGGCGATGCCTACGTCCGCATCGTGCGCCCCTACGAGGACGCCTTCCGCAAGGGCGGCGACCAGGGCGAGCTGATCGCCACCGAGCGAACGATCCTCGAGCGACGCGGCTGGAAGGCCGGGCTCCGCCAGATGCGGACGTGGCTCATCGGCCGGCCGATCCACAGCGAGCGCGAGGAGCACGAGCGCCTCACGAAGACGAAGGGCCTCGCGATCTTCTCGAGCGACAACATCAGCTCGTCGGCGTACGGGCCCGAGGAGATCATGCGCGTCCTCGCCTTCGCGGGGACCGGCGCGCTCGTGCTCACGCTGCCGCTGGCGGGCCTGATCACGGTGATGCTCGCGATCGTCACCGTCTCGTATCGGCAGACGATCAAGGCCTATCCCAAGGGCGCCAGCAGCTACATCGTCGCCAGCGACAACCTCGGGTCGCGCTTCGGCGTGCTGGCGGCATCGGCGCTCCTCATCGGCTACGTCGTGACCGTTGCCGTCTCGGTCTCGGCCGGCGTGGCGGCGATGACCTCGCTCCTGCCGCAGATCTCCGACGACCGGGTCTGGATCAGCGTGACGCTCGTGCTGCTGATCATGCTCGGCAACCTGCGCGGCATCCGCGAGTCGGGCACGATCTTCATGATCCCGACGTACGCCTACATCGTCGTCATGCTCGCGATCATCGGCTACGGCGTCGCCCGCGTGACCTTCGGAGAGGTGCCGACGTTCGTGCCACCGGCCGGGTGGGAGCCGGTCGAGCAGGGAGCGCAGGCCCTGGGGCTGTTCCTCATCCTTCGCGCGTTCAGCCAGGGCGCGGTGGCGCTCACCGGCGTCGAGGCGATCAGCGACGGCGTGCCGGCCTTCAAGCCGCCCGAGTGGAAGAACGCCCGCACGACGCTGACCTGGGCGGCGATCGTGTTCGCCACGCTGTTCGTCGGGATCGCGTACCTCGTCACCCGGCTCGGGATCCAGCCCGACGAGAGCGAGACGTACACGGTCCTGAGCCTCCTCGTCCGCACGCTGACCGGCGAGGGCTTCGTCCTCATCGTCGCGCAGGTCGCAACGGCGCTCATCCTCGTCCTCGCCGCGAACACGAGCTTCGCCGACTTCCCCCGCCTCAGCTCGTTCCTCGCGCGCGACGGCTTCCTCCCCCGCCAGTTCGCGTTCCGCGGCGAGCGCCTCGCGTTCACGACCGGGATCGTCGCCCTGTCGGCCGTCGCGATCGCCCTGCTCATCGGCTTCCAGGCGAGCGTCTCGGGGCTCATCCCGCTCTACACGCTCGGCGTGTTCATCGCCTTCACGCTGTCGCAGGGCGGGATGCTCGTGCGCTGGTGGACGCGTCGCGAGGAGGGCTGGCGCGCCGGCCTCGCGATCAACGGGCTCGGGACGGCCACCACGGCGGTCGTCGCGGTCGTCGTCGGCACGAGCAACTTCTTCCAGGGGGCGTGGCTGGTGATCGTGCTCGTGCCGATCCTCATGCTCGTGCTGATGGGCATCAACCGCCACTACCGCGAGATGGACCGCGCGCTGGCGCTCGACCACATCTCGCCGGCGGAGGAGACCGCGGCCCGGCCGATCGTCATCGTCCCGATCGCGCGCCTCGACCGCCCCGCCCGCCAGGCGATCGCCTTCGCCAACTCGATCAGCTCGGAGGCCGTGGCCGTCCACGTCACGAACGACCCGGCGGAGGCGGACGCGATGCGCGAGCGCTGGCCGGACTGGGCGGGGTCGACGGAGCTCGTCGTCGTCGAGTCCCCGTATCGGGCGCTCATCGGTCCGTTGCTCGCCTACATGGATGCCCTGCAGCGGCAGGCGCCCGATCGCCCGGTGCTCGTCGTCCTCAGCGAGTTCGTCCCGAAGCACTGGTGGGAGAACCTCCTGCACAACCAGACCGCGCTGCGGCTGAAGCTGCGCCTGTTCACCCGCAAGAACACGATCGTCGCCGACGTCCCGTTCCACCCCTACCGGGACTGACCCGCGTAACGACCTCCGAACGATCCCCTGACGGGCCGATGGCTCGCTGCCGTCGGCGGACGCAGACAGGAGGATCCGGATGCGCACCCGAACGCGAGGAACCCTGGCGCTGGCGGCGGCACTCGGCCTGGTGGGGACGATGGCCCTCGCCGGAACGGTCCTCGCCGCGGAGACGACCCTGACGGCCACGCTCGCCGGCGTGACCGAGGGCGAGAGCCCCGGCGACCCGGACGGCAGCGGCACCGCGAGCATCGTCATCGATCCCGCGGCGGGCACCGCCTGCTGGACGCTCACCGCCGAGAGCATCGAGCCGGTGACGCAGTCCCACATCCACGTCGGAGCGGAGGGAGAGTCGGGCGACATCGTGGTCCCGCTCGATGTCGACGGCTTCGAGGGCAGCAGTGAGGGTTGCATCGAGCCGATGGAGGACGCAGCGATCCTCCAGGAGATCGTCGACAACCCGGCGGGTTACTACGTGAACCTGCACACCGAGGACTTCCCTGCCGGCGCGATCCGCGGACAGCTCTCCGCCTCCGGGACCCCGCCGAACACGGCGCTGCCGCTTCCGGATGGCTCGCCGGCCGCGCTCCTCGGCGCGGTCCTGCTGGGCCTCGCGGCCGCGGTCGGCCTGCGGGCCTGGCGACCCATCGCCACGCGCGACTGACGTCCCCGGCGTTCCCCTGCGGCCCCGGCGCCCGAGCCGGGGCCGCGCTTCATGCCCGCTCCAGGCGGAAGTAGCGCCCCTCGCTGAGGATGTGCCGGCGAGCGGCGCGATAGACGAGGTTGCCCGGAAACGGCTGCTGCTCGGCGGTCGCCATGATCACCGCGTCGCGCTCGGGGCCTGGCTCCAACGGCACGGCGGTCACGTCGAACGACGACTCCGGGCGCGGCGTGACCGTCGCCCGACCGGCGGCGCGCAGGTTCGCCGTCCAGCCGACCTCGCCGTTCGGATGGCCGACGTACCAGGCTCCGTCGACGCGCAGCAGGCCCACGAGGACGCTCCGCTCGCGTCGCGTTCGCCGCCCGGCGACCGTCAGCTTCGCGGTGATCCCGATCCCGACGCTGAACCACCACCAGCGGATGAGGGGGTCCAGGACGCGGAGCCCCGCGTACTGCGCGCGGAGCGCGACCGTCCAGGCCGCGGATCGACGTGGCTGCATCGGTCAATCATCGGCGAGACGATCCGCTCGGTCATCGGCCGTCCGCGATGCTAGGACTCGGCGGCGCGCTTGATGCCGTCAGCCTCGATCGCCATGTAGCGGTTGGTCAGGTCCCGGTAGATGCGACCGAAGATCGGGACGAGCAGCCCTCGCATCTCCACCGTCAGGGTCAGGCGCGAGCGACCGTCGTCCAGCGCCTCCACGCGATGGCCGGCGGTGCTCGTCACACCGCCGGACTGCTGGCGGAACTCGAAGGACGACGGCGCGTCCCAGCTGGTGACCTCCCACGTTCCCTCGGGCAGCTTCGGTTGCTTCAGGCGCACGCGAGCGCCGACGGCGACTGGCGGGGGCGTCAGCAGCTCGACCTCGTCGACCGTCTCGATCCGCCGCGGCCAGGCTTCCAGGTCGCTGAGCACGTCCCACACTCGCTGCGGCTGGGCGTCGATCTCGACGGATTGCTCGAAGCGCATGGCGGGCGGTCACCGTGAGGTCGCGGAGTGGCGCGCCCGGAGGGATTCGAACCCCCGACCTGCTGATCCGAAGTCAGCTGC
>CBFGTN010000024.1:0-24858 GCA_965652075.1 uncultured bacterium
AGCCGGTCGTTCACGACCGCGGGCACCGCCATCGGCACGACGAAGAGGAGCGTCGTGACGAGGGTGAGCGCAAGGGCAAGGGCGAGCAGCGCGAGGTCGGCGCGTCGGTGCCAGCTCCCTCGTCGCCGCGACGGCTCTGGCTGGGCGGTCACTTCACGCTGACGACGGCGACCGATCCGCGCCGCTCGAGAATGTCCACCCCGACGCCATCGCGCTGACGCTCGAAGCGCAGGTCGAGGCGCGCGTCGCCCACCGCGACGTTGTCGAGCTGCACATGCTCCAGGAACGTCGGCAGGCGCGCGTCGGAGACGTGGACGGTCGATGCGAGCGCGTCGACGTCGAGCCCGAGGCTGGCCTGCAGGAGCATGAACGCGGCCCCGGCGGCCCAGGCCTGCGGCGCGCACGCGACCGGATAGCGCGTCGGAGCCTCGCTGGCTCGCCGCGAGAAGCCGCAGAACAGCTCGGGCATCCGCGCGAGGTCGAAATGGTGGCTGGCGTCGAACAGCCCCTGCAGCACCGTGGCGGCGGCGTCGGCGTGGCCGTAGCGGGCCATGCCGAGTGCGGCGATCGCGTTGTCGTGGGGCCAGATCGAGCCGTCGTGATACGACATCGGGTTGTACCGGGCCTGGCCGGCCGCCACGGTGCGAATGCCCCACCCGGAGAACATCGCGTCGCCGGTGAGCGAGTCGACGACCGCGGCCGCGCGATCGGGCGAGGCGATCCCGGTCCACAGGCAGTGGCCGGGGTTCGAAGTCAGAACGCGGCAGAGCCGCTTGTCGCCGTCGAGCGCGATCCCGTAGGTCCCGAGCTCCTCGTCCCAGAACGCCTCCTCGAAGCGGACGCGCAGCGCCTCGGCCCGAGCTCTGAGCTCGGCGGCTCGCCCCCCGAGCCCCAGGGCCTCGGCGAGCTCGGCAGCGGCGCGGCGAGCGGCGAAGACATAGCCCTGGATCTCGCACAGCGCGAGCGGGCCCTCCGCAAGGGTGCCATCGGCATGGAAGACCGAGTCGTCGGAGTCCTTCCAGCCCTGCTGCACGAGGCCGGTCGGACGCCGGCGGGCGTACTCGACGAACCCGTCGCCGTCGGGGTCGGCGGGGCCGTCGATCCAGCCGAGCGCGGCCTCGACATGAGGCCACAGCTCACGGGCGAGCTCGAGGTCGCCGGTGGTGCGGTAGTGGGCACCGGCCAGCATGACGAACAGCGGCGTGGCGTCGTGGCTGCCGTAGTAGCGCCCGAACGGGACCTCCATGAGTGCCGCCATCTCGCCGTGGCGCACCTCGTGGAGGATCTTGCCCGGCTGGGCGTCGCGTTCCGGCTCGTCCTGGGTTGCCTGCATGGCGGCCAGGTGCTTGAGGACGCCGCGCGCGAGCCCCGGCTGCACCCAGAGCAGCTGGAAGGCGGTGATCACCCCGTCTCGCCCGAACACCGTGCTGAACCACGGGACACCGGCATACGGGTAGGGTCCATCTGCCGTCTCGCTCGTCATCATCACGATGTCGGCCAGGCTCCGTCCGACCCAGTCGTCGAAGAGCTCGCTCGAGCTGCTGACGCGGGCCGAACGCTCGAAGCGACCGTCGAGCTCCGCCGAGAATCGCGCGAGCGCCGACCCGAAGTCCACCTCCCGCGGCGGCCCGCTCTCGCAGTCGATGCGCAGCTCGATGACGGTCGCGCGTCCCGGCAGCAGCTCGAGGTCGTACGCGGCGCCGCGCGCACCGATCCGGTCCGGCGCCGGCGCGAAGGCGATCGTCGTCGTCCGCCTGACGCCGTCGAGGCCGTCATAGGCGAGGAGGAGCCGCCCGTCGTGGACCTCCGGCTCGAGCTGCGTGCCACGAGCCGCGCGCTCCATGCCGCGGACCTCGAAGACGTCGGCGAAGTCCGCGGCGAACCGGATGGAGATCGGCAGCGACACCGGCTCCTGGCCGAAGTTGCGGATCTCGATCCGCTCGTGGCACGCCCCGGCCCAGAGCACCTTCGTCCGGGACAGGTGGACCGTTCCGGCGCGCAGCGGCCGGCCGTCGAGGACCATGTCCGGGTTCGTCAGGTCGGTCGTCAGGCGTGAGTTGTCGTGGCGCGTGGTCGAGCCGAGCAGCAGCGCCCGCTCGTCGCCGACGCGCAGGCGGTATCCGGAGACGTGACGCGTGCCGCGATGGAAGAGGCCCTCCTCGCCCAGGCCAACCGGCTGGATGTCGCCCCAGCGGTCGAAGATCGCGAATGACTCGCCGTGCTTGAGGACCCGGTCGCTCTCGTCGGCCAGCGTGCTCGTCGCGAGGATGTAGTAGCGCCCGTCGACCTCGACGACCGTGCGCGGGTCATCCGTGCTCGCGATGCGATCGTCGGGCTGGGTCGCCATGGCTCTCCTGCGGTGAGTCGAGCCGCCAGCCTACACGCCCGCGGCCGTCCCCTCCGCCGAGATCGGGATCGGAGCCGAGGTCGGCGGCGTCGCGTCGGCGATCAGCGCCTCGTACACCCTGAGGTAGTCCCGCGCCATCCGCGCGACATCGAAGCGGCGCTCGAAGCCCGCCCGCACGCCGGCCCGGTCGAGCTCGTCGAGCCGGCCAACGGCCGCGGTCGCGCTGTCGATGTCGTCGACGACGAACCCGGTGACGCCCTCGTCGATGACCTCCGGCACGGACCCCGAGCGATACGCGATCACCGGTGTCGCGCACGCCATCGCCTCGATCATCGCGAGACCGAATGGCTCGTTCCAGTCGATCGGGAAGAGCAGGGCCTTCGCTCGTCCGAGGAACTCGTTCTTTTCCTCCGGACCGATCTCGCCGATGAAGTCGACGTGATCCTGCTCGAGCAGCGGCTCGATCTCCTCCTCGAAGTACTCGCGGTCGGCATCGTCGACCTTGGCCGCGATCCGCAGCGGCATCCGCGCCCGGCGGGCGACCTCGATCGCTCGATCGGCGCGCTTCTCGGGTGAGATCCGGCCGAGGAAGGCGAGGTACCCGGCAGGCTCCGCATGCGGGAGCAGCTCGTCGAGTGGCATGCCGTGATACACCGTGGCCGCCCACTTCGCCTGCGGCAGCGGTGTCCGCTGATCGTCCGAGATCGACACGAGCGGCATGTCGGGGAACTCGTCGTAGATCGGCTGGAGATCGGGAAGGTCGAGGCGGCCGTGGAGGGTCGTCACGTGCGGGACCCCGAGGCGCCGCGACAGCGGGAAGTGGAAGTAGTCGATGTGCCAGTGGATGACGTCGAACCGATCGGCGGCCGCGGCCACCGCCTCCATCTGGACGACCTGGTGCGCGAACGGATCCTCGACGGCCTCGTCGAGGCGCAGGCTGCGCGGGGAGCAGGCGACGAGCTCCGCGCTCGTCCGGGAATCGCCGCTGGCGAAGAGGGTCACGTCGTGACCCTCCTTGACGAGCTCCTCGGTCAGGTATGAGACGACGCGCTCGGTCCCGCCGTATCCGGGAGGCGGGACGCTCTCCACCAGCGGTGCGACTTGTGCAATTCGCATCGCGAACATCCCTTGTGAAGGTTTCGATTGGGCGCGAGCCCCTAACGCACGCGGCGTGCCAGCAGGGGCGTTCAGCCGTCCTCACCGGCGTCGAGCCTGCGCTGGAGCTCGTCGTTGACCAGCCGCGCGTCGACGCGGCCTGCCGTGCGCTTCATCACCTGGCCGACGAGGAAGCGCATGACCTGGACCTTGCCCGCACGGTACTCGGCCACCTGTTCCGGATGCTCGGCCAGGACCGCGTCGATCTCGGCTCCAACGGCCGACGCGTCGGACACCTGCGCGAGGCCCTCGCGCTCGACGATCGCCCGCGGCGACTCCCCCGTCTCGAAGGCCGTGGCGAGCACCGCCTTCGCATTCGCCCCAGAGACGCGGCCGGCGTCCACCTCGCCGATGAGCTCCGCGAGGCCCTCGGGTCGCAGTACGATCCGGTCCGCGCGCAGCCCGGCGGCCGCGTGCTGGTTCAGGAGGCGGCTGAGCTCACCCGTCACCCAGTTCGCCGCCGCCTTGGGCGAGATGCCCGCGGCCACGACGCCGTCGAAGTAAGCGGCGAGCGCCGCGTCGGAGGTCAGGACTCCCGCGTCGTACGCCGACAGCCCGAGCGCATCGGTGTATCGCGCCCGGCGTTGTGCCGGCAGCTCCGGCAGGCGGCCGCGGAGCTCGTCGACCCACGCCGACGACGGCCGCAGCGGCGGCAGGTCCGGCTCGGGGAAGTAGCGGTAGTCGTTCGCCTCCTCCTTCGAGCGCTGGACGACCGTCCGTCCCACGGCCTCGTCCCAGCCGCGCGTCTCCTGGGCCAGCGGCTCGCCGCGCTCGAGCGCGTCGGTGTGGCGCTCGACCTCGAAGGCCAGGGCGCGCTCGAGCGAGCGGAAGCTGTTCAGGTTCTTGACCTCGACCTTCGTGCCGAAGGCGGCCGAGCCCACCGGTCGCAGGCTGACGTTGCCCTCGATCCGCATGCTGCCGGCCTCCATATCGGCGCTCGACACGCCGATGGCGCGCAGCAGCTCGCGCAGCGTCTCGCCGTAGGCGCGCGCCTGTGCGGGCGAGCGCAGGTCAGGCTCGGTGACGATCTCCATGAGTGGAACGCCCGCCCGGTTGAAGTCGACGACGCTGTAGCCGCGCCCGGCGTGCTGCATCCGCGCCGTGTCCTCCTCGAGGTGCGCCCGGGTGATGCCGATCGTCACCTCGGCGTCCTCGCTCGGCACCGGCACGAGGAGGCGGCCGTTGGACGTGAGCGGCAGGACGTACTGGCTGATCTGGTAGCCCTTCGGCAGGTCGGGGTAGAAGTAGTTCTTGCGCTCGAAGCGGACCGCATCGGTCTCGACGTGGCAGTCCAGTGCCAGCCCGGTGAGCATCACGAGCTCGACGGCGCGGCGGTTGATGACCGGCAGGGTGCCGGGCATCCCGAGGCAGATCGGGCAGACGCGCGTGTTCGGCTCGTCCGGCGCGCCGTCCGGCGCCGCCGTGGGGCACGAGCAGAACATCTTCGACTCGGTCCGCAGCTGCGCGTGGACCTCGATGCCGATGACCGTCTCGTACTCGGTCCGCGTCGTGACCGCCATGCGACCGATTGTACCGAGGGAGGCGGTATGCTCCGCCCCCATGAAGATCGGCGAATGGGACAACCTCGGGCGCGCGCGGGGCCTCGTCCAGCGCCAGCTCGGCGAGCTTGGGGCCACCGAATACTCCGCCCACGTCACGGTCAACCCAGACAACGGACGGCTGCGGATCTTCGTCGCCACCGACGCGGGGCTCCTCGACTACCAGTACGCGCCGGCGGGAGCCAGCCCCGAGGGGGACTGGATCCTGCGCGGGCTCCTCGTCCGCTGGGCGTCCATCCGAGGCCTGCGGCTTCAGACCGATGCGCAGCAGGACGACGGCTCGGAGGAAGTCAAGGCCGTCTGGCGACTGGTGGCCGAGGACCCGAAGATGGAGCTCACGATCTCCAGCGACGACGGGGAGAAGGCGATCGAGGCGCTCGCCGCCTTCGCCCGCAGCTGCCTCCAGCACGCCGGCTGAGAGCGTCAGTCGGGAATCTCGATCCCGCTGACGTCCTCCTCTGGCGCGGGCCATTGCGGATCCATCGCCCGCGCGGCCTCGACCAGGATCTCGGCGGCGGCGAGGTCGCGATACCACTTGCGATCCGCGGGGATCACGAACCATGGCGCGACGTCGGTCGAGCAGCGCGCCAGCGCGTCGGTGTACGCGGCCTGGTAGTCCGCCCACTTCGTTCGCGTCTCGAGGTCGCCGGACGACCACTTCCACTGCTTCTCCGGGTTGTCGAGCCGCTTCTGGAACCGCTCGCGCTGCTCCTCGCGGCTGATGTGGAGGAAGAGCTTGACGATGCGGGTCCGGTTCGCGGCGAGGAGCGCCTCGAACGCGTTGATGCGCTCGTATCGGTCGCGCCAGACGTCGGCGGGAACGAGCTCCTTCACGCGCACGACGAGGACGTCCTCGTAGTGCGATCGGTTGAAGACGCCGATGCGCCCGTTGCCCGGGGTCGCCGCATGCACGCGCCAGAGGAAGTCGTGGCGCAGCTCGTCCTCGGTCGGAACTCCGAATCCGGTGACCCGTGTGCCCTGGGGGTTGAATGCCGTGATCACGTTGCGGATCAGGCCGTCCTTGCCGCCCGCGTCGAGGGCCTGGAGCACGATGAGCAGCGACTGCGCGCCCTCCGCCCACAGCCGCTCCTGGAAGGCGGACAGCTCCGCCCGAAGCTCCTTCAGCCGCGCGTCGGCCGACTCCTTGTCGCCGTCGAAGCCCGGCGTGCCGCGCGGGTCGATCCCCGCGAGATCCGGGGTCGTGCCCGGCGCGACGCGGAGCTCGCTCGGGATGCTCATGCCGGCTTCCGGGCCGAGACGTACAGGGCCCCGAACGGCAGCAGGTACGTCCCGTCCGCGTCCCTCGGCGCGAGCGCCATCAGCTCCCGCGCGAAGGCATCGGCCGTCGCTTCGTCCCGGTCGTCGTCCATGCGCCCGACGCGCATCCAGGCGCGGAAGGCGGAGTCGTCCGCCAGCCGGACCACCGTCGTCGGGTCCGCATCCGCCTGGACGTCCATCCAGCCCGCGTCGCGGGCCCAGGACGCATACGTCGACGCGTCCGGGAAGTCGGTCGGAAGCCACCGGATCTCGTAGCGGTCGTAGACGTCATGGAAGATCGCGCCGGGTGTCGCCTCGGCCGGCCCAGGGATCGAGAACGACAGCCGGCCTCCAGGCGCCGTGACGCGCAGCCACTCCCCAAGGGCGGCAACGCGGTCGCTGGCGAAGAGGAGGGCGTGGACGGCGAGGACGACGTCGACCGACCGATCGTCGAGCGGGATCGCGGTGAAGTCCGCCTCCATCAGCTCGGCCTCGGGCACCTCTCGTCGGGCGATCGCGAGCATCCCCGGCGCGCCGTCGAGGCCGATCACCCGTCGCCCCTCGCCGAGCGCCATCCGCGCCGCGGTTCCCGTGCCGGTCCCGAGGTCGAGCACCGTCTCGCGGGGGCGGAGCTCCGCTCGCCGGACGACCTCGGCGGCGACCGGCACGAGGGCCGGTGCGATCGTGGAGGCGTAGTCGACGGCGGTGGCCGAGAACGCCTCGGTGCTGCCGAAGCGAGCCTGGGTCACGCGGAGTGGCGGCCCACGAAGCGCTCGATGCGGTCCATGGCCTCGACGATGTCCTCGTGGGCCGTTGCGTAGCAGACGCGGACGTGGCCGGCGCCGGATGGGCCGAACGCGGTGCCGGGGACGACGCCGACGCGCTCCTCCTCGAGCAGGTGCTCGGCGAACGCGGTGTCGTCGAGGCCGGTGGCGTCGGTCACGCGCGGGAAGCAGTAGAAGGCGCCCTTCGGCTCGAAGGTCGCGAGCCCGATCTGGTTGAACCGATCGGTGATGTACCGGCGGCGACGGTCGTACTCGGCGCGCATCGCCTGGACGTGCGGCTCGCCGCTGCGGAGCGCCTCGATGGCGGCGAACTGTGCCGGCGTCGGGGCGCACATGATCCCGTACTGGTGGACCTTCGCGATGCCGGTCATGAGCTCGGCGGGGGCGGCGACGTATCCGATTCGCCAGCCCGTCATCGCATAGCTCTTGCTGAACCCGCCGAGCAGGACCGTCCGATCCCGCATCCGAGGCAGCGAGCTGAAGGCGGTGTGCTCGTGGTCGCCGTAGACCAGGCGGTCGTAGATCTCGTCGGAGTACACGAGGAGGTCGTGCTCCTCGGCCACGCCGGCGATCGCCTCGAGCTCGGGCCGATCGAGAACGGCCCCGGTCGGGTTGTTCGGGTAGCCGAGGAAGATCGCCTTCGTCCGCGGGGTGATCGCGGCGCGGATCATGTCGGCGGTGACCCGGAAGTCGGTGGCATCGGTGGTGGCCACGCCGACCGCCTCGCCGCCCGCCAGCTGGATGCACGGGGCGTAGGCGACGAAGCACGGCTCGTGGTAGATGACCTCGTCGCCCTCGTTGATCGTCGCGCGCATCGCCGCGTCGACGCCCTCGGAGGCGCCGACGGTGATGATCAGCTCGGTGCGCGGGTCGTACTCGACGCCGTATCGGTCTCGCAGGCTCGCGGCGATCAGCTCGCGGAGCTCGATGATGCCGCCATTGGCGGTGTAGTGGGTCTCCCCCGCCTCGAGGCTGCGGATCGCCGCAGCGGTGATCGGCTCGGGCGTCGTGAAGTCGGGCTCGCCGATCGTCAGGCTGATGACGTCCTTCATCTCGTTCAGCATGTCGAAGAAGCGGCGAATCCCCGACGGCGGGATCGCGCGAACGCGGTCGTTGAGGAAGTCGGCGGTCGGGCGTCGCGTGGCCGGCTGGCTCGTCATCGGCGCCAGTCTAGCGGCCCGTCGGCCTGATCGAACGCGCGCTGCCCTAGAGTGGCGCCGATGCATCCGATCGAGCTCGTCCTCGTCCTCGTCGCCGTCGTCGCGGCGGTCACGCTCGTGGCGGCGAAGCTCGACATCCCGTACCCGATCCTCATGGTCGTCGCCGGGCTCGCGATCGGCCTCCTGCCCGTCGTCCCTCGCGTCGAGCTCGACCCGGACACCGTCCTCGTCCTCTTCCTGCCGCCGATCCTGTTCGCGGCCGCCTTCTTCCTGTCCCCGCGCGATCTGTGGCGCAACGTGCGGCCGATCACACTGCTCGCGGTCGGGCTGGTGGTCACCACGACCCTGGCCGTGGCGGCCGTCACGATCGGCCTGGCCCCGGAGCTCGGCTGGCCCGTCGCGATCGCGCTCGGCGCCATCGTCTCCCCGCCCGACGCGATCTCGGTGACCGCGATCGCCAGGCGGCTGAGCCTGCCGAGGCGGCTCGTGCTGATCTTCGAGGGCGAGAGCCTCGTGAACGACGCGACCGCGCTGACGATCTACGGCCTGGCCGTCGCGGCGGTCGTCACCGGCTCGGCGATCAGCCTCGGGACGGCGGTCACGACGTTCGTGGTGGTCGCCGTCGGTGGCGTGCTGATCGGGCTCGTCGTCGGCTGGCTGACGAGCTGGCTCCTGTCGCTGATCGAGAATCCACCGGTCGAGGTGCTCCTGAGCCTGCTCGCTCCCTTCGCCGCGTACCTGCCGGCCGAGGCGGTCGGAGTCTCGGGCGTGATCTCGACGGTCACCGCCGGCCTCCTCGTGGGCTGGCGCGCCCCGCGGATCCTGCGCTCGGACGCGCGGCTGTTGGCGAGCGGCGTCTGGCAGATGGTGATCTTCGTCGTGAACGGCCTCGCGTTCCTGCTCATCGGCCTCCAGCTCCCGACCGTGACCGCCGACATCGAGGGCTACTCGCCTGGACAGCTGCTTGGGATGGCGGCGGCGGTCAGCGCCACGGTCATCCTCGTGCGCGTCGCATGGGTCTTCCCGGCGACCTATGTGCCCCGATGGCTGAGCCCGTCGCTGGCGCGGCGCGACCCGGCGCCGCCCGCGCGCGCCGTCCTGATCCTGGCGTGGGGCGGCATGCGCGGAGCCGTGTCGCTGGCGGCCGCCCTGGCGCTCCCGCTCGTGACCGATACGGGCGAGCCGTTCCCCGGACGCGGCCTGGTGATCTTCCTGACGTTCACCGTCATCCTCGTCACCCTGCTCGGACAGGGCCTCACGCTACCGGCCCTCATCCGCCGGCTCGGCGTCGTCGACGACGGCTCGCTCGAGCACGAGGAGCTCCACGCTCGGGAGGTCGCCACCGAGGCGGCCCTCGTCCGGATCGAGGAGCTCCGGGCCGAGGTTCCGGGACACCTTCCGCTGCTCGACCAGCTGAAGGAACGCTACGAGCACCGCGGCGAGCACGTCGCGCACCGTCACTCGGACGACGGGAACGCCGAGCTGAGCGACGAGGAGGTCGAGGAGATCGAGCACGACGAGATCCGGCGCTCCGTCATCGGCGCCGAGCGGCTCGCCGTCGTCGAGCTGCGCGACCGGGGCGAGATCAGCGTCGAGACGCTTCGCTCGATCGAGCGCGACCTCGACCTCGACGAGCTGCGCCGCGAGGCCTAGCGTCCCGTCAGGCCCGCGTCGGGCGGACGGTAGAGGCGCTCGCCGGCCTCGACCCGGATCGAGAGGCGGTTTGCCGGCCACGGCAGCGAGCACGTCGCGTACGGCGTGAACACGCACGGCGGGTTGTAGGCGCGGTTGAAGTCGACGGTCACGCGGCCGTCGGCATCGGGCGCATCGGTATAGAGGTAGCGGCCGCCGCCGTACGTCTCCGGCCCGTTCGTGGCGTCGCCGAAGACCAGCCACAGCTCGCCGGCGTCGCCACCCCGAAGGGCCTGCAATCGGTGCGTCCCTCCCTCGATCTCGAACGCGAGCTCGCCCGGCGACTCCTGATGCTCGCTCGGTCCGAGCACGCCCGGGACGTCGAGGGTCCGCCCGGGCGTCGCCTCGAAGCGCGTCTGGATGCGCCACGCGGGATCGACCGGCCAGTGATCGATGCCGGTGAATGCGGCGCGGGCCGGGGCGGCCGTGTCCCAGGTGCGGATCGCGAGCCGCCCGTCGCGATCGATCACGCACAGCCGCAGCCGGCCGAGCTCGAGGAGGGTCGGCTCGCCGTGCGCATCGGTCTCGAGCTCGAGGCCATGCACCGGGGCGCCGTCGTGCAGGAAGGCGCCGTCGACGGTCGGCAGTCCGCCATCCGGCACGGTCACCGTCCCGGCGAACGGAGGGCCACCCGGAAGCACGACGTCCGCGTCATCGGCCGAGCCGATGCGGTTGATCCCGGGCTGCAGCCACCCCAGCCCGGCGAGCGTCAGCCAGCCGACCTCGGCGCGCAGGCGCGCGTATCGCGCGGTTCGCCAGGCCTCGACCGACGCAAGATGCTCGGCGTCGGCCTCGATCATCCGGATGCGGGAAGGAAGATGAGCATCGGCGCCGGACGGGGGCCGATCCGCACGTACGTCGCACGGCCGCCGTTCACCGGGTTCGTCGTCGCCGGCCGCCCGAAGGAGGTCGTGCCATCGAGCGCGACCGCGATCGGTCCCTCACCGAACGCGGCCAGGCAGGCGGCCGCGTAGCCCTCCGTCGACGGCTCGGCCAGGACGAGCTCACCGCGGCCGAGGGTGATGCGACGGCACGTCGCCCCGAGCAGGTCGTCGGTGCCGGCGTCGTGCCAGGTGTCACCGAGCGCGGGCGCGAGGTCGGCGGCGGCACGCTCGGCGTCCACGGTCGCGAGGATCAGGCCGCGCGGCGCCTCGGTCCAATCGTCGACCGCCCTCGGAAAGAGGCCGTACCGGGCGTCGTCGGGTGCCGGAACGTCCAGGAACTGTGTCGGCGCCGAGCGCACGCCCCACCACAGGATGCGGGACACGTCCGCGGGCTCCGCGTACAGCCATTGCGGGAAGCTCTGTGCGCCCCCCTCGCGCAGGACGCGGTTGAACGTGGCCTGCTCGCGAACGGCGAAGCGGACGTGACTGACCTCGGGCATCGCGCAGAAGTCTACCCGCCCCCCTGAGGGGGGTTGACCTTGGAGCGGCTCCAGGGCCTAGCGTCCACCGTCGAGAGCGCGCAAGGGCGCGCGAATCGGAGGATTCGAACGATGATCACGTACGCATCCGCGGTGGACGTGTCCCGTCCGGCAGAGGAGGCCTTCGCGGCGGTCCTCGACATCTCGCGTTGGGACGAGTGGACCGAGATGCAGGACATTCGGCACGAAGGCAGCGGCCCGCCGGTCCTCGGCTCGACCGGGACGTTCTCCTTGCCAGGCCCGTTCAAGGGCCCGATCCGCTACGAGCTGACCGCTCTCGAGCCGGATCGCAGGGTCGAATACCGGATCACGCACCGGGCATTCGACTGGCACGCCGTCATCGACGTGGACCCGCGTCCGGACGGTTCGCGGCTGACGAGCTCCGGCGAGTACCGGCTCCGAGGCTGGTGGCGAATCCTCCAGCCCATCGTGGCCCGCGAGGTCCGCAGGGGTGAGGCCGCCGAACTCGAGAAGCTCAAGGCGATCCTCGAGGCGTCGCCGGCGACGGCATCGGCGCCAGCGGGGGTCTGACGGACTACCTCGGCACGACCGCCGCGCCGGAGCCTGCATCAGTCGCGCCGTAGACCACCGCGGCCGCAGCACAGCAGGGCGAGGATTGGCCGGCCATCGGCAGCTCGGCGAGCTGGAGGTGACGCTCGAGCGATGCCAGACGCGCGTCGAGCGACGTGAGGCCCGCGATCCGTGCCTGAACGTCGGCGCGCCGTTCGGCGAGCGCCGTGGGCAGCTCGGCCGTCGTCTCGGCGCAGTGTCCCGACTGGCACCAGCCCGCCAGCTTCGCGGCCTCGTCCAGCGGGATGTCGAGGCGTCGCAGGTCGAGCAGCAGCCGGACGCGCTCGACGTCACCGGGCGCGTATTCGCGGTAGCCATTCTCACTGCGGTCGGGCCGGGGAAGGAACCCGGAACGCTCGTAGAACCGGAGCGTGTCCGCGCTCACCCCCAGGTCGCGGGCGAGCTCGCCGATCCGCATGGGCGAAGGTTCGGCCCAGGGACGCCGCAGGTCAACCTCAGTCGTGGGCGAGCGGCGAGCGCATCTCGGCGAAGCCGGCGGCCCGCTCGTAGGCATCGGCCACCCGCAGCACGGTCGCCTCGTCGAACGCCCGGCCGATGACCTGGAGGCCGACCGGTAGCCCGCCGGAGACCCCGCACGGCACGCTGATGCCCGGCAGCCCGGCGATGTTCACCGGCAACGTGCAGGCGTCGTTCAGGTACATCGCCAGCGGGTCGTCGACCTTCGCGCCGATCTTGAACGCGACGGTCGGCGAGGTCGGTGCGAGGATGGCGTCGACGGTCTCGAGGACCTCGTCGAACTCGGCCTTGATGAGCGTGCGCACCTGCTGCGCCTTCACGTAGTAGGCGTCGTAGTAGCCGGCCGAGAGGGCGTACGTGCCGAGCATGATCCGACGCTTGACCTCGGCCCCGAAGCCGGAGCCGCGCGTGCGGTCGTAGTTCTCCCAGAGCTCGGCCTCGCCGGCGCTCAGCCCGTAGCGGACGCCGTCGTAGCGTGCGAGGTTCGCCGACGCCTCGGCCGGAGCGATGATGTAGTACGTCGCGAGGCCGCGGTCGGTCGAGGGCAGGCTGACGTCGACGATCTCAGCACCGAGATCGCGCAGGGTCTCGACACCGGCGCGCACCGCGGACTCGACGCCGGGCTCCATGCCCGCCACGAAGTACTCCCTCGGCACGCCGAGTCGCAGGCCGCGGACGTCGCCGCTCAGGGCGGCGGCGTAGTCCGGGACCGGGGTGTCGACGCTCGTCGAGTCGCGCGGATCGTGGCCGGCGACCGCGCCGAGCACGAGCGCGAGGTCGCGGACGCTGCGCGCGAACGGGCCGCACTGGTCGAGGCTCGAGGCGAAGGCGACCATCCCGTATCGGCTCACCCGCCCGTACGTCGGCTTCATCCCGACCGTCCCGGTCAGGCTGGCGGGCTGGCGGATCGAGCCGCCCGTGTCGGTGCCGAGCGCGAAGAACGCCTGGCCGGATGCGACGGCCGCCGCGGAGCCGCCCGATGAGCCGCCGGGCACCGTCGTCTCGTCCCACGGGTTGCGGACCGGCCCGAACGCCGAGTTCTCGTTCGACGACCCCATCGCGAACTCGTCGCAGTTCGTCTTGCCGATGAGGATCGCGCCCGCCGCCTCCAGCCGCTCCTGCGCCGACGACGCGTATGGGGACCGATAGCCCTCGAGGATCCGCGAGCCGGCCGTCGTGGGCAGCCCGCCCGGCAGGACGCCGCCATCGTCACCGAGCGCTCGCGTGACGAAGATGTCCTTCAGCGCGTACGGGATGCCGAGCAGGGGGCGGCCGTCGGCGTCGCCGCGTGCGCGCGCCGCGTCGGCATCGTCGGCCGCGCGGCGAACGGCATCCGCGTCGATGGCGAGGAACGTGTTCAGCCGTTCGGCGTCGCGCTCGATCCGTTCGAGGCACGCATCGGTCAGCTCCCGCGCGCTCGTCTGTCCCGCGCTGAGGGCGTCGGCGACGTCGGTGATCGTGCGGTCGGCGAGGGCCAGCTCGCTCACCGCCCCTCCTCCAGGACGGTCGGGACGCGCAGGAACGGATCGTCTCGGAGGGGGGCATTCGCGAGCGCCGCCTCCCGCGAGAGGCCCGGCGCGACGACGTCGTCGCGCATGACGTTTTCGAGCGCGATCACGCTCGCCGTCGGCCCGACGTGGCTCGTGTCGACGTCGCGGAGCGTCTCGATCGCGTCGAGGATGTTCGACAGCTGCACCTGCATCCGGTCGACCTCCTCGTCGGTCAGATGCAGCCGCGCGAGGCGCGCGACGTGGAGGACGTCGTCCCGGCTGATCTCGGCCACGGACCGATGGTAGCGCGCGAGCGGCAGCGGCGAATCTGGCAGCATGACCGCGTGCCCATCCAGACGATCCCGATCGCCGGGGGCCGGATCGAGGCCTTCTCCCTCGACGCGAACGACGCCGGCGCACCCGTCGTCGTGCTTGGCGGAGTCGAGACCGGATTCCGAACCCTCGCCGGCACCGAGCAGCTGCTCGAGCGGCGCTGGGAGCGACGGGCTGCCACGCGCCGGGTCACGATCCTCGGCCGGCCGCTTCCCGACGACCCGGCAGATGCCGAGCGGATCATGCACCCGCGGGTCATCGCCGACGGGGTGGCGGTCGCCCTCCGCGAGCTCGGCCTGCCGCCGGTGGCGATCGAGGCCGAGTCCGGGGGCGGGCGCATCGGACTGTGGTTGACGGCCGACCATCCCGAGCTCGTGGAGCGGCTTGTCCTGGCGGCCGTCGCTGCGGAGACGCCTCCCGACTCACCGATGGCGGAGCGAATGCGCCGATGGATCGAGCTGGCGGACGCAGGCGACTGGGGGACGTTCTTCGGCGACATGGCGCAGCGGATGAAGGCGGGCACCGAGACGGAGTCGGGCTCGTTCGCGGCCGCCGCGCGGCTGCAGCCTCGACCGGCGACGCCGGAGCGGTTCATCGGCGAGCTCAAGGCGACGCTCGACCCGAGCTCCTTCGTGACGTCGCGACTCGGCGAGATCGCCGTTCCCGCGCTCGTCCTGGCCGGGGAGCTCGACCAGGTCGTGCCGCTCGCCTCCACCCAGCTCGTGGCCGAGCGCATCCCGGGCGCGACGCTCGTGACCGACCCGGAGTGCGGCCACACCGTGCGCAGCTCGTTCCGGGGCTACGACGACCTCGTGGAGTCGTTCCTCGCCGAGGTCGCTGCGTGATCGAGGAGCCACCGGGTCGCTGGTGGGTCCTCACCGCGCTGTCGGCCACGATCGTCCTCGCGCTCGTGCCGTGGTTCAGCGCCGCGGCCGTCGCACCGCTCATCGCCGCCGAGTGGCAGATCGACGGGCTTCAGACGGCGCTGTTGACCGTGGCGGTGCAGGTCGGCTTCGCGATCGGCGCACTCGTCCTGGCGCTGACCGGTGCGGCCGACGTCGTTCCGGCACGGTGGCTCATCGC
Source organism: uncultured bacterium (assembly GCA_965652075.1). Lineage (GTDB taxonomy): Bacteria > Chloroflexota > Limnocylindria > QHBO01 > QHBO01 > JACDBZ01. The sequence goes on from CBFGTN010000024.1 coordinate 15,332, forward strand.
GATCGGCGCGCTCGTCGCCGCCGCCGCCAACGCGGCGTTCGGCCTGCTGGCCGTCGACCTGGCCACGGCCCTGCCGCTCCGGGCGCTGAGCGGCGCCGGGATCGCGGCGGTCTACCCGGTCGCGATGAAGGTCCTCGCGGGATGGTTCTCGCGCGAGCGCGGCCTGGCGGTGGGAGCGCTCATCGGTGCGATCACGCTCGGCTCCGCGCTGCCGCACGCGCTTCGTGCCGGGGGCGCGATCGTCGACCTCGACTGGCGCCTCGTCGTCCTCGCCGGCAGCATCCCGGGCGTCCTGGCGGCCGTGATCGCATGGTCGACCGTGCGTGAGGGACCCCTCGCGGTCCCGGCCGTACGGCTCAGCCTTCGCCAGGCGCGCGCTGCGCTCGCAGAGCCCTCCGTGCGGCTCGCGAACGTCGGCTACCTCGGGCACATGTGGGAGCTGTACGCGATGTGGACCTGGGTTCCGGCGTTTCTCGCCGCGAGCCTCGCGCTGAGCGGCGACGTCACCCAGCAGGGTGCGAGCGGCGTGGCCTTCCTGGTCGTCGCGGCCGGCGCCGTCGGCTGCATCGGAGCCGGTGCCCTCGCCGATCGGCTCGGACGGACGACCCTGACGATCGCGGCCATGGCCCTGTCCGGAACGAGCGCGATCGTCGCCGGCTTCCTGTTCGGTGCGTCGACCGCCCTCATCCTGGCCGTCGTCGTGGTCTGGGGCATCACCGTCGTCGCCGACTCGGCGCAGTTCTCGACCGCCATCAGCGAGCTCTCGCCTCCGGGGACGGCGGGATCGGCCCTCGCGCTGCAGACGGCCTCCGGATTCCTCCTCACCGCCGTCACGATCGTCGTGGTCGGGCTCCTCGAGCCGGTCGACCAGCTGTCGTGGGGCATCGCGTTCGCGATCCTCGCGCTCGGCCCCCTGGTCGGGATCCTCGCCATGTGGCGCCTCCGTGGCCGCCCCGACGCGGTGAAGATGGCCGGAGGGCGCCGCTAGGCGCTCGAGCCCGGCCGACGCTCCGAGACGTGCCGGGTGAGCTCGCGCCCGTACGCCGCGACCGTCCCGTCGGCGCGCATCCCCGCCTTCTCCATCACCCGTCGCGACGGTTCGTTCGCCGGATACGCCAGCGCGACGATCCGGTCGAGGCCGAGCTCGTCGTGGCCGATCTCCAGGACCGCCCGCAACGCCTCGGTCGCGTATCCGCGTCCCCAGCGGTCGCGTCGGAGGACGTACGCGGCCTCGACGTCCGGCCCGTGCCCCTCGACCCAGATCAGGCCCGCGATGCCGACGACCGGCTCGCCCTCGCGCTCGTCCACGGCCCACATCGAGAAGCCGTGGAGATCCGCGTGCCGGTGCACGAAGTCGACGACACGGGCCGTGGCCTCGAGGTCGGCGGTGGGCCGCCCCGTCCTGCCAAGGTAGCGGGTCGTCTCGGCGTCGCCGTAGATCCGGTGCAGCGCCTCGGTGTCAGCCTCGGTGAGCTCGCGGAGCCGCAGTCGATCGGTCTCGACGGGCAGTGTCGGGCGAGGTGGGTGGAGGACGCGTCGCAGCGTGACGTGATCGTCCGGGGCCTCGCCGACGATCACGAACCCATTGCGGTCGTAGAAGGCCCGGCCGCGCTCGTTGCGCGCGTGGACGTCAAGGACGTACGCATCGACTCGGCCGTCGAGCCGCCGGTGCAGCTCGCTCAGCAATGCGCTCCCGGCGCCCGTCCCGTAGTGGTCGGGGTGCGCATAGATCCGCGCGAGCTGCGGCCCTCGCGGCCCCACGCCGAAATGCGCGAAGGCGACGACCTCGCCGTCGCGCTCGGCGACGAGGAACTCGGTGTCGTCGCGGTCGGTGGCGCGCTGGATGGACGCCTCCAGCGCCTGGGCCGAGTAGTTATCGGCGAGGAACCGCTCGATGACGTCGGGCTCGAAGATGTCGCGGTACGTGTCGGCCCAGCTGGCCCGTGCCACCCGCTCGATGCCGCCGGCGTCTTCCGGTCGCGCACTACGCACGACCGCCGGCGTCATCCGTTCACCGCGGTTGCGCGGCGTGCCGTGCCCATCAGGATTGGCCCTCCAGGACCTTGCGGAAGGCGTCCTCGTCGAGCACCGGCACGCCGAGGGACTCGGCCTTCGCGAGCTTGCTGCCGGCCTTGTCTCCGGCCACGAGGTAGTCCGTCTTCGCCGAGACCGACGATGCCGCGTGCCCGCCGGCCGCGCGGATCGCCTCCTCCGCCTCCGAGCGGCTGAAGCCGGGCAGGGTGCCGGTCACGACCAACGTCTTGCCGCTCAGCGGTCCCCCGGCCGGCTCGACCGCGGCCCCTGGCGCCGGCGCCTCCGCCGCCACGCCGGCCTCGATCAGCCGATGCAGCGTGTCGCGCGTGTGCTCGTCCCCGAAGAACCGGACGATCCCCTCGGCGACGACCGTGCCGATCCCGAACACGCCGGTCAGCTCCTCGACCGATGCGTCTCGCAGCCGATCGGCCGCGCGACGGGTCCAGTCCGCATCGGTCTCGTCCTCCGACCGCGGAAGCTCGCGCGTGAGCCAGTTCGCGAGGTCGATCGCGGTCGTCTCCCCGACGTGGCGGATCCCGAGCGCGTTGATGATCCGGCTCAGGGGGCGGTGGCGGGCGGCGTCGATCGAGGCCATGAGGTTCTCGGCGCTCTTCCGCCCGAGCCGGTCGAGGCCCGCGAGCGTGTCCACGTCGAGCCGAAAGACGTCGGCCGGCTCGGTGACGATCTCGCGCTCGGCGAGCTGGATCATGATCTTGTAGCCGAGGCCGTCGACGTCGAGCCCGCCCCGTCCTGTGAAGTGGAGCAGCCCGCCGATCCGCTGGGCCGGGCAGTACGGGTTCGGGCAGCGGACGACGACCTCGCCCTCCTCTCGGAGCGCCGCGGTGCCGCACACCGGGCAGGTCGCCGGCATCTCCCAGATCGACTCGGAGCCGTCACGGGCGTCGACGACGGCAGAGACGACTTCGGGGATGACGTCGCCGGCGCGCTGGAGGACGACCGTGTCGCCGACGCGGAGGTCCTTGCGCCGGATCTCGTCGATGTTGTGGAGCGTCGCGTTGCGCACCGTCGTGCCGCCCACGAAGACCGGCGTGACGTGCGCGACCGGCGTCATCGCACCCGTCCGGCCGACATAGACCTCGATTTCCTCGAGCTTCGTCGTCACCTGCTCGGCCGGGAACTTGTAGGCGGTCGCCCAGCGCGGCGCGCGGCTCACGAAGCCCAGCGTGACCTGCTCCTCCAGCGAGTCGACCTTGATGACGATCCCATCGGTCTCGTACTCGAGGTCCTTGCGCTGCTCGGACCACTCCTCGGTGAAGGCGATGACCGCGTCGATGCCCTCGACGCGCCGGACGTTCGGGTTGACCGGGAAGCCGAGGCGCCCGAGGAGGTCGAGCGACTCCGAGTGGCTCGTGAGGCCGTGTGCCCCGACGAGCTGGTACGTCCACAGGCTCAGCCGCCGGCCGGCGGTGACCTTCGGATCCTTCTGGCGCACGGTGCCGGCGGTCGTGTTCCGCGCGTTGGCGTAGAGGGGCTTGCCCTCCTTCTCGAGCTGCTCGTTCAGGGCGGCGAACGCGCCGCGCGGCATGAACACCTCGCCGCGTACCTCGAGCGCCTCGCCAGGCGGATCCTCCTTCAGCGTCAGCGGGATCGCGCGGACGGTCCTCAGGTTCGGCGTCACGTCCTCGCCCGTCGTCCCGTCGCCGCGCGTCGCGCCGCGCACGAAGCGCCGGCCCTCGTAGCGGAGGCTGATCGCCAGCCCGTCGATCTTCAGCTCGCAGACGTACGCCACCGGTGGATCGTCCGGGCCCCGGCCGAGGCCGCGGCGGACGCGCTGGTCGAACTCGCGGAGGTCGTCGGCACCGAACGCGTTGCCGAGCGAGAGCATCGGCACGTCGTGGCGGACGGACGGGAAGCCGCCCTCGACCGGCGCCCCCACGCGCTGTGTCGGCGAGTCCTCCGTCACCAGCTCCGGGTGCGCCGCCTCGAGCTCGTTCAGCTCCTTGAACAGCAGGTCGTACTCGCGGTCGCTGATCGTCGGCGCGTCGAGGACGTGGTAGCGGTGGTTCGCCTCGTTCAGGATCGTGCGCAGCTCGTCGACTCTGGCCGCGGGGTCGGTGACGCTCATCCGGCCGTCTCAGCCTTGCTCGTCGGATGCATCGTCCGCATCGGTCCCGAACCACGCCCGGAGGTGCGCGGTGTGCTCGTCGTAGTGCTGCGGGCCGTCGTAGACGATGACCTCCGTAACGGTGTCGCCGTTGCCGAGCCGCGCGTCGAGGAGCGCCGCGTCGAGGCCGGAGATCCGCTCTCGGAATCCCTCGAACGCCGCCTCCTCGCGCGCGAGCGCATCGGCCGGGGAGACCGAGCGGCCATCGGCCAGGAACCGGGCGTTCATCGCGTCGGTGTCGCCGGTCGAGTACGAGAACTCGTCGGCGCGACCGTGAGAGACCAGGTCGATCGCCTCGGACCCGTGCTCGCACCACACGGCGACGTGATAGACGAGGTCCCGGACGCTCAAGTCCTCCATGACACCAGGGACGGTCGCGAGCTCCAGGTCGACGGCGGACAGCGCTTCGAGGAAGTCCTCGCGCGCCGCGTCAAGGTCCTGGAGCAGCGCCGATCGATCAGCCACGCGGCGGCTCCTCGAGCACGCGCACGAGCTCCTCGGCGTGCTCCCGGTAGTGGTCCGATGCGTCCTCGCGGATCCCCTGCTCGAGCGTTGCGCCGTCGGGCAGGATCTGGGGCAGGAGCGAGGGATCGAGCGCTCCGAGACGCTCGACGAGCGCCTCGACCGATGCGGCCTCGCGCGTCCGCACGGTGGCCAGCGGCGTGTCACGCGCGATGCGCGCGACGGTCGCGTTGACCTCGTCGACGGTCTGGCCGCCGAGGTCGTCCTCCGCGATCCGACCCTGCTCGAAGAGATGGATGACCTCGACCGCGTGTCCGGTCCAGTAGCCGAGGTGGGCGATCAGCTCACGCGCGCTCCAGTCCCCGACCAGCCCGGGAGTCGTCAGCGAGCCCGGCTCGATCGAGTCGAGAGCGGCGAGCAGCCCATCGCGCTCGCGCCGAAGGTCGGCGATGAGCTCCTCCGCGGGCATCAGGAGGCGCGCTCCAGCCCCGCGTACGCCGCGATCAGCCGCTTCACACCCTCGCCCACGAACGCGACGGTGACCTCCTCGTCGCCCTTGACGATCCGGCTGCTGACGACGATCCCGTCACCGAATCGCCGATGCGTGACGCGGTCGCCGGCCTTCCATGCCGGCTCCTCCTCGGCGCCGAGCGCGTCGCCGGCGCCGGGCGCGGAGAACGTCCCGGAGCCCATGTCCACGGATTCGCCGCCCGGATACGAGGTCTCCGCCACGCGCTCGCGAGCCGCGTCGAGCTCCCTGCCAACCGGTCGCGGCGCGGCCAGGTCTGGCAGGGTGATCGGGCGGAGCGGCTCGTTCGTGCGGCTCCGCACCGGCGAGCGATAGCCGGACGGAAGCCAGCCGCCGTCGTCATCGGTCCCGCGCGGCCAGTCGCCGCCGCGGCGGAATGGCGCCGCGGAGCGTTCCGCGGCCAGCAGCTCCTCGGGAAGCTCGGCGAGGAAGCGGGACGCATCGGCCTGCGCGCCGACGCCGTAGGTCGAACGGTGGTGCGCGTGCACGAGGTACAGCCGGTCCTTCGCGCGGGTCATGCCCACGTACGCAAGGCGACGCTCCTCCTCGAGCTCCCGCTCGTCCTCGAGGGCACGCCGATGCGGCAGCAGCCCCTCCTCCAGGCCGACCATGAAGACGACCGGGAACTCGAGGCCCTTCGCGGCATGGAGCGTGATGAGCGTCACCCGATCGGGGACGTCCTCCATCTCGTCCTGGTCGCTGACGAGGGCCACTTCCTCGAGGAATCGGGCCAGGCCTTCGGGCGGGGTGATCTCGTCGAACTCGGCGGCGTGGTTGCGCAGCTCCATCAGGTTCGCCCAGCGCTCCTCGCCGTCCTCGGTGCCGTCCTGGATCGCCTCGCGCAGGCCGGAGCGCTCGAGCGCGGCGTCGAAGATCGCCGACGGCGGCTCGTTCGGGACCATCTCGATCAGGCCGCGGACAAGGTCGGCGAAGACGCCGAGCTGCGCGCGTGATCGCGTTGCAAGGTTCGGGTTCTCACCCGCCGCGAGCACCGCCTCCCACAGGCTGACGTTGCGCGACTCGGCCCATGCGGCGAGCTCCTCGACGGTCTTCGCGCCGATCCCGCGCGCCGGCACGTTGATGATCCGCAGCAGCGCCACGCGATCGGCCTGGTTGCGCGCGAGGCGGACGTAGGCCAGGGCGTCCTTGACCTCGCGCCGCTCGTAGAAGCGAACGCCGCCGACGAGCTGGTACGGGATGCCGAAGCGCATGAACGCCTCTTCCAGCACGCGTGACTGGGCGTTGATCCGGTAGCCCACGGCCACGTCGCCGTAGCGCAGCGAGCCGTCCTCGTCGTCCGCGCGGCTCGTCAGAAGCGCGGTCATGCCCCCGCGGCGTGCGCCGCCGACGAGCTTCTCGACCTGGCGCGCGACGAACTCGGCCTCCTCGTACTCGTTGTACGCGTCGAACAGCGTGATCTGCGTCCCCGCCCCGCGATCGGTCCACAGCTTCTTGTCCTTGCGGCCCGCGTTGCGGCTGACGACGGCGTGCGCGGCATCGAGGATCGTCTGCGTCGATCGGTAGTTCTGCTCGAGCTTCACGACCTTGGCGTCGGGGTAGTCGGCCTCGAAGTCGAGGATGTTGCGCAGGTCCGCGCCGCGCCACGAGTAGATGCTCTGGTCGTCGTCGCCGACGACCGACAGGTTGCGATGCTTCGCCGCGAGCTGGCGACAGATGAGGTACTGCGCGCGGTTCGTGTCCTGGTACTCGTCGACCAGGATCTGCTGCCAGCGCTGCTGGTATCGCGCGAGCACGTCCGCGTGCTGCTCGAAGAGGAAGACGACGCGCATGAGCAGGTCGTCGAAGTCGACCGCGTCGTCCTCGGCAAGCTGGCGCTGGTACGCGGCGTACACGCGCGCCGCCGTCTCGTCGTAGTAGTTCGCCGCCTGCTTGCTGGCGGTCGCGACGTCGGCGAGCTCGTCCTTGCGCTGGCCGATCCAGGCGAGCATGCCGGACGGGCCGAACCGCTTCTCGTCGAGGTCCAGGTTCTTCAGGACGGTCTTCACGAGGGCCATCTGGTCGGCGCGGTCGTAGATCGTGAAGCTTCGCGTCAGCCCGATCGACTCACCGTCGCGACGCAGGATTCGGGCGCAGATGGCGTGGAACGTCCCGATCGTCGCCTCGCGAGCGCCCTCCTCGCCGATGAGGCCCGCGATCCGCTGGCGCATCTCGTTGGCGGCCTTGTTCGTGAACGTGACCGCCACGATCTGCCACGGCTTGTAGCTCGTGGCGATCAGGTAGGCGACGCGGTGCGCGAGGACGCGCGTCTTCCCGCTGCCCGCCCCGGCGAGGATGAGCAGCGGGCCGGACAGGTGGCTGACCGCCTCTCGCTGCGGCGGATTGAGGCGGTCGAGGATCTCCTTGGGGGTCAGGCGCGGGGCCGATGGCGAGCGCGCGGCGGTGTCGCTGGGCATCGACCCGATTCTAGTTGCGATCTCCCAGCACGGCCGCGCTCACGGCCTCAGCGTCGGCGCCGGTCGATGATCCTCGCGCGCACATCGGCGCGGCGGCTTCGTTCGAGCATGAGCCCCACCGCCAGAACGATGAGGGCTGCGGTGAATTCCATATCTGGGCTCATGCATGGCCGATGCCAGCCCGGCCTCAGTTGCGCACGTATGCGGGCTGCAGCTGAACGGTCGCGTTCGGCTGCGTGCTGAGCGACGGCCACTCGCGCGCGATCGCGAGGGCCTGCTCTTCTGACTCGGTCTCGAGGATCACGAAGCCGCCGAGGACCTCCTTGGTCTCCACGTACGGGCCGTCGGTGACGACGACGCCGTCTCCCTGGCGGCCACGGCGCAGGGTCTTCACCTTCCGTGGCTCGTCGAGCTCCTCGCCGCCCACGATGTGGTCGCGGTGCTTGCGGAACCACTCAACGTGGCGCTCGACGTCGGCCTGCTGCTGCTCCGGGGTCCACGTCTCCCAGTCCGCGATGTCCTCCGGCGACAGCCAGTTCATCAGCACGTAGCGCATCGGTCTCGTTCGTCTCCGTGTCGGGGGCGCCTGGGTGGCGCCCGTCGAAGCCTACGACGAACCGATCCAGAGCCGACTCGACAAATCGGGAGCTACTCCGGATCGAAGATCGATGCGTCGACGACCGCCTTGTACAGGCCCGCACTCCATGGCGCGTTGTAGTCGTAGTCGCCGAACGCCGACCACTCGCGATTGAGCCTGCCGAAGTCGGATGACGCGTCCTTGTTCGCGGCCGCGAGGCGGTCCTGCGCCGCGTAGCTGTCGAGCTCCATGTAGGTCTTGTAGAACCCGCTCTGCTTCTCGCTCGACAGGACCATCACGAACGTTCCGAGGTATTTCACGCCCTCGGGGACGCTCGCGGCGAACGCGGCCTCGTTCTCCTCGAGCCACTTCTGGTGAGCTTCCTCCTGGCCGAGCTTGACCGAGTAGCCACCCTCCGACATGAACCGCATGGCGTCGAACCTCCTCGCTCGGTGCGCCGATCAGCTGCCGGCGCGCTCGGGCAACCGTACGCTCGCTCGTTCGCGCGGCACAAGGGCTCAACGGGCCCCAGGTACGACGAAGGCCCCGGCAGGTGCCGGGGCCTTCGCATCGGTGCTGGGGAGTGGACTAGAAGTCCATCCCGCCGCCGGGCGGCATGCCCGGCATCGCCTTCTCCTTCTCCGGGAGGTCGGTGACGACGGTCTCGGTGGTCAGGAGCAGGCTGGCGACCGAGGCCGCGTTCTCCAGCGCCGAGCGGGTCACCTTCGCGGGGTCGATGACGCCCGTCGCGAAGAGGTCGCCGTACTCGCCCTTGGCGGCATCGTAACCACTGCCGGGCTCGAGCTTGCGGACCGCCTCGACGACGACCGAGCCCTCCTGGCCGGCGTTGATCGCGATCTGCCGGAGCGGCTCCTCGAGCGCGCGCCGGAGGATGCTGACGCCGATCGCCTCGTCGCCGAGCACCTCGAGCTTGTCCAGGGCCGGAAGCGCGTGGATGAGCACCGAGCCGCCACCGGCGACCATGCCCTCCTCGACGCCGGCGCGGGCCGCGCTCAGCGCGTCCTCGATCCGGTGCTTCTTCTCCTTCAGCTCGACTTCGGTGGCCGCGCCGACCTTGAGCACCGCGACCCCACCGGACAGCTTCGCGAGGCGCTCCTGGAGCTTCTCGCGGTCGAAGTCGCTGGTGGTGTCCTCGATCTGGAGCTTGATCTGGCCGATGCGGGCCTTGATCGCGTCCTCGGTGCCCTTGCCCTCGACGATCGTCGTCGCGTCCTTCGTGGCGGTCACGCGGCGGGCCTCACCGAGGTCCTCGAGCTGCACGCTGTCGAGCTTGCGGCCGACCTCCTCGCTGATGACGCGCGCGCCGGTGAGCGTCGCGATGTCCTCGAGCATCGCCTTGCGGCGATCGCCGAAGCCCGGCGCCTT
>CBFGTN010000025.1:0-24223 GCA_965652075.1 uncultured bacterium
TAGAGCAGGGGACTTTTAATCCTCGTGTCGTGGGTTCGAATCCCACACGGCCCTCTCTGACAACACATCCGGAACCGGCCAGCACCGCGCCGGCGGTCGCCGTTAGGCCTGTTCACGTCGCCTCGACAGGCCCGATGTGCTTGCCGTCCCGGTAAACAGCCGAGACGCGGGTCGCGAGCGCTCGTACGTCTGATACATCGCCCTCGATCACCACGAGGTCCGCACGGTGCCCAACCTCGATGACACCGATTTCATCCTCGAGGCCCAGCAGAGCCGCAGCGGAGGATGTCGCCGCCTTCAGGGCTTCGCCCGGAGTTAGTCCGCAATCCACGAGCAACTCGAGCTCTTCAAGGTTCCGACCGTGTGGGGCCATCGGACAATCCGTGCCCATGGCAATCGGGATTCCTCGTTGGTACGCCTTGCGGACGACCTCGCGGTGGTCGGATACCACCGTGGCCAAGCGGTCGCGAGCATCGTCATCGGTGGCAGCTTCGAGAGCCCCGACTCCCGCCAGCAGGGTGGGCACGAAGTACGTGCCGCATTCCGCCATGGCTTCGATCGCTTCGTCATCTAGGTAGAACCCATGCTCAATCGAGGCAACGCCGGCACGAGCCGCTGCGACCGCTCCTCTCGTACCGTGCGCGTGCGCCATCACCTTGAGGCCTTGACGCCTCGCCTCGTCGACGATCGCCTCCAACTCCTGGTCGGAGAATAGGCTGCGGCGAGCACCGTCCCGGGCCATGCCGAAGTTGCCAGTGGCGAAAATCTTGATCACGTCCGCCCCGGCGCGAACGTACTCACGCACCTTCGCCCGGAGCCCTTCAGGGCCGTCTGCGACTGGATCGGGAATCGCCGAGCTCGAGACCCACGGCCGCACTCCCGATCTGCTGCGGTCGTCGTAGGGGCCAGCACTCGGTGAAAGCTGCATGAGCGACACGAGGATGCGAGGCCCCTCGACGAGGCCATGAGCGATCGCATCTCGGTGCCCCGCGTCGGCACCAGCAGCATCTCGCACCGTTGTAATACCGACGTTGAGCGTGGCTCGCAGATTGGCGATCGAAGCCAGTGCGCGATAGGTGGAGGTGAGCTCTAGCGACTCATCGAGCCCGCGGAGTTTGTCGTAGGCGACGTGAGCGTGACAGTCAATGAGCCCCGGAAGGATCGTGTTTCCAGCTATGTCGATCCGTCGCTCTCCGTGGAGATCCGCCCCCACCTCGACAATGCGCCCTTCAACGACCCTGACATCGGCCTGCATCGGATCGGCTCCCCTGCCGTCGAAGACGAGACCGCCCGAGAACACAAGCTCCTCGGTCAAGAGTCCATTCTCGGCGGTTCGAATGGAGGTCGAAATGAGGTCATGCCCAATTGTGTGCTAAGGCTCGCGCATCTGAGCAACGTTCCACGCTGACCATCCCCCCGATGCCTCGCTGGCACGACGAATTGCGTCAGCGAGTCCGCCGCGGAAGGTCGTGAGCGGGGGCCGGAACCCACACGGCCCTCCACGACGTCCGATGAGCGGCGGCATGGCCGACGGTCTGAAGCATTGACCCCACTGCGAAGGAGCGATGGCCATGAAGCTGACCGCATCGATGATGCTGACCGTGGACGGCGTGTACCAGGGCCCCGGCGGTCCCGACGAGGATCGACGCGGCGGATTCGAGCGCGGCGGATGGACGGCCGCGCACACCGACGACGAGATGTGGCCGTTCCTGGTCTCGTGGTTCGAGCGGGCGGACGCGCTGCTTCTCGGACGCACGACCTGGGAGATCTTCGAGCGTTACTGGCCGCACCACGACGGGGGCGACCCGGTTTCCCACGGCATCAACGCTCTGCCGAAGTACGTGCCCTCGACCACCCTCAAGGATCCGGGCTGGAACACCCACGTCATCGAGGGCGACGTCGAGGCGGCCGTGCGCGAGCTCAAGGCGAAGCCCGGACGCGAGCTCCAGGTCCACGGCAGCGGCGTCCTGCTGCGGTGGCTGCTGGAGCGAGACCTCGTCGACGAGCTCAACTTCCGGATCTCGCCCGTGATCGTGGGCGACGGCCTTCGGCTCTTCCCCGAGCACGGCCAGACCCACGACCTGCAGCTCGTCGAGTCGCGGGCGCTGCCGTCGGGCGTGATGATCCAGACGTATCGGCCTGCAGGTCGCGCAACGTTCGCGACCGCCGGCGAGTAGGGCCGGCCGGGGCCGCTCAGCTCGAGCGTGTGACCTGGCCCTTTCTAGGCCTGCTCGCCGGCTTCTGCGGGCCGGGGCGGGAGCGGAGCGATCCATCCGACCACGATCCACGCCGACGCGGCGGCGAGCACGGCGGCCGGCATCGCGTCGGCCCCCGCCGGTCCGACCAGCAGCGCCGCGAACAGCAGCGGCGAGAAGAGCAAACGTGTCGAGGCGGCCATGCCGCCCGCCGCCCCGACCGCGACGGCTGCCGTCGGCGACATCCCGAGGATCGTCACCGCCAACGCCGCCAGCGCGACGCCCAGGAAGACCGCCGGGAAGATCGGGCCGCCGCGGAAGCCGGAACCGAGGCTGATCGCGTAGGCGAGCCCCTTCGACGCGAGGAGGACGAGCACCACCGCCGTCGAGGCGCCGGTGACGAGCACCGGGACCGATGACTGACCGCTGAAGAGCACGTCCTGGGGATCGGCGCCGAGCGCCCCGGCGGCGAGCGCAAGCAGTCCGACCGCGAGCCCGCCGACGAGCAGCGGTACGGCGAGCCCGATCCGCTCGCCCCGGGCCTCGATGACCGCCGCGAGCCGCCGGACCCCCGAGATCGCGAAGGCGGCGGCAACGCCGACGGCGAGGCCGATGGCGAGGTCCCGGACATTCGTGCCCGTGTAGGAGGGAAGATCCGGAATCCTCAGCGGCGCCTCGTTGATTCCGCCCCACGAGCCGAGGCCGACGAAGATCGTGTAGCCGATCGCCGCCGACACGAGTCCCGGGAGCAGGATCGCCAGCAGGCGCGAGCCGGCCGCGAGGCCGCCCTCGACGAGGAGCATGCCGGCGACGAGCGGTCCCCCGAACAACGCCGAGATCGCGGAGAAGCTGCCGGCCATCGCCAGCACCGTCACACCCCTGTCCGGGACGCGCGCCCGCGTCGCGATCACGGTGCCGACGACCGATCCGAGCGCGATCACCGGCATCTCGGGGCCGAGGACCGCGCCGAAGCACAGCGTGCCGAGCGCCGCCAGGACGATGCCCGGGGCGGACGACAGGGGAAGGGGCCCGGCCTCGAGGCCGCGCAACGGACGGGCGCCACCGTCACCCGGCAGCAGTGTCCGGGCGAGCACGACGATCGCCGCGCCCGCAACCGGTAGCCCGAGCACCAGGAACCACGGCGGCGCGTCGTGGCCGAGTGCGAGCGGCAGATCCGACCAGAGCCAGTCCTGGATGAGGCTGACGAGGGCGAAGAACACGGCCGAGACGAGCGCCGCCGGGATGCCGATGGCGGCTCCGAGGAGCACGAGGCCCAATAGCTGGCGTTCCGGCGAGGGTGCGTCCGGCTGTTCGGTCATTGACCGCGTACCTGACCAGCACGGACGCTTCGGTGTCAAGACCCAGCCCGTGTCGCGTCTTCGACCGGCGACCCTCGGTAGGATGCGGGCCATGCAGCAGCCGCCGATCCGCTTCGAGCTGCGGCGCGGCGCGATCACGGCGGTGCCGCTCGCGATCGCCGTCGGGCTGTTCGGCGTCTCCTTCGGCGTCCTGTCCACGACCACCGGTGGGATCGGCGCGCTGCCGGCCGTCGTCATGAGCGCGATCACGTTCGCCGGCTCCGCGCAGTTCGCGGCGGCATCCGTCGTCAGCGGAGGGGGCGGTCCGGTGGCCGCGGTCGCCGCGGCGCTGCTCCTGAACGCTCGTTACCTCCCGATCGGGGTGAGCGTCGCGCGCTTCCTGCCCGGCGGTCCGTTCCGCCGCTTCCTCGCCGCCCAGCTCGTCGTCGACGAGTCGTGGGCGATCGCGGCGGAGGGCGGCGGCAGGTTCGAGCCGGACCGCCTCGTGGGGGCCGGGATCATGCTCTGGCTGGCGTGGGTCGCCGGCACGATCGTCGGCGTCGTCGGTGGCGAGGCGCTCGGCGATCCCGCGGCACTCGGGCTGGACGCCGCGTTCCCGGCGCTGTTCCTGGCGCTCCTGGTCCCGCAGCTCACGAGCCGACGGGCTGTCGTCGCCGCGCTCCTCGGCGCCGCGATCGCGCTCAGCCTCGTCCCGCTCGCGCCGCCGGGCATCCCGATCATCGCCGCCGCTGCCGCGGCCCTCATCGGGCTCGTGCGCAGGTGAGCGAGGCCTGGGTGATCGTGCTGGCGGTCGGTGGCGGCACGATGGCGATCAAGGCGGCCGGGCCGGTGCTCCTCGGCGGGCGCCCGCTGCCTTCACCCGTCCAGAGCGTCGTCGCGCTCCTGGCTCCGGCACTGCTCGCGGCGCTCGTCGCGACCACGGCGTTCGGCTCGGCCAACGCGCTCGTCCTCGACGCACGCGCGGCGGCCCTGGCAGTCGCGGCGATCCTCATCGCGGTGCGCGCGCCGGTCCTCGTCGTCGTGATCGCCGCCGCCGCGGTGGCGGCGTTGATTCGGCTCGTCGCCGGGGCCTAGCCCGCCGGCTGCCGTCCGTTCCCCGACGTCACCGGGATGGCCGGAGCGTCCTCGCGCGGCACGAGGAGGGCCGCAGCCAGGGCGGACGCGGTCGCGCCTCCGACACCCAGTAGGAGGATCGCCAGCTCGATCGAGCCTTCGGCCAGCAGGCCGCCCAGCGCGGCGCCGATCGGGACGCCCAGGTAGTTGAATGCCATCGAGACGGCGAACGCGCGACCCGTCCACGCCGGGTCGGTTCGCCGCTGGCGCACGGTGAACAGGGCGATGTCCATCGGCCCGATCAACACGCCGACGAGCAGCATCTCGAGGACGACGAGCGCGAGCCCGATCCAGACCGACGCCTGGCCGAGGGCGACGAGCAGGATGCCGATCGTGGGAACCAGCGCGACCATCGGCCAGACCAGGAGGCCCCACTCCTTGCCGCGCGTGTCCATCCGTCCGAAGGCGAACGCCGAGAGCATCCCGCTGATGCCGGAGACCGCGAACGCGAGGCCGACGACGGCCGGCCCGAGCTCGAAGCGCTCGAGGATGATCAGCGGCAAGACGATCGTGGTCATCCCGTGCGCAAGGTTGCCGAACGTGACCGAGAACCCGAGACCGCGCAGGGTCGGGTTGCGCCACGTGTACTTCATCCCGTCCCACGCATCCGCGAGGATGCGCCCGGTCGTCGCCACCGTTCCGACCGGATCGGGCACCCCCACCAGGATGGCGGCGGCGAGGCCGAAGGCGATGCCGATGGCGAGGAGCGCGATCGGTCCCCCGAAGAGGCCGACGAGGGCCGCCGCGATCGGCGGTCCCACGATCGTGGCGACGACGTATCCGTTCGAGTCGACCGCGTTCACCCGCTCCCAGAGCGGCTCGGGAACCATGATCGGGAAGAGCGAGCGCAGCCCGACGTGGCTGAGGATCGACGTGAGCGACGAGATGATCGCAATGAGCACGAGCAGCCAGCCCGGCAGGACGTCGAGGATCGCCAGCACGGCGATGAAGGCCATCGCGATGAGTGCGACGACGTAGTCGAGCAGCACGAGCCGGATGCGGCCGTGGCGGTCGAGCAGCGCGCCGGCGATCGGGGCGATGAGCAGGCCCGGGAAGACGCTGGCGAAGGTCACCAGGCCGGCGAACGGCGCCGATCCGAAGCGATCCAGGGTGAACAGGACGAGGGCCACGCCGACCATCGACTGCGCGATGCGGGCGACCTGCATCGAGACCAGCACCCGCCCGAGGTTCGGGACGCGCAGGAGCGCACGATAGGAACGATCGACGGAGGTGGTCACGGGGAGCCGATTATCGGGCGGATCGTGCGTCGGCGTCCCGACCCAGATCGTGAACCGGTGGGACCGAGGGCATGATCAGCAGCAGCCGCCTGAGCCGCAGCCGCAACTGACCGGTGCCAGCGCGAGCGCTTCGGACGTGAGTGTGCTCGGGGGTTCCGGAGGCACCTGGCTCTCTGTCGCGTCCGACGTCGGCTTGGTCGCCCTCGCGATGACGCTGTGCATCCCGTCCGTGACCTGATGCGTCGGCGTGAGCGACACATCGGTCAGTCCGACGGCCTCGAGCCCGGACCGGAACTCCTCGAAGGAGAGCGCCCCCGCAATGCAGCCGACGTAGGATCCTCGGCTCGCGCGCTCCTCCGGCGTCAGCTCGTCATCGGCGACGATGTCGGTGATGCCGATGCGGCCTCCGGGACGCAGGACGCGAGCGATCTCGCGGAAGACGGCGGGCTTGTCCGCCGCCAGGTTCACGACGCAGTTGCTGATGACGACGTCGATCGACTCGGCCGGCAGCGGGATCGCCTCGATATAGCCCTTGAGGAACTCGACGTTCGTGGCCTTCGCCTCGACCGCGTTGCGCTGCGCCAGGGCGAGCATCTCATCGGTCATGTCCAGTCCGAAGGCGCGACCGGTCGGGCCGACACGGGCCGCGGACAGCAGGACATCGATACCGCCACCGGAACCGAGATCCAGGACCCGCTCGCCCTCGTGGAGGTCTGCCACTGCCGTCGGGTTACCGCAGCCGAGGGACGCGAGCACCGCCGCGTTCGGCAGGTCAGCTCGCTCGAGCTCGCTGTACAGGCCGGCACCGATGCCATCCTCCGGGCCACAACAGGAGCCGGCGCCGGAGGCCGCCTGGCGAGCAGCTTCGGCATACCGATCTCTGACCATCTCGTGCGTATCGGTCACGGTCGTTCCTTTCGGCTTCAAGTGAGCGGGACGAGGCCGGCCATGGACGCCCCCAGCGTGGACCAGCGATCCGCGAAGTCGGGTGCCAGCGAGTAGACGACGTTCGTCCCACGCCTCTCGCTGGTGACGACACCGGCGTCGCGCAGCACCTTGAGGTGATGGCTGATCGTCGGCTGGCTGACCGTGCAGCACTCACTGAAGTCGCAGGCGCAGACGCAGGCCGTCTCGGCCAGCTGGCGCACGAACGACAGTCGGACGGGATCGGCCAGGGCGGCCAGGAGGCGGACGTCAGGATCGATGGGCTTCACTCGGCGAGATCATATCGATGTCTATCCATATTGACAAGAATCAATATGCTGAGGGCATCTAAGTCTGAGAAGGGAGGTGAGGCTCAATGTGCTGCGACGGCGGATGCGACTGCACCGGCTGCTGAGCTGATCGATCAGGGCCCGGGGTCCACCCGGGCCCGCACCCGGCAGTCCGCTGCGCTGCTGGCCGACTCCCACGAGGCTTGATCGCGAGCCTGTAGCCTTCGGGGCGAGAGCGAGGCGTCAACGCCGCCGCGATCGGGCTCATGGCGGCGGTCTCGATCCAGCTCGGCGCATCGGCCTTCGTCGACCCACTGACGATCGGGTCTCGTCGCGACCGCTCTGCAGCTCGACCGGGTGCGCTGAGTGTTAAGGAAACGCTAGGCTTGCACCGGCCGCCGAGCGATCGACCTGGGCGGCCGCGATGATCCGCAGCGCAGGTGCCCGTCGCATGCGTCTCCCCTTCATCCCGCGCGAGGAGAAGTTCTTCGATTTCTTCGTCGAGGACGCGCAGAACGTCCTTGCGGCGGCGCGCCTGCTCGTCGAGTTTTTCGGCTCGTATGACCAACGGGAGCGCATCGCGAGCCAGCTGATCGACCTCGAGCGCAAGGGTGATGCGATCTCCCACGACATCGGGAATCGGCTCGAGAACACGTTCGTCACGCCATTTGATCGCGAGGACATCCACCAGCTCATCAGCCGACTGGACGACGTCGTCGACTTCATCGAGGAGGTCGCCGACACCTGCATCCTCTACAAGATCGAGGAGCCGACAGACGCGGCGAAGGCCCAGGCCGACATCATCGTCCAGCAGTGCGAGGAGCTCGTTCGGGCGCTCGAGAAGCTTCGTGGCTTCAAGGGCGTCGCGCCGCACTGGATCGAGGTCCACCGACTCGAGAACGAGGGCGACAGGATCGTGCGACGTGCGATCGCCGATCTCTTCACGAATGGCACCGATCCGGTGCAGCTCATCAAGTGGAAGGATGTGTACTCGATCCTCGAGGACACGGTCGACTCGTGCGAGGACGTTGCGAACGTGATCGAGCGGATCGTCGTCAAGCATGCCTGAGGGCTTCACGCCGGTCCTTCTGGCGGTCATCGGTCTGGCGATCGTCTTCGACTACATCAACGGATTCCACGACACCGCGAACGCTATCGCGACCTCGGTCAGCACGCGCGCGCTGAAGCCGGCGTGGGCGATCGCGGTGAGCGCCACGGCGAACTTCGCCGGCGCGCTCGTCGGCACGGAGGTCGCCCAGACGATCAGCGGAGGGCTGGTCGACCAGAACGTCGAGTCACAGACCGTCATCGCCGCAGCCCTCGTCGGCGCGATCGTGTGGAACCTCATCACGTGGCGCCTGGGCATTCCATCGTCATCGAGCCACGCGCTCATCGGCGGGCTCCTCGGCGCGTCGCTGATCTCCGCCGGCATCGACTCGTGGAACATCGAGGGGATCGTGACGAGGGTGCTGATCCCGCTCGTGCTGTCGCCGGTGATCGGTTTCGCGTTCGGCCTGCTCTTCATGGCATTGCTGTTCAACGTGTTCCGCCGGGCGAACCCGGTCCCGCTGAATGCCGGGTTCCGCCGGGCCCAGGTCGGCTCAGCGGCCTTCATGGCCTTCAGCCACGGCAGCAACGACGCGCAGAAGACGATGGGGATCATGACGCTCGCGCTCGTCACCGCCGGCATCCAGACGAGCCTCGAGCCACCGCTCTGGGTGATCCTGACGGCGGCCACCGCGATCAGCCTCGGCACCGCGGCCGGCGGCTGGCGGATCATCAAGACGATGGGCACGAAGGTCGTGAAGCTCAACCCGGTTCATGGCTTCGCGGCGGAGACGACGGCCGCCTCGGTCATCTTCGGGGCCTCCCAATTCGGCGTGCCGGTGAGCACGACCCACGTGATCAGCTCAGCCATCATGGGCGTGGGCTCCTCGGACCGTGTGAAGACGGTGCGCTGGGCCGTCGCACGCTCGATCGTCACCGCCTGGATCTTCACGCTCCCGGCGTCCGGCCTCACCGCGGCCCTCGCCTACGTGGTCCTCAATCCGCTCCTCGGCTAGCGGCTCGGACCGGCCTTAACACACCTTTCACGGTGGGCTAAGGGTTCGTTAAGGCCGCTCGGGCATCGTCGTGTCGTGCTTTTCGAGAGCGAGCGGCCCATGCGCGCCGTCGCTCCGTTCCGGCTCCCACATCGGAGGATGGATTGAACGTGACACGAACGTGGCTGCGAACGCTGTCGATCATCAGCGTCGTTTCGATGCTCGTCCTCGCTGCGTGCTCGGGGAGCGGCGACGGAAGCCCGGGCGATGGCGGTGTTGGCGGCGGAGGGGTCTCGGGCGAGATCGTGAACATCGGCTCTTCGACCGTCGAGCCGATCATGTCGATCGCCCTCGAAGACTTCGTGGCGGACAATCCGGACGTCACATACGAGGTCGACGGCCCAGGCACCGGCGACGGGTTCGAGATCTTCTGCGCCGACGAGAGCGATATCGCCAATGCGTCGCGGCCGATCGACGAGGAAGAGGCCGCCGCCTGTGCGGACGCCGGCGTCGAGTATGTCGAGCTCAAGATCGGCATCGACGGCCTCTCGGTCATCACGTCGCACGACAACGCGGACGCGACCTGCCTGAGCTTCGGCGACCTGTATGCGCTCCTCGGGCCGGAGTCCCTGGGCTTCGAGACCTGGAGCGACGCCGACGCGCTCGCTGCGGAGGTCGGCTCCGACTTCGGCGAACTGCACACGCCGTATCCGGACACGTCGCTCGACATCACCGCGCCGGGCGAGGAATCGGGCACGTACGGGAGCTTCATCGAGATCGCGCTCGGCGATGTCGCCGAAGCCCGGCTCGAGGCCGGCGCCATCACCGAGGACCAGGTCGAGACGCTGCAGCCCGACTATCAGGCATCGGCCGATGACAACGTGATCATCGAGAACATCGCCGGGTCGCCCAGCTCGCTCGGCTTCGTCGGGTTCGCGTTCGCGGACCAGAACGCCGACACGGTCAAGACCCTCGAGGTCGACGGCGGCGAGGGATGCGTCGCTCCCACCCCCGAGACGATCGCCAGCGGCGAGTACCCGATCGCGCGCGACCTGTTCATCTACGTGAACACCGCGCGGGCGGAGGCGAACCCGGCAATCGTCTCGTTCGTGGACTGGTTCCTGTCGGACGGGATCGGTGCGGTCGAGGAGGCGGATTACGTGGCGCTCGACGATGCGGCACTCGAAGAGACCGTCTCGGCATGGGAAGCCCGCTGAGGCTCGACCGCTCGGGAAGCCGGGTCATGCCATTGGCCCGGCTTCCCATCTCACTTATGCTTCCGATCCTCCCCGAGCCGTGGTGACATGAGCACATCCATGAAGGCCCTCGAGGTGCGCGACCTGCGCATGGCGCCGGCGCGTCGGCGGCGCGAGGCGCTGATCAAGGGATTCTTCTTCGCCGCCGCGGCGTTCTCGATCGTCATCAGCGTCGCGATCGTCCTGTCCCTGATCGGCAACGCGGCGAGCTTCTTCATCCAGGTCGACAAGAGCCTGCTCTTCACCGATGGCTGGTTCCCGCGCCGTGACATGTTCGACCTCCCGACCATCGTCGTCGGGACCTTCATCATCGCGGGCGTGGCGATGCTCGTCGCGACGCCGCTCGGCCTGGGCGCGGGCATCTACCTGAGCGAGTACGCGACGCCGGGGATCCGGAAGGTCGTCAAGCCGATCATCGAGATCCTCGCCTCGATCCCCAGCGTGGTCCTGGGGTTCTGGGCGCTGACCTGGCTCAGCCCGACCGTCGTCCAGCCGATCACCGGCGCGCCTCTCTCGAACATGTTCGTCGCGGGCCTCGCCGTCGGTGTTCTGATCATGCCGCTCGTGGCGACGGTCTCGGAGGACGCGTTGCACGCCGTGCCGCAGTACCTGCGGGAAGCGTCGTACGGCCTCGGCGCGCGCAAGCGGACGACGAGCCTGAACGTCGTCTTCCCGGCCGCGGTCTCGGGCATCGTTGCCGCGCTTCTCCTCGCGTTCTCCCGCGCGATCGGCGAGACGATGATCGTCGCCCTCGTGGCCGGAGGGACCGGCGGTTCGCTGTTCCAGCTCAACCCGCTCGAGCAGGGCCAGACGATGACCGCGGCGATGACGGCCCTCGCGATCGGCTCGGACCAGGTCGGGGGCGCCGGGCTGGCCTACGAGAGCCTCTTCTTCGTCGGGTTCCTCCTGTTCCTGCTGACGCTGTTCCTCAACCTCGCGTCGGAGGCCTTCGTCCGGCGCGTCAGGAGCCAGTACTGATGGCTGTCGCGGGCGACGCACTCACGTCACGGCGAGCCGTCGAAGCCCGCTTGCGTGGCGGCAAGGCCGACTTCGCCGGGATTGCCCTCCAGGTGTTCCTGCTGCTGTCCCTGGTCATCAGCCTGGGCGTGCTCGTCGTCCTGCTCACCGACATCTTCATCCGGGCGGTCCCGGCCTTCGCCGAGCGCGGGTCCGACGTGATCACCGCCCCGCTCTCGGCACGCCCGGCCAGGGCGGGCATGATCCAGGGGATCGTCGGGTCGCTGATCCTGACCGCGTTCGTGATCGTGATCGCGCTTCCGTTCGGGGTCGGCGCGGCGGTCTACCTCGAGGAGTACGCGCGGGACTCGGCGCTGACGCGATTCTTCCGCACGAACATCCGGAACCTGGCGGGCGTCCCGGCCATCGTGTACGGCCTGCTCGGCCTGGCCGTGTTCGTCACGCTCCTGGGTCTCGGCCAGAGCGCGCTCGCCGGCGGCCTCACCCTCGGGATCCTGGTGCTGCCGATCATCGTGATCACCACGTCAGAGGCGCTTCGCGCCGTCCCGATCTCGATCAGGGAGGCCGCGTTTGGCGTCGGCGCAACGCGCTGGGAGACGATCCGGTCGCACGTCCTGCCGTACGCAGCGCCGGGCGTCCTCACCGGCACGATCCTGGCGCTGGCGCGCGCGTTCGGCGAGACCGCGCCGCTCATCCTGGTCGGGGCGGTGGTCGGCACCTTCAACAGCGTGGATCCGGTCGGGATGCTGACCGGCTCCTACACGGCACTCCCCACGATCATCTTCAACTGGGCACGCGAGCCGCAGGAAGAGTTCCGCGCGCTCACCGCCGCGGCGATCGTCGTGCTCCTGGTCGTGATCCTGCTCGTGAATGCCGCGGCGATTCTTCTCCGCAACCGATACGATCGAAGATGGTGAGCGAAGACGTGACATCTCCACCGCAGACGAAGCAGCCCGCTCCGATCGATGGCGCGACCGACGGGATCACCGCCGAGACCGCAAGCATTAGGATCGCTCCTCGTCGCGAGGTCGACGAGGAGGCGGAGCGAATGGCGGAGGCGCAGGCGCTGAGATCCACGACGCCGACGTTCGATGCGGACCAGGTCGTCTTCGAGCTCGAGTCGCTGTCGTGCTACTACGGCTCGTTCCGCGCGGTGCGGGACATCAGCCTGCAGGTGCCGAAGAACAAGATCACGGCCCTCATCGGCCCGTCCGGCTGCGGCAAGAGCACGCTCCTTCGATCGTTCAACCGGATGAACGACCTCATCGACGACGCGCACATCCAGGGGGCGATCCGCTACCACGGCGTGAACCTCTACGAGGACGGCGTGGATCCGGTCGAGGTGCGGCGGCGGATCGGGATGGTGTTCCAGAAGCCGAACCCGTTCCCGAAGAGCATCTACGACAACGTCGCGTTCGGCCCGCGAGTGGCCGGCTATCGCGGGAACATGAACGAGCTCGTCGAGCGGTCGTTGCGGCGGGCCGCGCTGTGGGACGAGGTCAAGGACAAGCTGAAGCAGCCGGGCACGGCCCTGTCCGGCGGCCAGCAACAGCGCCTGTGCATCGCCCGAGCGATCGCCGTCGAGCCCGATGTGATCCTGATGGACGAGCCGTGCTCCGCGCTGGACCCGATCGCCACGCTGAAGATCGAAGAGCTCATGCTCGAGCTCAAGGAGAACTACACGATCGTCATCGTCACCCACAACATGCAGCAGGCGGCGCGGGCAAGCGATTACACCGCGTTCCTGACGATGGGCGACGATCGTGCCGGATACCTGGTCGAGATGGCCCCGACGCAGCAGCTCTTCACCAGCCCCGAGAACCGGCTCACAGAGGACTACATCACCGGCCGGTTCGGCTGAGGAAAGGGAGCGGATCCAATGGATCGAGCGATCGAGACCGATGGGGAGGCGGCGGTCGACGCCGCCCACGAGGAGCAGCTGCACGCTCCGCCGCGCGCGGCGTTCGACCGCCAGCTCGACCAGGTCAAGGACGACGTGCTCCGCCTCGGCGCGCGCGTGGAGCAGGCGCTCGAGGGGGCGGGTCGCGCGCTCGCCGAGCGAGACACGGAGCTCGCCGACCGGGTCCGATGGGAGGACGCCGAGGTCAACGAGCTTCAGCGACAGATCAACACCGAGATCGCGACGGTGATCGCGACCCAGGCGCCCGTCGCGCGGGACATCCGCGAGCTGCTGGCGCTCTACCACGCGGCCGCGGAGCTCGAACGGATGGGCGACTACGCGGTCAACATCGCGAAGCTCGCGCAGCAGCTCGCGTCCGAGCCGGAGATCCCGATCCTCCGCCAGATCCCGCGCATGGAGCAGATCTGCCGCGAGCAGCTCCGCGCGGCGATGCGCGCGCTCGTCGACATCAGCGAGAGCGAGGCGCGCGAGGTCGCGCTCGGCGACGACGAGCTCGACGGCCTGTACAGCAGCGTCTACGAGGATGCGATCCAGCTCATCTCGGTCGCGCCCGAGCGCGCACGGCAGGCGATCCACATGCTCTTCGCGGCACATCATCTCGAGCGACTCGGCGACCGGGTGACGAACATCGGGGAGGACGTGGTCTACCTGGCGACGGGGCAGATCGAGGACCTGAACAACTAGGGGCCGCGCTGACCGATGCGACGCCGGCTGCTGCTGGTCGAGGACGACCCGACACTCCGCCAGGCACTGACCTTCAACCTGGCGCGCGAGGGTTACGACGTCGCGACCGCCGCCGACGGGGAGGCCGCCCTCGAGGCGGCCCGCAACGAGCACCTCGACCTCGTGCTCCTTGATGTGATGCTGCCGGGGATGAGCGGCGTCGAGGTGCTTCGCGTCCTGCGGCGCGAGGGCGTGACGACGCCGGTGATCATCCTGTCGGCCAAGGGCGACGAGATCGATCGCGTCGTCGGCCTGAAGGTCGGCGCCGATGATTACGTCGCCAAGCCGTTCAGCCGGCCGGAACTCCTCGCGCGCATCGAGGCCGTCCTGCGGCGGCATCGACGCGAGGGAGCCGAGCCCGAACGTCGCGAGCAGCTGACCTTCGACCGGGTCGCGATCGACGTGGGACGTCGCGAGGTGCTGGTCGACGACGAGCCGATTCACCTGACGACCAAGGAGTTCGACCTGCTGGCGCACATGGCCGCCTCCCCCGGACGGATCTTCACGCGCGACCAGCTGTTGGCCCGGATCTGGGGCTACGACTACGTCGGCGACGGGCGGACGGTCGACGTCCACGTCAGCTGGTTGCGCGGAAAGCTGCGCGGGCCGGACGGACACAACTACTTCCGGACCGTGCGCGGCGTGGGCTACGCCTTCACGCCCCGGCCGGCGTGATCGACCCGACCGCCTCCGCCGCATTCGAGGCGCTCCTGGCGCGCCGCGGCGACGACCTGCTGATGCTGGTGGACGACACGCTGCGCATCGTGCGGGCGGGCCCGGAGGCCGCATCCCTGGCGGAGCGCATGCCCGATGCCCTGGCCGGAATGAGCCTGATCGCCGCGTTTGGCTCCGCCTCCCTCGATGCCGTGGCCCGCCAGGCGATCACCGACGACCAGCCGACGAGCGGCGAGGCGGATCTCGGCCATCTCGGCGGCCGGCACTTCGCGGTCGAGGCCGTGCCACTCGAGGCCGGCGGCCTCGTCCTCTTCCTGCACGACGTCACGGCGCTGCGCCGGATGGAGCGCGTCCGACGTGACTTCATCGCGAACATCGGCCATGAGCTACGGACCCCCCTGACCTCGATCAAGCTGCTGGCCGAGACACTGACCTCCGGTGCGGTCGACGACCCGGCGACGACGAGGGACTTTGCCACGCAGATCGAGCGCGAGGTCGATCACCTGGCGCAGCTCGTCGACGAGCTCCTGGACCTGTCGACGATCGAGTCGGGTGCGACGACGCTGTCGATCGAGCCGCTCGACCCCGAGACCGTGGTCGCCGCATGCATCGAGCGCATCACGCCCGTCGCTGAGCGGCGGGACGTGACCGTGCGACGTTCGTCCCCCCGTGGCGAATCCGACGCACGCGCGCTCGGCGATGCTGGCCGGCTGAGCCAGGCGCTGCTGAACCTCGCGCACAACGCGGTGAAGTACAGCCACCACGGCGGTGAGGTCCGGATCGGCTGGGAGGCATCCGTCGAGACCGTGCGGTTCGTCGTTGCCGACGACGGCATCGGCATCTCGGAGGCGCACCAGGCGCGGATCTTCGAGCGGTTCTACAAGGTCGACCGCTCCCGCGCCCGCGAGCCGGAGGTCGGACAGCTCGGCGGGAGCGCCGGGCTCGGCCTCGCGATCGTCCGCCACATCGCGGAGGCACATCGCGGCTCCGTGGGCGTTCGCTCGGAGGAGGGCGCCGGCTCGACGTTCTGGATCGAGGTCCCTCGCGCCGGCGACTAGTGCCGGCTAGCTCGCGCCGTCGATGCAGGCCCGTGGGCGCGGCGGCTCCAGGTATTCGGCGCCGATCAGCCGCCCCTCGCCATCGATCGTCAGCGCCCAGGTCGATCCCTTGCGGGCGGTGACCGGCCTCGGCAGGAGATAGTGGTCGGCGGTCGCCAGTCGGTCGACGAGGTCCGGGATGACCTCGCCCTGGCTGCAGGCGACCGCGTCGTGCTCCGCATCGCCGAGCCGTCGCACGAGCGCGGCGGCCTCCTCCTCGCGGCCGGGATAGGTCACGGCGGACAGGAGCGACTCGGGCTGAACCGGCAGTCCCAGCGCATCCGCCAGTGGCTGCACCGTGGCGGTGCAGCGCCGAACGTCCGCGGACAGGATGGACCCGACCTCGTAGCGCGAGAGGATCCGGACCAGCTCGTCGGCCTGCTCGATGCCGCACGCGTCGAGCGGGCGCTCGCGGTCATCTCCCGCCCATGAGGAGGTGCTTCCGGCCGGCCCGTGCCGGACGAGCAGCACGGTCCTCGTCGGCGCAGGCCCGCGAGCGAACCGCTCGAGGACGTCGCGGTCGGCGTCGCGCGTCAGCTGCTCCGCGGCATCGGCGAGCGTGAGCCAGCGCAGGCCATCGACCTCGCGGGTCGGTGAGAACGCCCCCTCCTCGGCCTGCATCGCCCACCACTTCACGACCTTGGGCCGCATGCCGGTGCCGTTCGACTTCACGTAGCGCGTCTCGCCGAGGCCTCGGCCAACCCGAACGTGGAAGCCGGTCTCCTCGAGGACCTCGCGCACCGCGCCCTCGAGGTCGGACTCGGACGCGGCGACCTTGCCCTTCGGCAGGCTCCAGTCGTCGTATCGCGGCCGATGGATGATCGCCACCTCGACCGTCGAGTCACCGTCGACGCCGTCCACTCGCCGCCACACGACGCCTCCGGCGGCGCGGATCGGCGGCCCGATCACATCGCCCACTTCCGCCAGCGCTTGCGCCGAACATCGGGCCATTCGTCGAGGAAGGCGCGTCGCGACGCGGCCGACCGCGTTCGGAGGCGCTCCACCAGCCGTCCCGCCTCGAAGGCGTAGCGCGGCCCGGCCCCTCGAGCCTTGAGCGTGTCGCGCACGAGATCGTCGGCGACGGCCGCGTCCTGGACGTCACCGAGGAGGTCCTGGAGGCCTGCCAGCCGCTCGCCGAGGCGCTCGGCACCGTCGGCCGCCTTGCCCTGCAACGAGCGAGCCGCGAGCTCGGCGGCGTAGCGGGCGCGCTTGACCGCGATCCTCGTGCGGTGGAAGTCCTCATCCGGACTGTCGTCGTCGAGCGGGTCTGCGCGTTCCTGGAGCCGATCCCACGCGCCGAGCGCGAGCGATCCGAGCGCGTCTTCGGCCGGGCCGTCCGCGGGACCCGCCGGCGGCGTGACCGTGGCCGCCACGAGGTCGTTCAGCAGCGCGACGTACGCCTCCCCGTCGAGCATGGCCATCAACCGGTCACGCGCGACCGCGCGACGACGCTCGAGTGTCTCGAACAGGGGCGCGAGTGCGGTCGTGGACGCGTCCGCCTCCCCTCGCAGGCGGACGGACATGACGTCCGCGTCTCGGGCGTCGGCCGCGGCGTCGGCGACCTGTCGCAGGCGCGGCTCCATCGCCTCTCGCCACACCGGGTCGACGGCGTCGCCGAGCGTCCGCAGGTCGCTCCGCAGCCGGCGCATGGCGACACGAAGCTGGTGGACACCCTCCGGGTGCCCGAGCCGCGCCTGTGGGTCGTTGCTGACGATGCGGGTCAGCGCGTCGGCGATGCTCGCGGCGACGACGTCGGCAAGCAGGGCATCGTCGGGAACGGGCTTCGGGCCGATCTCCGGCGGCGCCGTGGCACGGGATCCGAGCGCTCGCACGACCTTCGGGATCGGCTCGGACTCGGTGGCGCCGGCGGTGCGCAGCTGCTCGCCGAGCGGCTGGAGGTCAACGTCGTCGACGAGCGCCTCGACCTCGATCTCGCGGAAGCGGGACACGATCCGGCGCCCCTCGACCACCGAGACCTCGTCGTCGTCGACCTCGGCGAGCGGGGTCTCGTCCGAGATCAGGTGCAGGCGGCGGCGGCGGGTGCGAAGGGTTGCGACCGGCGTCAGCGCCTCGCCCCGAACGTAGGCCGTGAGCAGCGAGCGCACCTCCGCCGGCGGCTCGCGGCGGGGCGCCTCGAAGTTGAACTCGTCGCGCTCGAGCTCGGACCCGCGCGCGGCGACGGGCAGCTTCAGCGTCCAGCGCGGCGCCTCCGACTCGCCGGTCCGATAGCGGAGGGTGACCCCGTGCCGGGCGAGCCGGAGATCGCCGGTGTCGTAGTACGTGGCTCGCAGCTGCTGGTCCGGCAGCTCGGCGACGTCCAGCGGGTCGCCGTTGAGCGACAGCGCCGGCATCGTGAAACGGCCGGGAAGTGCGAGCTTGATCTCTCGCTCGGTCACCGCTCGATGATGGCACGGCCCGCGCGCGCCATGAGCGTGGCCTGCAGGCGAGGCGCGCCCGTGTCAGAGGGGAGCTGGGTCCACTCGCCATCGGCGGCGAGCCGCCACGCCGTTCCGTCTTCGAGAGCGAGCTCGAGGATCGCCCGCAACCTGGCGCGATGGTCGGGGTCGCCGACGCGGACGAGCACCTCGACCCGGCGGTCGAGGTTGCGGTGCATCATGTCCGCGCTTCCGATCCAGATCTCTTCGTCCTCGCCCTCGCCGAACCGGTAGATCCGGGAGTGCTCCAGGAAGCGACCCAGGATGCTTCGCACCTTGATGCGCTCGCTCAGGCCCTTGACGCCGGGGCGCAAACCACAGATGCCGCGGACGATCAGGTCGATCGGCACTCCGGCCCGCGAGGCCGCGTAGAGCGCGTCGATGATCCCCTCGTCGACGAGGCCGTTCATCTTCATGACGATCCTCGCCGGCTGGCCGGCAGCCGCGCGCTCCGCCTGCCCGTCGATCATCGCGATCATGCGCTGGCGGAGGTCGAGCGGCGCGACGAGCATCGACTCGTACGCCGTCCGGCGCGAATAGCCGGTGAGCATGTTGAACAGGTGGCTCACGTCGGCGGCGAGCGCCGGATCCGCCGTGAGGAGCCCGACGTCCTCGTAGAGCCGGGCCGTCGTGGGGTGATAGTTGCCGGTGCCGACGTGGACGTACCGCCGGATCCCATCCGGCTCGTTCCGAACGACGAGCGCGAGCTTGCAGTGCGTCTTCAGGCCGATGAGCCCGTACACGACGTGGCAGCCCGCCTGCTCCAGCCTCCGGGCCCAGGCGATGTTCGCCTGCTCGTCGAACCGAGCCTTGATCTCGACGAGCACGACGACCTGCTTTCCGTCGGCAGCAGCGGCCATCAGCGCGTCGACGATCGGGCTCTCGCCCGACGTGCGGTACAGCGTCTGCTTG
This sequence comes from uncultured bacterium, assembly GCA_965652075.1. Lineage (GTDB taxonomy): Bacteria > Chloroflexota > Limnocylindria > QHBO01 > QHBO01 > JACDBZ01. The sequence continues at coordinate 19,119 of CBFGTN010000025.1, forward strand.
ATGGCGAGAACGTTGGGATCCGCGGCCGCCTGCTCGACGAACGCCTGGACGGAGCCGGCGAACGAGTCGTAGGGGTGGTGGACGAGCAGGTCGTGGCGGTCGAGCGTCGCGAACATGTCCACGTCGCCCTCCTGGTCGCGCACGACGTCGTGCGGCGGGGCGGGGAGGAACGGCGGGTACTTCAGCTCGGGTCGGTCGAGACCCACGAGGGCCCACAGGTCCGCCAGGCCGAGCGGGCCGCCGAGCCGATGCACGTGCTGCTCCGACAGCTGGAGCTCGCGCGTCAGCAGGTCGACGATGTGGGCGGGCATCCGTCGGTCGACTTCCAGGCGCACGGTCGGGCTGAAGCGGCGACGTCGGAGCTCGGCCTCGAGCGCGCGAAGGAGATCGTCCGCCGTGTCGTCGTCGAACTCGAGATCCGCGGAGCGGGTCACGCGGAAGGGATAGTTGGCGAGGATCTCCATGCCTGGGAACAGCAGCTCGGCGTTGGCGGCGATCACGTCCTCGAGGGGAACGACCGTCGACGCGTCATCGGTCGGCAGAAAGCGCTGGAGGAGCGGCGGCACCTTGACCCGCGCGAACTTCGAGCGGCGGTCCGACGGGTCGCGCAGCCAGACGGCGAGGTTCAACGACAGGTTGCTGATGTACGGGAACGGGTGGCCCGGGTCGACGGCGAGCGGCGTCAGCACCGGGAAGACGCGCTCGACGAAGTGCGCGGTGAGGGCGGCCTTCACGTCGTCCGAGGAGATCTGGCGCCAGCGCTGGACGCGGATACCGGCACGGGCGAGGCGTGGCTTGAGCTCGCGCGTGAAGAGCTTGGCATGTCGGATGGCAAGGCTTCCCGCGCGCTCGGCGATCCGATCCAGCTGCGTCCCCGGATCGAGCCCGTCGATCGACAACAGCGACGGCGCCGCGATCTGCTGGCGCCGGAGCGTCGCGACGCGGACCTGGTAGAACTCGTCGAGGTTGCTCGCGAAGATCGCCGCGTACTTCACGCGCTCCAGGAGCGGCGCATCGGCGTCCTCGGCCATGGCGAGCACGCGCTCGTTGAAGTCCAGCGCCGACAGCTCGCGGTTGATGTACCGCGCGTCAGGCGAAGCCTGTTCCAGGTCGTGCTCGAGTGGTCGTGCGGTGGCCATGCAGGCCCTCCAGCATAGGCCGCAAATGATAAGGGGCGATCAAGCCACGCCATGGGTCGAGTGGCCTACTGCGTGGCGTCCGCCGCCTCCGTGCGGAGGCCGCGCACCATCGACGCGCGGGGGTCGTCCGGCGCAAGCTCGAGGAAGCGATCGAAGGCCGAGATCGCACGCTCCGGATCGTCCTCGCCACCGAGGGCGATGAAGCCGTCGTAGAACGCCACCTCGGCAGGATCGGCCGTCTCGCGCTCTCGGTAGGAGTCGAGTGCACGGCGCGCGTCGGCGTAGTCACCGGCGCGAAGGTAGGCACCGATCACCCGCTCGTAGGCGTCGGCCCGATCCGGCTCGAGGGCGATCAGGACCTGCAGCGCTGCCGCCGCCCGTCGCAGGTCGTCGGCCGTGGAGCCGGCAAGGTACGCGTCGGCGAGGTCCGACAGCGTCTCAGGGCTCTCCGGGTCCGCCTCGAGCGAAGCGAGCAGTCGCTCGATGTCCGCCTGGCGCGCGGCCTCGGCCTGGCGCGTGGCCGCGAGGCCCTCGTTGATGTCGGTCGCGTTCGCGATGCCCGCCGCCGGCAGCAACGACCCGGCGACGAGCACGAGGCCGAGCGTGGCGGCCGCGACGAGCGCGATCCGCGGGCCCACGGTCGCGGGCGCCGACGGCGGCGCCGGCTCCGGCACCGACGCGAGCTCCGCGGCCGTTGCGGCCGCGCGCGCCTCGGCATCGGCGAGCTGCTCCGCGTAGCCGCGATCATCGAGCGAGCCCGAGCGACGGTCGGCCTCGACGTCGCGCAGCGATTCCAGCGCGACCCGATGGCGGACGGTGGCCGCATCGCGCTCACTGTCCGTCATCGCCGACGGCGCGGGCCGCCGGAGCGGCGCCAGGACGGCGATCCCCGCGACGACGAGCGCGGCGGCGATGATCACGGCCTCAGGCATCGAGCGCCTCCGCCTCATCGTGCAGCCGACGTCGGGTCTCGTCGTCGACCGCCGGACCCGCGCTCGGCGCACCACGTTCGCCGCGCACCAGCCACGTCGCGAGCAGCGCGACACCGACGAGGAGCGCGGCGAACGGCAGCGCCCAGGCGATCGGCGAGGTCGGGGCGAGCAGGATCCACTCTCCGTATCGGTCCACGAAGTGGGCTTGCACATCGGCGTCGCTCGCGCCGGACGCCACCAGCTCGGTGATCTGACGCCGAATCTCACGTGCCGACGCGGTCTGCGAGTCGGCAACCGACAGGCCCTGGCAGTCGGGGCAGCGCAGCTCGGCGGCCAGCGCATCGGTCCGGGCTGCCTCCGACATGGCGATCGGGGACAGCCAGAGCACGGCAAGGATGGCGAGGAGCGCCAGCCCGGCCCCGGTCGCAACCGCGGGCAGCTGCCGCCTCATCGGTCCAGCCCGAGCGCAGCGAGTCGCTCGTCCATCAGCTCGGCGGTCAATGGTCCGAACTGCTTCGCTCGCACGATGCCGTCGGCGTCGACGAAGAAGCTCTCCGGTGGACCGGTCACGCCGTACTCGATGGCCAGGCGACCGCCGTCGTCGATGACGTGGGCATAGCCGGTGTCGCCGTACCGCGCAAGGAAGGCGCGACCGTCCTCCGGCTCGTCGTTGTAGAGCACGCCGACGATCGCGAGGTCGTCCGCGAGGTCGGCCTGCGTACCCGTCAGGACCGGATGCTCGTCGACGCACGGGCCGCACCAGCTGGCCCAGAAGTTCACGACGTAGGGCCTGCCGGCGAGGTCGGCCGAGCTCATGGTCCCTCCGTCCAGCGTCGTCAGCGTCCACTCGGGTGCCGCGCGGCCGACGACGGGCGTGGCGATCTCGAGCGGATCGCGGCCGAAGCCGCTCAGCAGGAGCAGGCCGACGGGCAGCACGACGAGCGGCACGAGCAGCCAGCGCAGCCAGCGAACGGCGCCCATCAGCCGCCCTCCGCGGGGACGACGCTCGCCGGCCGCCGCTCCTCGACGGCGACCGGCTGCGGCCGGCGCTCCGGCCAGATCGCGAAGACGGCCCCCAGCCCGACGAGCGCGCCACCGATCCAGATCCAGACGACGAGCGGATTGACGAACAGATGCAGGGTCACGCGGCCGGTCTCGGAGTCCGAAGCGAGGAGGGTCACATACAGGTCCTCGGCCAGCGACGTGCGCACCGCGGGCGTCGCGATCGCCGTCGGCGAGCTGGGGTAGTCCCGAAGCGCGGTGTGGAGGGTTCCGGCCTGCGGACCGGCGTAGCTGACCTCGGCCCGTGTCTCGATCACGCGGGCGTCGTTCGCCAGCGGCTCGACGACGAGCCGATCGTGCGTGACCGTGTACGGACCGATGCGTGCCGACTCGCCCGGCGCGAGGGTCACGGTCCGGTCGACGGAGAGCCCGGACGAGACCGCGACGGCAACGGCCATGACGAGCACCCCGAGGTGGACCGCGTACCCGCCGTAGCGACGCCGGTTGCGCGTCGCCAGCCGCCAGGCAGCGGTCGGTGGCGCTTCGCCGCGGCTGCGGGAGCGGGAGCGGGCGCCTCGCACGACCTCGTCGACGAGGATGCCGCCGACGAAGACCGCGAGCGCGAGCGTGCCGAGCGCCACCGGCTCGCGCAGCCCGAGGACGAGCGCGACGGCGGCGACGGCTGCCGCGATGAGCAGCGGCATCGTGAAGCGCTCGCGGAGGGTCGCCCACGACGCGGTCCCCCACGGCAGCGCCGGCCCGACGCCCATGAGGAAGAGGAGGGCGATGAAGATCGGGGCCGTGACCCGGGTGAACCAGGGCGCGCCGACGCTGATCGTCTCGCCGCTCGTGCTCGCGACGAGCAGCGGCAGGAGCGTTCCGAACAGCACGGCGAACGTCAGCACCAGGAACAGGACGTTGTTGAGCAGGAACGCCGACTCGCGGCTGACGATCCTGGACGGGCGGCCTCCGCCGACCAGCACCGGCAGCCGCCACGCGAGGAGGCCGAGCGCGACGCTCAGCGCGACGACGATCCCGCCGAGGAACCACGGGCCGATCGCGGACTGGGTGAACGAGTGGACGCTGGCGACGATGCCGGATCGCGTCAGGAACGTGCCAAGGAGGGTGAGGGCGAAGGTGGCGATGACGAGCGCGACGGTCCAGATGCGCAGGCCGCCGCGCCGCTCCGCGACCATCGCGGAGTGCACGAACGCGGTCGCGGTGAGCCACGGCAGCAGGGCGGCGTTCTCCACCGGGTCCCAGCCCCAGTAGCCGCCCCATCCGAGTACCTCGTAGCTCCACCAGGCGCCGGCGACGATGCCGAGGGTCAGGAACGTCCACGGCACCAGCGTCCAGCGCCGCACGATGCGCAGCCACTCCTCGTCCAGGCGGTTCGTGATCAGCGCCGCGACCCCGAAGGCGAACGGCACCGCCATCCCGGTGTAGCCCAGATAGAGCAGCGGCGGATGGAGCGCCATGAACGGATGGTTCTGGAGGAGCGCGTTCGGGCCGATCCCCTCGGCCGCGACGGGGCTCGTGCGCAGGAACGGGTTGCCCGGCCAGGTCATGACGGCGAAGAAGAAGAGGTTGACCGATGCGAGCGTCGCGCCGACCCACGGCATGAGCGCCCGATGCCGATCCCGGTGACGCCACAGCACGATCGACGCCCAGCCCGTCGCCAGCAGCGTCCAGAACAGGATCGATCCCTCGAGCGCGGCCCACAGGCTGATCGCGCTGATGAAGGCCGGCGTCGTCGTCGCGTTGTTCTCCGCAACGTAGAGGACGCTGAAGTCGTGGGCGAGGAGGCTGACGACCATCGCCAGACAGCCGACAAGGGCGGCCGCGAAGGAGCCGACGACGGCGCGGCGCCCGCTCGTCGCCAGCCGCGGATCCCCGCCGCGGCCGGCGAGGACGAAGGCGACGGCGGCGTAGGCGCTCAGGGCCAGCCCGACGACGACCGCCACGTGGCCGATGGTCGGGATCACTCGTCGCCCGGGTCGAAGGCGCGGTCGGAGGGCTGGGTGCCCGGCTC
>CBFGTN010000026.1:0-23343 GCA_965652075.1 uncultured bacterium
AGCTGCTTGATCCGGCTCTGGACCTGGCGCGCCTTCGTCTTCTTGTATCGGAAGCGCTCGATGAAGCGCTCGATCTGGGCGATCTTGCGTCCCTGGACCCGGGCCTGTCGCTGGAGGTACGCGATCCGCTCGTCGCGCTGGTCGACGAAGTCGGCGTAGTCGCCGACGTACTCGGTCGCCAGCCCGTCGTGGAGCTCGACGATGCGGTTGGCGACTTCGTTGATGAAGTCGCGGTCGTGGCTGACGAGCACGAGCGCCCCCGCATACTGCGCCAGGAATCCGGTGAGCCATTCCACGGACGCGAGGTCGAGGTGGTTCGTCGGCTCGTCGAGGAGGAGCACGTCCGGGTTCTGGAGCAGGAGCCTGGCAAGGGCCACGCGCATCATCCAGCCGCCGGAGAACGTGCCGATGTCGCGGTCCATGTCGGCATCCGCGAAGCCAAGCCCCGCCAGGATGCGGCGAGCCTCGGTCTCCAGGCCATATCCGCCGAGCGCCTCGAACCGGTGCTGGAGCCGGCCGTACTCGTCCATCAGCTCGGCGAGCTCCTCGTCGTCGACGGCGTCGCTCAGCTCCGTCTCGATGTGGCGCATCCGACGCTCGATGCCGCTCACCTCGCCGGCCCCGGCCAGCACCTCGGCCAGGGCGCTCCTTCCGCGGCTCTCGGCCACCTCCTGGCGCAGGTAGCCGATGACCGTCTCTCGCGCGCGCGTGATCGTGCCGGCGTCGGCCGTCTGGTCGCCGGTGATCAGCTCGAGCAGGGTGGTCTTGCCGGCGCCGTTCGGGCCGACGATCGCGAAGCGCCGGCCGGCGCTGATCGTCAACCCGACGTCGCTGAACAGATGCTGCGCCGCGTGGCTCTTCGACACGCCGGCGAGGGTCACGAGGCTCATGGGCCCGAGCATCGTAGCGGCCATGTGCGACGTCGGGCGTTCGGCCTCCAGCGCCGACCTTCAGTCGGTGACGAGTCGCGCTCCCGACGTGTCGAACCGCAGGCGCGCGGCCATCCCGCGCAGGCCCATCCCGTTCCAGGCTTTCTCCACCGAGTGGGCGGTCGTCGGCGAGTCGCAGATCGCGAGGATCGTCGGTCCGGCACCGGAGAGGCAGGCGCCTGCCGCACCGCGCTCGTAGGCGATGGCGATCAGCTCGGAGCTTCCCGGGAGGTGCGGAAGCCGGTACGGCTGGTGCAGCTCATCGGCCATCGCGTCGCGCAGGAGGCCGGCGTCCGACGTCATGATCGCGGTCGCCAGCAAGGCGCTCCGCGCGGCCTGGCGCGCGGCCGCGGCGTGCGTCACGGTCTGTGGCAGCGCGGCGCGCATCTCGTGGGTGCGGCTCTCGCGCTGCGGGATGAAGGCGACGGGGATCCACGCCTCGGGCACGCGGAAGCGCCGCAGCGCAACGCGGTCGTCCGCTTCAGGCAGCGCGATCGTGAACCCGCCGTACAGCGCGGCGGCGACGTTGTCCGGATGACCCTCGAGCCTCGACGCCAGCGCGAGGAGCTCGTCCGCCTCGACCGTGCGTCGCCCGACCGAGGCGCCCAGGACGATGCCGGCGACGATCGCCGCGGCGCTCGATCCGAGCCCGCGAGCCGCGGGGATCATGCTCGACACCTCGAGCCGCCAGGCTGCGGCGCCGGGCGCGGCGGAGGCGCGCAGGCCCTCGCGGAACGCGCGGATCAGGAGGTTCTCATCGGCCGGCTCGTCGTCGCGCGGCGCCCCCTCGCCCCGTGCGTTGAGCACGATGCCCGCCTCATCGCCCACCCACAGTTCGGCGCGCAGCTTGAGCGACAGCGCCACCGCGAACGAATCGAAACCGCTCCCCAGGTTGGCGCTCGATGCGGAAACGTCGACGCTGGCGACCGGCGGCATCGTGGCGGAGTATAGGAGCGCGGGTACGTCATCCAGCCGGTCGTCGAACCTTCCAACGTCGAATCGGCGCGTGCGACGTCTCCCGGTGGGAGGGCGAACCCTTTCCGCCGAAACTGCGCGCATGACCCGCACCGCCCAAGCCGACCAGGCGCGCTGTCGCCCCGCCATCGAGGCGGCGCTCCGCGACGACCCGGTCGTGTGGCTGAGCTCCGTGCAGCACGACGGCCGCCCCCATCTCGTGCCGGTGTGGTTCCACTGGGACGGCGACCGGATCGTCGCGTTCAGCAAGCCCCACGCGCGCAAGGTGGACAACCTGCGCGACGAGCCGCGCGTGATGCTCGGGGTCGGCACCCCAGGCCCGGACTTCGACGTCGAGCTCATCGAGGCGACCGCGGAGCTGCCGGGCCAGCCCGCGGCCGAGCTCATCCCGGATGGGTTCGGCGCGAAGTACACGGACCTGCTCCGCCGCGCCGGGATGACGGTCCAGCGCTTCGCGGAGGTCTACTCGCAGGCGATCGTCCTGCGTCCGACGCGCTTCCTCGGTTACGGCGGCAGCGGCTGGGATCGAACGGCGCTCGCGACCTGAGCGCGAGGCCGTCAGGCCGCCGGCGGAGAGACCCGCTCGACCGCGTCGATGAGGTCCGCGAACCCGAACGGCTTCGCGATGAATGCCGCCGCCGCGATCTCCGAGGCCCAGTGCGCGGCATCGCGCGCGGCGGTCATCACCACGATCGGGGTGCGATGGCCGCGACGCCGCAGCTCTGCCGCGAAGCCCCAGCCGTCGAGGATCGGCATGCGCATGTCGAGCAGGATCAGGTCCGGCCGCCGATCCTCGAGCACGACGAGCGCATCGGCACCGTTCGAGGCCTCCGCGACCTCGTAGCCCTCGATCTCGAGCATTGCCGAGACGGTCGCCCGGATGTCGGCCTCGTCGTCGACGACGAGGATCGTGACCTCACGCATCGGCGGCCGCCTCGATCACGCCCCCGGCCTCCGCACTCCCCTCGGTCCGCCGCTCCGGCAGCCTCTCGGCGGGCGCCGGGACCTCGACCGTGAAGACGCTGCCTCCCTCCGGCGCACCGTCGACCCAGATCCGCCCGTCGTGGGCCTCGACGATGCGCCGGCAGATGAAGAGGCCCAGACCGATGCCGCTCTCGGCCGCGCCCTGGACGTTGGTGCCGCGGTAGAAGCGGTCGAAGATGCGCTCGCGCTCATCCTCAGGGACGCCCACGCCGTGATCGGTGACAGAGATCCGCGCCACGTCCCCGTCGTGCGTGAGCGCGACCTCGGGAAGGGTCCCGCCCTCCGTGTACTTGATCGCGTTCTCGACCAGGTTGTCGACGACCTGCTCGAACCGTGGCGCGTCGATCGAGCCGACCACCGAGTGTGCCGGGATCGTCACCTTCAGGTCGATGCCCTGGTCGTGATACCGCCTCCGCACGGCTTCGACCACGATGCGCAGGTCGACGGGCTCGAGGTCCATCACCTCGGCGCCCTGCTCGAGCCGCTGGGCGTCCAGGAGCTCCGTCACGAGGTCCCGCAGCCGGCGCGCCTCGCGGACCATCCGCGAGACGCCCGCCGGGTCGGGCGGTGCCAGCGGATCTCGGGCGACGCGCCGCTCCAGCAGCTCTGCCTGACCGAGGACGACGGTGAGCGGCGTGCGCAGGTCGTGGGCCGCGGCCGAGAGGAACTCCTCCTTCAGGCGCGCGGACTCCTCCCTCGCGCGGAGCCCGGCGGTGACGGCCACGTGACTGCGGGCCTCGAGCAGGAGCGCGGAGTGGGCCGCCATGAGCTCGAGCAGCCACAGATCGTCCTCCACGAAGATCGGCGCTCGGTCGGCGTAGACCGACAGCACCCCGATGCGTCGGTCCTCGGTGGTGATGGGAGCCGCGATGATCGTCGTCGCGGCCGCACGCTCGTAGATCGCGGCATGCTCCGGGTCGACCTCGGACGCGTCGAGGGCGGTCACGCGGGCCTGGGTCCCGAACGCACGCCCGGCGATGAACTGGTCCGCGGGGTACTCGACCCACTCGCCATCGCGGTTCACATACCGGAGCACCGGGCGGCCCGGAATCGCGAGGCCGATCGACGCGCCCGACGCTCCGAACGCCCCGGCCGCGGCGTTCTGGATCTCGACGATCGCGCGGCGCTCGTCGGTCACCGAGGGCAGGTGAATCGAGCGCTCGAGGAAGTTGCGCAGGTCGGGCTCGCGCCAGGCGCGCCGAATCCACGTCGGCGGGGCGAATCCCAGGAAGAACGCCAGCGCGGCGAAGAGGCTGATGATCTGCGGGGCGGCGGCGACGTCGAGGGGCTCGGCCAGAACGTCCGCGAAGGCGATGACGATGGCCGCGATGAAGAGCAGTGTCCCGATCGCAACGGCCGTCATCCGCCGCCGCGTGATGCCGCGAGTGGCCGTCGCCGCTCGCCCGAAGGCCAGCGCCGCGTAGCCGCCGACGCCGAGGAACCAGGCGATCGCGACGATCTCGTAGAGCTGCGGCGCGGCGCCGAAAGCCACGAAGCCGAGCACGCCGACCACCGCCAGCGCGGGGGCGCCGGCCAGCAGCAGCCAGCGGGGGGTGCGGACGAAGTCGTCGACGAGCCGCAGCATCGCGTAGGGGGCAACGGCAAGCAGCAGCAGGACGATGCCGGACAGCCACGGCTGTGAGTCCAGGCCGAGGAGCTCGGCCGCACGCGACAGGACGACGACGGCGGCGATCGAGCCGAACAGCAGGACGGTGTCCCAGGAGGCTCGCGACGGGTGCTTCAGCGCGCGCCAGAGGACGGCGGCGAAGAGGCCGATGAAGAGGACCTGGTTGGCAACGTCAATCAGCTCGAGTGCAGTCATCTCTGTTCGGCCGCGTGTCTGGCCGGGCAGCAGCACGGATCGTGCCAGATCGGCGACCGCTCGCTCGCCCGCCGCGAGGCGTCCTGGCGACTACAGGTCGAGCACGGCACGGGCGATCAGGAAGTAGACGACGAGGCCCGACGCGTCGACGAGGGTGGAGATGAAGGGGGCGCTCATGACGGCGGGGTCCAGGCCGATTCGCCGCGCGACGAGTGGAAGCAGGGCGCCGACGAACGCCGCGAGCGTGCACACGACGAGGAGGGTGAGGCTCACGACGACGGCGATGTCCTGGCCGACGAAGATCCACGTCGGCACGAGGGCCAGGACGCCGAGCATCGTCCCGAGGAGGAGGCCGACCCGTGCCTCGCGGAGGATCACGACCCACACGTCGTCGAATCGCACCTCGCCGACGGCCAGGGCGCGGGTCACTGTGGTCGCCGCCTGCGAACCGGTGTTCCCGCCAGTGCCGATGACGAGCGGGATGAACAGTGCCAGCGCGACAACTTGGTCCAGGGTCGTCTGGAACGCGCTGAGCACGTTGACGGTCAGCGTGGCCGCGACGACGAGGACGAGCAGCCAGACGACGCGCGACCGCGCGATCTGCATGACCGAGGTGGCCATGTACGGGCGGTCGAGGGGCTCCGCGCCGCCGGCCCGGGCGATGTCCTCGGTCTCCTCCTCCTCGAGGACCTCCATCGCGTCATCGACCGTGACGATGCCGACGAGGCGATCCTCGGAGTCGACGATCGGGAGGGCGAGGAGGTCGGCGTCGCGCATGAGGCGTGCGGCCTCCTCCTGATCGGTGTCGACGCGCGCGGAGAAGACGTCGGTGTCCATGAGGTCGCCGACGAGCGCGTCGGGCGGAGCCAGGACGAGGCCGCGCAGGCCGAGCATGCCGACCAGGCGTCGATGGTCGTCCGTCACCGGAAGCGCGTAGATCGTCTCGGCGCCCTCGCCGATCCGCCGCAGCCGCTCGAGGGCGTCCGCGGCGGTGATTCCCGCGCGCAGGCTGGCCACCTCCGGCGACATCAGCCGGCCGGCCGAGTCCTCCGGGTACCCGAGCAGCGTGGCGGTCAGCCGGCGCTCGTTCGGGGGCAGGCCGGCGAGGAGGCGCCGGGCCACCTTGGCCGGCATCTCCTCGGTGAGGCGGGCACGGTCGTCGGGATCCAGGTCCTCGAACAGCTGGCGGACGTTCGCGTCGCGCAGTCCCTCAAGGAGCTCCTGTTGGAGCGAGGGGTCCAGGAGCTCGAAGACCTCCAGGGCGCGGTCGCGCGCCAGCAGACGGAACGGGACCGCGCGCTGCTCGCGGGGGAGGCGCGAGAGCTCGTCGGCGATCTCGACAACGTCCGCCTGGGCGAGCCAGCGGTCGATGAGCGCGAGGTCACCCCCCTCGAGCAGCTCGGCGAGCTCGACCGTTGGGACCGCGTCCGGGGTCCCGGTGAGCGTCGGTCGCGTCACGCGGCGAGGATAGCCGTCGCGGCGGACGCGAAAATGCCCGGGCCGCGAGGGCCCGGGCGCATCGGTGCTGGTCGGTGGTCAGCTCTTGGAGGCTGCCGCCATGAACCGCGGAAGGCGAAGGATGCCGCGCCACGACTGGCCGCCGACGAACATGTCGCCGGCACTCGTCGCGGTGCGCGTCTGATGCGCGGTGCGCCGCTTCTCGACGTAGGCGAGACGCTCTTCGTCGAGGGCCTTCGCCATCTGGAAGGCTGCGATCGAGTTCATCGGTCTGCTCCTGCGAGGCTCAGAGTGGGTTGCTGCGGATCCGCGGAAGCCACTCGAGGGCCTCCTCGTCCACCGCGCGAGCCACGGCGCGCTGGAACGATCGGATCAGGTGGGAGACGCCCCCCTGCGGCCTCCGTCCCGGCCCTGCCGGCCGATGCGGAGGCTGTCCGGTTGTCGCGATGTCGAGTGCGAACGCTCCGTGAGCGATCATCGGTACGGCCTCCTGCGTGAGTTCCAATGGAGGCATGATGCGGCGATCCGGGTCCCGGAACGACGGCCGCCGGTCCCGGGGCCGGCGCGACCTTGCGCCACGCACGGGCTACGTCATTGCGCCGTCAGGCGCCGCGCCGCCGGGCCGGTATCCTTCGTGCGATGGAGCAGCCGCCTCCCGAGACCCGACATCTCACCTTCCTCTTCGCCGACGTCGAGGGCAGCACACGGCTCGTTGAGCGGCATGGCGCGGACGCCGGTGCCGCGCTCTCGCGCTACCACGAGCTCGTGTCGCTGACCGCCTCACGGCACGGCGGCAAGCTCTTCGAGCGCATCGGCGACGGCGCGTACGTCTGCTTCACCGATGCGGCCGAGGCCGTCGCGGCCGCCGACGCGATCCAGCAGGCGATCGGCGAGCACGACTGGGGCGTCATCGGCCGCATGCGCGTGCGGATCTCGATCGTCAGCGGGGACGTGGAGGCTCGCGGAGACCGCTACTACGGCCGCCCGCTGTTCCGGGCGGCAAGGCTGCAGGGACTCGCGAACGGCGGCGAGACGTTCCTCGCCGGAAGCACCGTCGACGAGATGGGCGGCACGCTCCCTCCTGGCACGACCCTCCGCGACCTCGGCGCGCAGCGGCTCCGCGACGTTCCGGAGCCCGAACGCGTGTACTCGCTGGTGCATACTTCCCGCGCTCGCTCCGACGAATCGGATCGGCCTGACGCATCAGGGAATGGGCAGGGGATTGCGATCGTGACTGACGAAGAGGGACCGATCCGGGTCCTGCTGGTTGACGACCACGCGGTCGTCCGCCGTGGCCTGCGCGGCTTCCTGGAGCTCCTGAAGGACTTCGACGTCGTGGGCGAGGCCGAGAACGGGCGTGAGGGTGTCGCGGCCGCTGACCGCCTGGTGCCCGACGTCATCCTCATGGACCTGCTCATGCCGGAGATGGGCGGCCTCGAGGCGATCGCCGCGATCAAGCAGGACCATCCCGAGATCGAGATCGTGGCCGTCACCTCCTTCATCGAGGAGGAGAAGGTCACCGCCGCCCTCGAGGCAGGTGCGTCGGGCTACCTGCTCAAGGACGCGGAGGCGGAGGAGGTCGCCCAGGCGATCCGCGCCGCGTACAACGGCGAGGTGCACCTCGACCCGGCCGTCTCACGCCTGCTCGCGCAGCGCCTCAGGCAACGCAAGGACGCCGAGCCCGTCGAGCCGCTGACGGCTCGCGAGAAGGAGGTCCTCACCCAGCTCGCGAAGGGCGCCGCGAACAAGGAGATCGCCTACGAGCTGGGCATCACCGAGCGAACCGCGCGAACGCACGTGTCGAACATCCTCGGCAAGCTCGGGCTCGCGTCGCGGACGCAGGCGGCCCTCTACGCGGTGGAGCACAAGCTCGTCTAGGCCCGGATCTCGCGGCACCTTCTTCCAGCGGTCGGCGTCCTGATGGCGATGCGCCTCCCGCCTCGCCTCGCGCTCGTGGTGGTCGTGGCAGCCGGATGCCAATCGGCGGCATCGTCCGCGTCGAGCCAGCAACCGGCCCTCGTCGCGATCCCGACCTCGGAACCGATGGGCGAGGGCGACGCCTGCATGGACGCGCTGATGACCGGCGTGCTCGCGGCGGACCGTGATGCCGGTGTCGTCGTCCAGGCGCCCGACGGGACGTCGATCGTCGTCGTCTGGCCTCACGGCTGGGCCGCCGTCGACCAGGACGGCATGCGGATCCTGGTGAATGATCGACGCGACCCGATCGCTCGGGTTGGAGACCACGTCGAGATCGGGGGCGGCCAGGGCCCGGACGGTCGCTGGTACACGTGCGGCGAGGTCACTCGGGCTCCGTAGCCGGACCGGAAAAACGCCCCGCCCGGCGAACCGGGACGGGGCGTGGTGGAAGAGGGAGTCAGACGGCGGTCGAGCGGAACCGCTCCGGCAGGACCGAAGAGACCGAGTCGAGAGCGGCTCGGACGAACCCCATCGGGCTGCCGTAGACCCGGAAGATGTCGACGGCCACGAGGACGATGATCGCCGTCTCGACGCCCTTGGCGATCCAGCCGAGGGTGAAGTAGGGGCCCATCACCAGGTACCCGGCGATCGTCATGGCCGCGTAGCCCATGAGCGCGATCCGCGGGAACCAGCTGAACTTCTTGATCATCGCGGTCGGCGCGGCCGCTCCGATCACGTACAGCGCGGCGAGGCCGATGTAGCCGAGCCCGTTGAGCGTGAAGAGCGTCCCGCCCAGGCCGAGGTGGATGTTCGCCGTGACCAGGGTCAGGCCAACGATGGCGGTGGTCAGGACGAAGCCGAAGGTCTGGCTGCGGAAGAGCGAGGTCACGTTCGAAAACCCTCCGGGATTGATGTGGGTCGACTCCGCCGTGCGGCGCCGAATCGATGTGAACTGGCCGCAGGATCGCATCGGCACCCGGGTCTCCGAATCCGGCAGGAGGGCAAGGGTCCACCCGGCAAGCGCGCCATCGCGGCGTCGGCCGAATGACGTACGCCGTGGCACACTCGAGCGCCGATGGGATCCGCGCACGCATGGCGTATCCTCACGGGCCGATGACGCGCGCACCCGCTCGCCCAGGCGCCGACCTGACGCCCGTGACCGCGGCGACGGAGCCGGCTCCGTCCGCTCCGATGCCGCTGCTCGCGCATGCCGTGGAGGAGGTCGCGCGCCTGCTCGAGGCCGATGGCGCGATGGTCTACCTCGTGGACGGCGAGCTCATGCGCTTCGCGGTCGACGCGGGCATCCGCAATGCCGAGGCGCAGCAGCTCATCCGCGACCTGACCCTGCCGATCGGCAGCGGCATCTTCGGCCACGCGGCCGCCACCGGCGAGCTGGTCGCCACCGGCGACTACCGCCGGGACCGGCGCTTCACCCACTCCGACGTCGCCGATCGCATCGTGCAGATCGCGAACATGCGCTCGATGGCCGCGGCGCCGCTCGTTGCCGACGGTGAGGTCCTCGGGGCGCTCGGCGCCTATTCCAACAAGATCGACGACTTCGACGAGGCGGAGCTCGCGCTGCTGCGAGCCCTGGCCGACCACGCCGCCGTCGCGATCTCGAACCAGCGCCTCATCGAGCGGCTGGAAGCCGCCAAGGGCGAGCTGGCCAGGCGCGTCGATGCGCAGCGCACCCTCGGCGAGATCGCGGCGCGGATCGCCGTCATCCGCGAGCCCGATGAGGTGCTCCAGTCGGTCGTCGAGGCTGCCAAGCGGCTCATCGAGTCCGACGGCGCCCACCTGACGCTGATGGAGCCCGGTGGACGGTTCCTGCGCCCGACGGTGATCACCGGCGGCAACCAGGTGTGGGCGGAGGACTGGCTCGGGGAGCTCGAGTTCCCGCTGCACGACGGCATCAACGGCCTCGCGGCAGGCAACGACTGCGTGATCGCGACCGAGGACTACCTCGTCGACGCGCGCATCCCGCACGAGCCCGGCGACCAGCGGGTGGCCGAGCGGCTCGAGCTGCGCGGGATGGCGGCGGCGCCCCTGCGCGGGCCGGAGGGCGAGGTGATCGGCACCCTGGCGGTGTCCTTCGAGCGCCCGCATCGGTTCAGCGACGACGAGCTGGCGCTGCTCCAGGGCCTCGCCGACCAGGGCGCGATCGCGATCGCGAACTCACGCCTCACCGTCGAGCTGCGGCGGCACGGGGACGAGCTGGCGGACCGCGTGGAGGCGCAGCGAACCCTGGCGGTCATGGCCGCCGAGCTGACATCGCTGCGCGATCCGTCCGACGTGCTGATCCAGACCCTCAAGGAGGCCGTCCGCCTGCTCAAGGGCCACGGCGGCCAGATCGGGATGATCACCACCGACGACGACGGCATCCTGCGCTGGGGCGACGGGCACTCGCTCATCCGCAAGCGACTCGTGCCGTTCACGAAGGACGACCACACGAAGGTCGACGACGGCATCTCCGGTCGTTCCGTCCGCGAGCGACGCGCCCAGATCACCGACGACTACCTCATCGACGAGTCGTTCCCGCACGACGCCGCGTCCGACGCCGTCGCCAGCAAGCTCGGCCTTCGTTCGGTGGTGGCCGCCCCGCTGATCGGCCCGGACGGGGCGATCGGCGCCATCGGCGTCTACTCGGAGGAGCCCTCGACCTTCGACGGCGACTCGGCCGAGCTGCTTCGCCTGCTGGCCGACCAGGCCGCGATCGTGCTCGTGAATGCGAAGCTGAACGCCGAGGCCGATGTCGCCGCCGACCAGCTGGCGCACCAGGTCGAGGCCCAGCGGTCCCTGGGGGAGATCGCCACGGCGATCACCTCGCTGCGCGATCCGTCGGCCGTGCTCCTTCGCACGATCGACGAGGCGAAGCGGCTGCTCCACGCGGACCACGTCGTGATCCACCAGCTCCGTGCCGGCACGAACGAGCTGGCGGACTTCCGCTCGGTGTTCGGCGGGAGCCCGGACATGGAGCCGCCGGACGAGGTCACGGTCAGCATCGGCCAGGGCGTGGCCGGCAGGGCCATCTCCGAGCGCGAGGTGGTGTGGACGGGCGACTACCTGGTCGACACCTCCTTCCCGCACACGGCGCGAGCCGACGAGTGGATCACGCGAACCGGCTACCGATCGCAGATGAGCGCGCCGCTCATCGGGGAGGAAGGCCCGATCGGAGCGATCAGCGCCTACTCCGCGCGGCCCGACGCGTTCCCGCAGACGGCATCGGAGCTGCTCGGGGCACTGGCCAGCCAGGCAGCCATCGTCCTCGGCAACGCGCGGCTCTACGAGGAGCTCGAGCACCGCGTCGAGGCCCAGCGCACGCTCGGCGCGATCGCCGCGCGGATCACGGCCATCCGCGACCCCGGCGACGTGCTGCAGCGCACGCTCGACGAGGCGGTCCGGCTGCTCGACGCCGACGGCGGGCGGATCGAGCTCGTCGCCGACGAGAGCGGCGGCCTGCACTGGGCGTTCGGCCACTCGGCCATCGACCTGCCGATCGAGCGCGCGCCGGGCGAGTCGCCGGTCTCTGCCGACGAGGGCGTCTCCGGCCGCGCGGTGCGTGAGCGGCGCGTCGTCTTCACCGGCGACTACCTCGTCGACAACGCCTTCATCCACGCCGAGGCGCCGGACCGTTACATCCGCCAGCACGGCATTCGGTCGGTGATGAGCGCGCCGTTGATCGGGGAGCAGGGCGCAATCGGTTCGATCACCGTGCACTCTCAGGCCCGCGACGCCTTCGACGGATCGGATGCGGAGCTGCTGGAGGTGCTCGCCAGCCAGGCGGCGATCGCCGTGACCAACGCCCGGCTCTACGAGCAGCTCGGCCAGGAGTCGGCCGCCCTTGCACGTCAGACCGACTCGCAGCGACGGCTGCTGGACATCAACCGCAGCCTGCTGACGACGCTCGATCCGGCCGGCGTGCTTGACGTGATCGCCGACGGCCTGAAGAGCGTGGTCTGGTACGACAACTTCGGCGTCTACCGGGTCGATCAGGGCGAGGCGACGCTGCTGCCGGTCTACGCTCGCGACCGCAACGCCGACGCGATCATGAGCTTCCCGATCCCGCGCGGGCAGGGGCTGACCTGGTGGAGCCTCGAGCATCGCGAGCCGCTGCTGATCAACGAGGCCCTGGCGGATCCGCGCCTCCTCCAGATCCCGGACACCGAGGAAGAGGAGGAGGCGATCATCATCGTCCCGCTCGTCTCCGGAGACGAGGTGATCGGGGCCATGAACATCAGCCGCATCGGTGGCGCGGAGGTCGCCTTCACCGATGCCGACTTCGAGCTCGTCCAGCTGTTCGGCGGCCAGGCGGCGGTGGCGATCACGAACGCGCGCCTCTACGAGCAGCTGCGAGAGCGGATCGACGCCCAGCGCACGCTGGCCGAGATCGCGGCGCAGATCGCCGCGCTCCACGAGCCGCAGACGGTCCTCGATCGGGCGGTCAAGGACGCGGCCCGGCTGCTGCACGCGGATCGCGCGCAGATCAACCTCATCGCCGAGGAGGGCGACCATCTTGACCGGCCGATCGCTGCAGCGCCGATCCCTCCGTCGCCGGAGGACGTCGAGGTTCCGATCGGCTCCGGCATCGCGGGCATGGCGGCGGCCGAACGCCGCGTCCGATGGACGGGCGACTACCTCTCCGACGAGGACTTCCCGCACGATGCCGGGGACGCCCGGATCGAGGCGCAGGCGATCCGCTCGATGATCTCGGCGCCGCTCATCGGCACCGATCGGCTGCTGGGCACGCTCACCGTCCAGGCCGAGGAGGCGGACGCGTTCGGGACCGACGACGCGGAGCTGCTCCAGCTGCTGGCCGACCAGGCCGCGATCACGCTCACCAACGCCCGCCTCTACGCCGAGGTGGAGGAGTCGGAGCGGCGGTACCGGCACCTCGTCGACAACTCGCCGGACATCGTCTGGAGCGTCGACGCGGAGGGTCGCTTCACGTTCTTCAGCGACTCCCTGGAGTCGCGCACCGGCTGGAAGCCGGAGGAGCTCATCGGCCAGCCGTTCACCGTGCTCGCCGGCGAGGCATCCATGGCGGAGGCGTCCGAGGCGTGGGAGTCGCTGCGCGAGGACCCGAGCCACGAGCGGCGGGTCCGCCTGGAGCTGCCGCTGGCCGACGGGCGGATCAGCAAGGCCGAGGTCGCGATGACCGGCACGACCATCGACGGGCGGTTCGCCGGGGCGCATGGCGCTGTCCGCGACATCAGCGAGCGGGAGCGTCTCGAGGGCGACCTCCGGACCCAGGCGGCGGAGCTGGCGGCGAGCCAGGAGCGCAGCCACCTGGCCCGCGAGCTCCACGACTCCGTCACCCAGGCGCTGTTCAGCATGGGCCTCACGCTCCGGACGCTCGAGCTCCTGCTCGAGACCGATCGGGACGCCGTGCCGGGCAAGGTCGCCGAGCTGCGCGAACTCCAGCAGGATGCATTGGCGGAGATGCGCACGCTCATCTTCGAGCTCCGGCCGTCGTCGCTCGAGTCCGACGGGCTGGTCCAGGCGCTGCGGACCCACGCGACCGCCGTCCAGCGACGCACGGGCCTGACGATCGTCGTGGACGCGGAGCCGGTCGAGCGGCTGCCATTGGCGACCGAGGAGGCGCTCTACCGCATCGGCCAGGAGGCGATCCACAACGTCGTGAAGCACGCGAACGCGTCCTCCGCCACGATCCGGATCACCGCGGAGGGGGACGACCGGCTGCGCCTGACGGTCACCGACGACGGGGACGGCTTCGACCCAACGGACGTCCCGCGCGGCCACCTCGGCCTGCTCGGAATGCGCCAGCGCATCGATCTCGTCGGCGGCGAGCTCGAGGTCGAGAGCACGGCGGGGAAGGGCACGACGATCGACGCCGTGGTGCCGCTCGCGGACTCGGCCTCGGCCAAATGACGTAGGTCCGCCTGCGCCTTCCGCCGGTTTTGCGCGATGTTCGATGCCACTTAACGTTCAAGACATGCAGGCCAGCCCGCGTTCCAGCCTGCCCTCTTCGCCGAGGGTAGTGATCGTCGATGCGGATCGCCGCGTGCTGCAGAGCCTCTCCGACCTCCTCGGTGTTTCCGGGGAGGTCGATGTCGTCGGGCGAGCCGCCGACGTGCGCTCGGCCCTCGAGGAGATCGAGCGCCAAAACCCCGACGTCGTGCTCGTCGACCCACGTCTGCCCGACGTCGACGCGGGCATGGCCCTCATCGGCGGGATGACCCGGGCATGGCCGGACCTGCGGGTCGTGATCACCGGCTGGGGAGACGCCGACTCGCGGCCCGCGCTGAACGGCCGGGCGTGCTACGTCAGCAAGGGCAGCAGCCCCGAGGAGTTCGTCGACGCCATCGTCGCCGGCTGCCGCGACTGATCGCTAGAGGCCGATCGCCGCTCTGATCGCGTCCAGGTCCGCCGGAATCGGGTCGAGCGACCCCTCTTCGGCCTGGACCGCGTCCGGATCCTTGAGCCCGTGGCCCGTGAGGACGCACACGACCGTCTCCTCGCCGCCGATACGGCCTTCCGCGGCCAGCTTCCGGACGCCCGCGACGCCCGCGGCCGAGGCCGGCTCGCAGAAGACGCCCTCCAGCTGAACGATCAGGCGCTGGGCGTCCAGGATCTCGTCGTCGGTGACCGTGGCGATCTCGCCACCCGACTCGTCGCGCGCCGCGATGGCGCCCTCCCACGACGCCGGGTTCCCGATCCTGATGGCGGTCGCAACCGTCTCCGGTGACTCGACCGGCGCCCCGCGCACGATCGGCGCGGCGCCGTCGGCCTGGAAGCCGAGCATGCGTGGCAGGGCGTCCGCGCGGCCTTCATCGGCGTAGCGCCGGAACCCCCGCCAGTAGGCGGTGATGTTGCCGGCGTTGCCGACCGGCAGGGCGAGCGTGTCCGGCGCTCCGCCGAGCTCGTCGACGACCTCCCAGGCGGCGGTCTGCTGTCCCTCGAGGCGGTCGGGATTGATCGAGTTCACGACGACCGCGAGGCCCTCCTCTCCCAGCCGCCGGACCGCGGCGAGGGCAGCGTCGAAGTTGCCGTCGACCATCGTCAGGCGCGCGCCGGCGGCCAGCGCCTGGGCGAGCTTGCCGCGCGCGACCTTGCCGGCAGGCAGGATGACGTGACAGGGCAGCCCGGCCGCCGCGGCGTAGGCAGCGGCCGACGCCGACGTGTTGCCCGTTGAGGCACACACGACGGCCCGCGCCCCGGCGGCGACCGCGCGGTTGACGGCCAGGACCATGCCTCGGTCCTTGAACGAGCCCGTCGGGTTCGTGCCCTCGAACTTCAGACGCAGGTTGGCGACACCGATCTCGGCGCCGAGACGCCGCGCGTGGATCAACGGCGTCCCGCCCTCGCCAAGGGTGATCGGGAACGCCTCGCCGTCTCGCGCGAGGAGGGATCGGTACCGTTCGAGGAGCGGCGCGGTCACGCGGCCGAGTATAGGAACGGCGTCGGCTATCGGCCGGTGAGTGCCTCGCGGACGATCCGCGCCTGCTCGATGCCGTGCGCGGTCGGGTAGCCCTCGGCGGGGCGCGAGCGCTCGGGCCGGCTGATGTCGCCCAGCGGGATGGCGTACGGCACGAGGTGGCGGATGCGCGGGAGCACGAACTTGCGCGCGCCCATGTTGCGCGGCTCCTCCTGCACCCACGCGAACGACTCGATCTTCGGATAGCGGTCGATGACCGGCTGGAGCTCTTCTGCGGGGAATGGGTAGAGGCGCTCGCAGCGGACGATGGCGACGTCCTTGGCAGCCGCGTGCAGCTCGGAGCCGATCAGGTCGTAATACACCTTGCCGCTGCAGAGCAGCAGGCGGCGCACCTTGGCGGCGGCCTTCGCATCGGCGAAGCGCGGATCGTCGAGGACGCTGCGGAAGGCGCCACTCGCCAGCTCCGACGGGCGGGACGCGGCGGCGGGGAGGCGGAGCAGGGACTTCGGCGTCATCACCACGAGCGGCCGGGCGGCCTCGTGCCGAGCCTGGCGGCGCAGGAGGTGGAAGTACTGGGCGGGCGTCGTCGGGTTGACGACCCGGATGTTGCCCTCGGCGCCGAGCGCCAGGAACCGCTCGAGCCGCGCGGACGAGTGCTCCGGACCGGAGCCCTCGTAGCCATGCGGCAGGAGCAGCGTGAGGCGCGACGTCTGGCGCCACTTCGCGAGGCCGGAGACGAGGAACTGGTCGATGATGATCTCCGCGCCGTTGACGAAGTCGCCGTACTGGGCCTCCCACAGGACGAGCGCGTCGCGCGCGGTGACCGCGTAGCCGTATTCGAACCCGAGGCACGCGTACTCCGACAGCGGCGAGTTGTGCAGCTCGAACGCCGCCCGTGAGGCGGGAAGATGCTGGAGCGGCACGTGCCGGGCCCCGGTCTGCGCGTCCCACAGCCCGGCGTGTCGCTGGCTGAACGTTCCGCGGACCGTGTCCTGGCCCGTGAGCCGGATCGGCGTTCCCTCGCGGAGGAGGGTCGCGAACGCCAGAAGCTCGGCATGCGCCCAATCCACGGCGGGCTCGTCCTTGTCGAGCGCGACGGCTCGGCGCTCGAGCTGCCGCGTCAGCTTCGGATGCACCGTGAATCCATCGGGCAGGGTCCCGAGGCCGGCGTTCGCATCCCTCAGCTCGTCGAGCGCGACCGCGGTCTGCGGCTCGGCAGGCTCCTCCGGCGCGATCGCCTCGGAGCCGCGATCGAGCTCGTCCTGCGGCTCTTCCGCGCCCTTGCGGATCGATGCCTGCCGCTTCGCGAGATCGCGCTGCGCCGTCTTGACCATGGCCTCGGCGTCGTCGGCCGCGATCGCGCCGGCCTCCACGAGCTGCTGCTGGTACAGCTCGCGGACCGACGGGTGCTCCTCGATCGCGGCGTACATCGACGGCTGCGAGTAGGCGGGCTCGTCCCCCTCGTTGTGGCCGTAGCGGCGATAGCCGACGAGGTCGATGACGATGTCGTTGCCGAAGCGCTCGCGGTACATCATCGCCAGACGCGCGGCGGCCAGGCACGCCTCGGGGTCGTCGGCGTTGACATGGATGATCGGGATGTCGAAGCCCTTGGCGAGGTCGGACGAGTAGTCAGTCGATCGGCCCTCGCGCGGGCCGGTGGTGAAGCCGACCTGGTTGTTGGCGATGACGTGGACCGTCCCGCCGGTCGCGTAGCCGTCGAGGCGGGCGAGGTTCAGGGTCTCGGCCACCACGCCCTGCGCGGCGAAGGCCGCGTCGCCGTGGATCAGGACCGGGAGCGTCGTCGAGCTGTCGACGCGCACGACCGGGCCGGACCTGTCGGTCTGCTCGGCGCGCGTGCGACCGGTGATCACCGGGTTGACCGCCTCGAGGTGGCTCGGGTTCGGCGACAGGACCACGCGGACCTCGGAATCGTCGGACGCGAGATAGGCGCCCTCCGCCCCGAGGTGATACTTCACGTCGTCGGACCCGCCCTTCGGCGCCGTCGGCGCCTCGTTGCCGGCACGCCCCGCCTCGAACTCGGAGAGGATCGTCTCGTAGCTCACGCCGACGACGTGGGCGAGCACGTTCAGCCGGCCGCGGTGCGCCATGCCGATCATCACCTTCCGCGCGCCCTGGTCGGCAGCGTCGCCGATGATCACGTCGAGCATCGGCACCAGCGTGTCCAGGCCCTCGATGCTGAAGCGCTTCTGGCCCAGGTAGGCCTTGTGCAGGAAGCGCTCGAGCGCCTCGACGGACACGAGCCGTTCGAGGAGCGCGACGCGGTCTTCGGACTCCATCGCTCCCCGGTGCTCGCCGGACTCGATGACGCGTCGCAGCCACACGCGCTCGGTGTGCGAGGCGATGTGCTCGACCTCGTACGCGATCGTGCCGGCGTAGGTCTCCTGGAGATGCGGAAGCGCGTCGGCCAGCGTGTCGCCCGGGACGTAGATGCGCAGCAGCTCGGCCGGCACGCGCGCCATGTTCTCGGGCGTCAACCCCAGCGGTGCCGGGTCGAGCGCCGGATCGCCCGGCGGGTCTGACCCGAGCGGGTCGAGATGCGCGGCCATGTGCCCGAAGTGGCGATAGGCCTTCACGAGCGCCATCGCGGCCGCGACGGCCTTCAGCTGCTCGTCGGCCGCGCCGCCCATCGCCGCCGGCTGAGGTGCCGCGGCCGCCTCGGCGGCGGGAGGCACGGGCTCGGCGGTCGTGACGTCGGCGGCGCGTGCGCCGAGCGACGCGAACGCATCGGCATAGAAGCCGTCCTCCCCGTTGAGCAGCCCCTCCACGCGCCTCAGGAAGAGGCCGGACTCGGCGCCCTGGATGATGCGGTGGTCGTAGGTCGAGGTGATCGTCATCCGTCGGTCGACGCCGACCGTGCGGATCGTGCCGGTGGCGACGATCGTTCCCTGGTTCGGCATGAGCCGCGGCACGCTCGCCGCGGTCCCCAGCGTCCCGGGGTTCGTGAGCGTGATCGTCGCGCCGGTCAGGTCGTCGACGGTCAGCTTGTTCGCCCGCGCCGCCTCGACCAGCTCCTCGTAGCGCGCATGGAAGCCGGCGAAGTCCATTCCATCGGCGCCCTTGATGACCGGCACGACCAGGAATCGGCCGCCATCCCGCCGCTCGACGTCGACGGCGAGGCCAAGGTTGATGGCACCCGGGTCAACGCGGTAGGGCTGGCCGTCGGCATCGGTGAAGAAGTGGCTCATCGAGCGCTGCTCGCTGGCCGCCGTGACGATCGCCCACCCGATCAGGTGCGTGAAGCTCACCTTCCGCGGAGCGATCTGGTCGTTCAGGTCCTTGCGACGCGCCTCGAGGGTCGCCACGTCGAGCTCGCGGAAGCTCGTGGCCGTCGGAACGGCGAGGCTGGCGGCCATGTTCTGGGCGAGCCTGGCGGCCGGACCCTTGATCGGCGTCGCACCCTCGGGGATCGATCGCTCGGGCGGCTTCGGTGCCTCGGCACCGGCAGCGGCCTCCGCCTGCACGGGGATCGCCTCGACGGATCCCGGTGCGGCGGGCTCCGTCTCCCGATCGCCGTTGGTCGAGGCGACGGCCGCCGAAGGCGCGGCATCCAGGCCGCTCCCCTGGTCGAAGATCGAGCGCCATTCGGGGTCGACGCTGGTCGGATCCTGGCGATACCGCTCGTAGAGGTCCGCGACGTAGCCGGCGTTGACCAGGTTCAGGTCATCGAGCGTGTCTGCGGTCGACTGGGCCGGATCGGTGTCGGGCATCTCGGCTCAAAGGATACGGCCCGCGCATGGGTGACGCGCGGCTGATGGGAGCGCCGATCAGCCGCTCTCGCTCGCCCGTCTCTCGAAGATGCCGCGCGCGAGGATGACGACGCCGATCCCGATGACGACGACCGGAAGCAGCCACTCCGGAAGCCCGAGCGGCTCGCCGCTGATGCCGATGACCCCCTCGAAGAAGAGGAAGCCGACGACGAAGATCCCGAGTCCGGTGAGCAGCGCCCACGTCCCGTTGCGGATCTCGTCGGCGTTCGAGCTGCGCACGCCCCACAGCAGCATCCCGAGCCCGCTGGCGGCCGGGCCGACCAGCGCCCACGCATAGGCCCACGTCTCCCACCGACCGGTCTGGTCCTGGTACAGGAGCACGAGGCCGACCGTCGTCACGACCGTCCCGCCGATGACCATGCCCTGCTCGCGATTCACGAAGAGGCCGAGCACGAGGATCACGACGCCGATGCCGATGACGATCGCCGGCCACCCGACGTCGTCCACGCCGATGCCGAGGAGCTGGCCGGCGAACAGCAGGCCGCCGATGATCAGCAGCGCGACCCCGAGGCCGATCGCCGAGGATGCGCTCGGCTCGTTGTGCTGCGGCGCCGGTGGTGGTGCCGTGGTCGGCTCGTCTGGCGGTTGCGATGGAGGGGTGCTCGCCTCCGCGGCGGGCTGGTCGGACGTGGTCCGGTCGGTCACGCCGATGATCCTACGCCCGCTGCCTAGAGGTGAGCCTACGATGACGGCGATGGACCTGAACGCCGACCTCGGCGAGAGCTTCGGGCGCTGGACCCTCGGCGACGACGAGCGGCTCGTGCCCCATCTGACGAGCGCCAACCTCGCGTGCGGGTTCCACGCCGGCGACTTCCGGGTCATGGAGACGACCGTAGCCCTGTGCCGGCGCGCCGGCGTGGCTGTCGGCGCGCAGCCGGGCTATCCGGACCTGCTCGGGTTCGGCCGCCGCGCGATGCCGTTCGAGGCGGACGAGGTCGAATCCATGGTTCGCTACCAGATCGGTGCGCTGGAGGCGTTCTGCCGCGAGCACGGCATCGAGATGCAGCACGTCAAGCCGCACGGAGCCCTCTACAACCAGGCGGCAACCGACGGAGCCCTGGCCGCGGCCATCGCTCGAGCCGTCGGCCGCTTCAGCCGCGATCTGCTCCTCTTCGGCCTGGCCTCGTCGGAGCCGATGGCATCCGCCGCCGCCGATGCGGGCATTCGCTTCGTGCCGGAGGCGTTCGCCGATCGCGCCTACCTGCCGGATGGCACGCTCCAGCCGCGTGGGGCGTCCGGCGCGGTGATCGCCGACCCCGACGCAGCCGCCGCGCAGGCCGTCGACATCGCGACGTCCGGCGGGGTGACGTCCACCGACGGAGCGCGCGTGGCCATCCGCGCCGAGAGCATCTGCTGCCACGGCGACACGCCCGGCGCGGTCGAGATCGCGGCCGCGGTCCGACGGCGGCTCGAGGCCGCCGGCGTGGCCGTGGCGCCGCCGACCGCGTGATCCGGCCGTTCGGCGAGGCCGCGCTGCTCATCGAGACCGGCTCCGCCGAGCGCGCGCAGGCCCTTGCCGCCGCCCTGCGCGAGGATCCGATCGGCGGCATCACCGCCCTCATTCCGGGTCTCGAGAGCCTGCTCGTCGAGATCGACCCGCTGGCGCCCGGCTCCGCGGACGTCCTGGCTGCCATCGAGCCGCGCGTCACCGAACCGCGGGCCTCGCGCGAGCACGGACGCACGCGGACGATCCCTGTCGTCTACGGCGGCGAGGCCGGCCCGGACCTGCCCGACGTCGCCGCCCTGACCGGGCTGGCCGAGGCGGAGGTCGTGCAGCGCCATGCCGCCGTCGATCTTCGTGTCCTCTTCGACGGGTTCGCCCCGGGCTTCGCCTACCTGGGGGAGGTGCCGCCGGACCTGCGCGTGCCGCGCCTCGACACCCCGCGGATCCGCACGCCGGCCGGATCGGTGGCGATCGCCGGATCGATGAGCGGCATCTACCCGGCAGCGCTCCCCGGTGGCTGGCGCGTCATCGGCCGCACGCCGCTCGAGCTCTTCGACCCGACGCGCGACCCGCCGGCCTACCTGATGCCCGGCGACCGGGTCCGCTTCGAGGCGATCGACGCGGCCGGGTGGGACGAGCGCGCGGGCGCGCCGGACGACTGGTGACGATCGAGATCATCGAGCCGGGGCCGCAGTCATCGGTGCAGGATCCGTTCGGCCGGCCCGACTGGCGCCACGTGGGGGTGCCGGTCGGTGGAGCGGCCGACTCCTGGAGCGCCCGGCTCGCGAATCGGCTGGTCGGCAACCCGGACCGCGAGCCGGTGATCGAGATCGCGCTTGGCGACGCGCTGGTTGCCACCGACTCCATCGCCTGGATGGCGCTCACCGGCGGCCTGCGGGCCTCGGTCGCCGGGGTGGACCTGCCGAGGCGCGAGGCCTGGCGAGTGCGCTCGGGCGCGGCTATCCGGATCCGGGCGGTGGACGGCGCCCGCGGCTACCTGGCCGTGCGCGGGGGCCTGGTGGTCGACGAGGTGCTGGGCTCGGCGTCCACCGACCTGCGCGCGGGGTTCGGTGGCCTCGACGGCCGTGCCCTCCGCGCCGGCGATCGACTCGAGGTTGGCTCGACTGGCGGGCAGCCGGCCCGGTGGGGCGGCGACGACGCGACGGGCCCGATCCGGATCGTGGCGGGCCCCCATGGCGAGGACCTTCACGACCTCGTCGGCCAGTGGACCGTCTCCGTCGAGGCCGATCGCACCGGCGTGCGGCTCGACGGGCCGCGGCTGGCAGGCGGCGAGGTGCCGTCGATGGGCCTGCCGCTCGGCGCGATCCAGCTGCCGCCCGACGGGCGGCCGATCGTCATGCTCGCCGACCGTCCGGTGACCGGCGGCTATCGGGTGCCGGCCTGCGTCATCGGTGCCGACGTGGGCCGGGTGGCACAGCTGCGGAGCGGCGACTCGCTGACCTTCGCATCGGTCACCGCGGACCAGGCGGTCGCGGCGCTGCGGCGGGCCGAGGCAGCGCTCGAGCGCGTCGAACCCCTCCAGCCGCCGGGCGACGACGAGCCCGGCTGGGCCGGCTCGCACGCCTGAGGGCCGTTCGCGGCCCTCGCCGTCAGCCCAGGACGCCTCGCAGCATGTCGGCGCTCGCGTTCCGCCCGGTGGTCACGACCGCGACGCGCGCTCCGGAGACGTTCACGATGCCCGCACGCAGCGCCGCGATCCCGAGTGCCGCGCTTCCCTCGAGCAGGACGTGCGGCACCTCCAGCGCCCAGCGCACGCCATCGGCGATCGCCTCCTCGTCGACGACGACCACCTCGTCCACCAGCTCGCGGCAAAGCGACCAGGTGATGCTGTCGCGCTCGATGTTGCCGGCAACGCCATCCGCCAGCGTCGGCGCGATCGGCATCGGATCGGTCTTGCCGGTCTCGAGGTAGGCGTACATCGGCGGTGAGGCGGCAGGCTGCACACCGATGAGCCGCAGCCCCGGCTTCACTGCCTTCGCCCACAGCCCGATGCCCGCGATCAGGCCGCCGCCCCCGATCGGGACGACGATCGCCTCGACCTCGGGCCAGTCCTCGAGGATCTCGACCCCGACCGTCGCCTGCCCGGCGATCACCTCCGGGTCGTTGTACGGCGGGATGTAGATCGCGTGCCCGGCGTCGTCGCGGCGGCGCGCCTCCGTCTCGGCGTCGTCGGAGTCGTTTCCGGTGAGCTCGACGGTCACCCGGCTCGACTCCAGCGCCCGCAGGCGCTCGAGCTTGGCCGGGCTCACGCTGCGGCCGACGAGCACGGTCAGTCGCATCCCGTGCCGGACCGCGGCGGTGGCCACCGCGATCCCGTGGTTTCCGCTGCTGGCCGTCACCAGCGCCGCCTCCGGGCGCGCCTCGGCAACGATCGCGACCTTGTTGTGGGCCCCGCGCGTCTTGAAGGCGCCGGTCGGCTGGACCTCCTCGCGCTTCAGGCGTACCTCCGCGGCACCGGCCTCCTGAGCCAGCTCCGGGCTCGGCTCGAGCGGCGTGTGGACGGCGATCCCGCGCAGGCGCCGTCGCGCCTCGTTGACGTCGGCGAGGGTGGGCATGCGCGGCATAGCGCGGAGTGTAGGGGTGATGCGGCGTGTGACCGATGGATCGGC
>CBFGTN010000027.1:0-22628 GCA_965652075.1 uncultured bacterium
GGGCTCGCGCTCGGGTCCGAGGTGGCCTCCGGCGCATCGGTCGCGGGCGGACCGGACGGCGACGGCGTGGCATCCGGCGAGGCGCCGGGCTGGGCGGCGCACGCCGCCAGGAGAAGCGCGAGGATCGTGACGGTCTGGGCGCGCCGCATGGAACCGGTCCCCTTGTGCTCGGGTCGCCACCCCGTCGGCGGCGTTTGCGGGAGCCTAGACGGCTCAGCGAGGCCCGATCACGCGTCAGATGACCTAGCGGAGGACGGCATATTCGTCGCCCGAGTCAGTCGCCGGGGGTCGGGTCCTTCTCCGGAGTCCGCTGCGCGGCGGCATGCGCCACCGCGAACGCCCGACCCTCCTCTCCGTACTGCTTCAGCGCGCTGTTGAACGCCTCGAGGAAGGCCTCCTTCTGGTGATGGCTGTACTGGTCGACCTGGGCTTGCGGCAGGTCGCTGATCTTGTCGTACGGCATCGGTCCACCTCCACTGTGACGAATGGCAGGACGCGTGCCTTGCGACCGCCGGCTCGCGACAGCGAGCGTCCGCTCCAGTTCGCAGCGCGGAGCATGTGACAACCGCAACGACAACGGCGTCCCACCCGCAACCATTGGAGCGACAATCGGCTCGTGAACCGTCTCCATCAATTCTGGGGGTGGATGCGCGGCTCCCCGCGGCGGATGGCTGGCGTCGGCAGCGTCATGGTCCTGGCCGTGATCGCCGGCGTCGCGTTCGGCGTGGTCGTCACCGGCGAGTCCAACCCGACGACCGGCTCGACGTCGTCGATGAGCCCCCAGCCTTCCACATCGGCGTCGCCGGTGGCCAGCTCAACGGAGAGCACCGCACCCTCAGCTTCGGCCGAGGAGAGCGGCACGTCCGAGGCGACCGGCACGCCCCAGGCCACCCCACTTGACACCGCGGCCGCGACCGGAACGCCAGCGGCGACGGCGGGTCCGGCGACCAGTGAGGGTGGAGCCGTTGGCGGCGGCTTCGATATCACCGGCGAGTGGGACCGCCTGGCACCGATGCCCGGCGCGACCTCGATGTGGACCGTCGATACCGTCGAGCTCCCCGACGGCCGCATCGCGGTCTTCAGGCGGGACTCCGGGTCCGACTGGTCGTCGGATGAGGACGTCGTGGTCTACGACCGCGAGCGCGACACCTGGGACGTCGTGACCTTCACCGGGGCCCGCCCACGGATCAGCAGCGAGGACGCCTTTGCCGTCGGCGTCGACGGGCGGCTCTACACGTTCAACGCGATCGTCGAAATCTCGGGCTCGTCCTGGACCTCGGAGCCGATCGATCTCGTGCCAGAGTGGGACGATTGGTCAGGCAGCAGCCTCGCGGCGGGCGGCGACGGCCGGATCTACCGCCGGGCCCGTGACACGAGGCAGACCGAACTCATTGCCTACGACCCCGCGACGGAGACGTTCGGACGCACGGCGAGCACCCGGGGGCGCTTCGACCTCGTCTTCGGCACGCCCGATGGCAACCTCGCGCTCTTCGGCTACGCTGATGGGGAGGTCGCGATCGTCACGTACGACATCGAGACGGAGTCGTGGTCGAGCCCGGTCGGCAACCTCGGTGACGACCTCGATCGATGGCACGTCGCCGTCGGATCAGATCGAAGGGCCTACCTGTCGAGCTTCGACGCGGACGCCCCAGAGCTGTGGGCGATCTCCCTTGACGACGGGACCATGCACAGCGTCGAGCTGCCGCCGGCCGCCACCGGGTGGGCCGTCGATATGGTCTGGACGCGCGACAAGCACTTGTTCGCGTTCGGACGGGGCGGCGAGGCCTGGCGCTTCTCTCCGGACGACTGACGGCCCCGGCCATCGGACCTCAGGCCGGGACGCCGGCCTCGATTCGGCGGCGGAGGTGCTCGCCGGTGAGCGTGCCTGATGCGCGGATGAGCTCGGCCGGCGGACCCTCGAAGATCACGCGGCCGCCATCGTGGCCCGCGCCCGGACCGAGGTCGATCACCCAGTCGGCCCGCGCCACGACGTCGAGGTTGTGCTCGATGACGATGACCGTGCGTCCGGACTCGACCAGCCGATCGAGCAGGCCGATCAGGTTCTCCACGTCCTGCAGGTGGAGCCCGGTCGTCGGCTCGTCCAGGACGTAGACCTCGGTATCGGCGCCCATCTCGATCGCCAGCTTGAGTCGCTGGCGCTCCCCGCCCGACAGCGTGTCGAGGCCCTGGCCGAGCGAGAGATAGCCGAGCCCGACGTCGAACAGGCGGTCGAGCATGACCTTGACCGGCTTCTCGGTGAAGAAGTCCCGCGCCTCCTCGATCGGCATCGCCAGGACCTCGACGATGTTGCTGCCGCGGAGGCGATACTCGAGCACCGCATCGGTGTAGCGGCGGCCCTCGCAGACCTCGCAGATGCTGACGACCTCGGCCATGAAGCCCAGGCTCGTGTACGTCTTGCCCAGGCCGTTGCAGTTCGGGCAGGCGCCCTCGGAGTTCGCGCTGAACAGGGCCGGCTTCACGCCGTTGGCCTTGGCGAACGCGGTCCGGATCGGGTCCAGGATGCCCGTGTAGGTTCCCGGGTTCGAGCGCCGTGAGCCCCGGATCGTCGACTGGTCGATGACCGTCACGGACGGATCGGTCCGTGGCAAACAGCCGTGGATCAACGAGCTCTTGCCCGATCCCGCGACGCCGGTGACGGCGACGAGCACGCCGAGCGGCACGTCGACCGACACGTCCTGGAGGTTGTGCAGCGCGGCGTTGCGGATCGGGATCGAGCCACGCGGCGTTCGGGCCTCGGCCTTGAGCTCCTGCTTCGCGTCGAGGTGGCGGCCGGTGGCCGTCCCCGACGCCAGGAGGCCGTCGACCGTGCCCTCGTACACGACCGTCCCGCCATGAGACCCGGCGCCCGGTCCCATGTCGACGACGCGGTCGGCAATGTGGATCACCTCGGGCTCGTGCTCGACGACGAGGACCGTGTTGCCCTTGTCGCGGAGGCGCTGGAGCAGCGCGTTCATCCGCTCGACGTCGTGCGCATGGAGGCCGATCGTCGGCTCGTCGAAGACGTAGGTGATGTCGGTCAGCGGCGATCCGAGGTGACGGATCATGCGCGTCCGCTGCGCCTCGCCGCCGGAGAGCGTCCCGGACGGGCGGTCCAGGCTGAGGTAGCCGAGGCCCATCTCGACGAACGCGTCGAGGCTCTCGCCGAGCGACGTGAGCAGCGGCCCGACCGACGGCTCGCTGAGGCCGCGTACCCACTCGGCCAGGTCGCTGATCTGCATCGCGCACGCGTCGGCAATGCTCAGGCCGTTGACCTTCGACGAGCGGGCGGCCTCGTTCAGGCGCGTGCCACCGCACTCGGGGCAGGCGCTGAACGTCACGGCGCGCTCGACGAACGCGCGAATGTGCGGCTGCAGCGCCTCGACATCCTTCGAGAGCATCGACTTCTGGATCTTCGGGACCAGGCCCTCGTAGGTGAGGTTGATCCCGTTGATGCGAACCTTGACGGGCTCCTTGTAGAGGAAGTCGTTCAGCTCGGCCTTCGTGTACGTGCCGATCGGCTTGTCGGCGTCGAAGAAGCCGGACTCGCTGTACATCCGCGTCGCCCAGCCATCGGCGGTGTAGCCGGGGACGGTGATCGCTCCCTGGTTGAGTGACAGCGTCTCGTCGTAGAGCTGCGTCAGGTCGATGTCGCTCGCCACGCCCATCCCCTCGCAGCGCGGGCACATCCCACCCTGGAGCGTGAAGGTTCGCTCGACGCTCTCGCCATCGCCGCGCGCGACGGTGGCGGCGCCGCTGCCGGTGACCGACGGGATGTTGAAGGAGAACGCCTGCGGCCCACCGATGTGCGGCTGGCCGATCCGGCTGAACACGACCCGAAGCATCGCGTTCGCATCGGTGACGGTGCCCACCGTGGAGCGGACGTTCGCGCCCATCCGCTCCTGGTCGAGGATGATCGCCGTCGTCAGCCCCTCGAGCGAGTCGACGTCCGGGCGCGCCAGCGTCGGCATGAAGCCCTGCACGAACGCGCTGTACGTCTCATTGATGAGCCGCTGCGACTCGGCGGCGATCGTCTCGAACACGAGCGAGCTCTTGCCCGAGCCGGACACGCCGGTGAAGACCGTCAGCTGCCGCTTCGGGATGTCGAGATCGACGTCGCGCAGGTTGTTCTCGCGCGCGCCGCGCACCTGGATGCTGCCCCAATCCGTCATGGACCGATCTTGCCGCATTGACCGATGGGCTGCTCCGGCGGGTCAGTTCCCTGGTTCGAACGCACCCCCGAGGTCGATGCCCATCGTCTGCTCGTAATGCTCGGTGATCTGCCGGTAGCAGCCGCAGGACGCGTCGATGAGGTTGGCGCGGTCGCGAATGGCCACCTGGCCTCGGTGATACTCGATCAGCCCGGCCTGCTGCAACATCTTCGCGGCGAGCGACACGCTGGGCCGATGGGCACCGAGCATCACGGCGAAGAACTCATGGGTCAGGGCGAAGTCCAACCGTCCCAGCCGATCGCCGACCTCCAGCAGCCACCGGGCGGCGCGTTGCTCGAGCGGATGGATGCGGTTGCAGGCGGCGGTCATGGCGGCCTGGACGAACATCGCGTGCGAGTACCGCAGGGCGACTGCCCGCAGGCTCGACTCCGGGTCCTCGGGAACGAGATCGGCCGTCCGACCCACGAGCACGACTCCACTGATCTGGCACATCGTGTGAAGCGGAGACGTGGCGCCGCCCATGAAGGCGGAGGACCCGGTCATGCCCTCGCGCCCCACGATGCCGACCTCCACGCTCTGGCCCTCCGCGGTCTCCGACACGACGCTGATGATCGCGTCGATCGGGAAGACGAGCTCGGTCACCCGCGCCCATGGCGCGATGACGGTCTGGCCGCGCGTCAGCCGGCGGACGTCGAGCGAGTCGGCGATCCCCTCGAGGTCGTGCCGAGGCATGGTGGCGAGGAAGAGGCTGGCATCGGCCAGCTCGACTGGGACGGGCGACATGTGATGACCCCACGAAGGCGGTCGATCAAGTGCCGCACCACAGACCCCACATCAGGGTGTCCAGGGACCAATGCCCCCATTGCCCAGAGGATGCACGACAAAAGTCGGCATCCGGCTCAAGGCAAGTTCCGTGCCCCGTCGGTACGCGCGCGTACAGACCTTGACTCGCCGTCTGCGTACCGTGCGCGCGTGTCGGTGTGGGTGGTCGTCCGTGACGCGGACCTCCGGGCCCTCCTCCTGACCATCGGGGAGGAGGCTGGCGTCCCCGTGGCCGCCGTCGAGCCCGAGACGGTCGCGACCCTCCTCAACCGGGACGAGCGACCCGACGCGATGCTCGTCAGCCGCAGCCTCGTCCCGCGGCCGCTCGCGCCGGATCGACTCGCCTTGGTTGCGCGCCTGGTCGTCGCGTCGGGCGAGCTCAAGCCGGATGGCGTCGGCTACGGTCGGTTCCTGCAGCTGCCGGCATCGCTCGAGGCCGTCGAGCAGTCGCTGAGCTGGCTTGCCGCCGGCGATGGTCAGCTCGAGGACGTCTCGAGGAGCGAGGTGAGCTCACGACGCGCCTGATCCAGCTGCTCCGTCGTCTCCACGCTCCCGTCCGCGGCCACCTCGTCGATCATCCCGTCCAGCAGGCGGATGCCGCGCTCGACCGCCGCCCGGCTGTGGCCGTCGGTGCCGAGGCTGTCAGCAGCGGCACGCGTCGTCACCAGGACGACGAGGATCCGCCGCTGCAGGTGGGCAGCGTCCATATCGCCACGCCGTAGCACGTCGCGTACCCACGGCTGATCGGGCGGACGTCAGCCTTCGTCAGCCGTCTCGGCGGCGGGCGCTGGTGCGGGCCTCGGGAACATCGGGCGAAAGGTCGCGACCGCGGCGGCGATGTCGCGCGTCGCGATCAGGATCTGGAGCGCGAAGATCAGGACGGTGCCGACGACGGTGATCGCCGCCGTCACGCCGGTCGGGGTGCCGAGCTGGAGCGCCACGAGCAGCGCGATGACGCCGGCAAGCACCGAGTTGATCGTCGCGAGCACGAACGGCGTCGAGGCGAGGAGATAGACCGCGAAGTTCGCGTTCGGGGGTTGGCCCATCGAGAGGTTGACGCCTTCCTCGTCGTCGTAGGCACCCATGACGAGGTACGGCTCGACCTCGGGCGTGATCTCGAGGTATGCGTGTCGGATTCGGTTCATCCCGACCACGCAGAGCGCGTCGTAGTAGTTCGACGTGCCCATGCGCAGATACGTGGTGAGCCCCAGAAACAGCACCACCGGCAGGATCACGAGCGCGAAGAGCACGAACCCATCGCCGAAGTCGGTGACCTGGGCGATGAGCGCGAGGGCGACGATCGACCCGGTCAGTGTCGTCAGGTACATCCCTGCGCGGGTGAACGACTCGTTCCAGGCGAGCGACCGAGTCGCCAGCAATCCCCAGTGCTCGGTCGAGAGGACCTGGAGACGGAGCGCGAGTGGCGAGCCGGCGGTCCCGTCGGCGATCCCGATCGGCCCAGGCTCGGCGCCCGTCGGTCCGGGCATCCGTTCGAGCGACATGAACGACATCCTCCCATTCGCGGTCTGGTCCCCCGTTGCGGCATCGTAGACCGCGCGCGCTCGGCGACGGTCCGCGGTATGCAGGAACGAAAGACATGAGCATCGAACTGAACAAGCAGACCGTTCGCGACTTCATCGTCGACGTCCTCGCCGAGGGGCGCGTCGACACCCTGGACGAGCTCGTCGCACCGGACTTCGTCTCGCACACGTGGGGCATGACCGAGGCCGGCCGCGACCAGTTGCGGGAGACGACGCCGCAGATGCACTCGCTGCTGCGCGACGTCGAGATGACGATCGACGACCTCGTGGCCGAGGGCGACCGCGTCGCGGTCCGCCTGACGTCGAGCGCCACCCCGAAGGGCGAGTTCATGGGCATGCCGGCGGCCGGGCGGCGGTACACGATCGGCGAATTCCACCTGTTCCGCCTGACCGATGGCCAGATCGTCGAGCACCGGCACCTGATCGACGGGCTCTCGCTGATGCGACAGCTCGGCGCGTCTCCGGTGGGGGCCCACTCGTAGGAGGAGGACCGCGGCCGTGCAGACGGTTGGCATCGTCCTGAACGTCGGCGCGGACCAGGCCGACGAGTTCGAACGGGGGTTCCGGGAGCAGGAGGCGCCGATCTGGAACGACCTCCACGAACGCGGGCTGCTCGTGATGGCCACGCTGTCGAAGCTCGACATCACGACCGTGAGCGTCGACGGTGCGATCCAGTACCTGGTCGTCGCGATCTTCGCGACCGATGAGGGCCACCACG
Organism: uncultured bacterium; assembly: GCA_965652075.1. Lineage (GTDB taxonomy): Bacteria > Chloroflexota > Limnocylindria > QHBO01 > QHBO01 > JACDBZ01. The sequence continues at coordinate 7,251 of CBFGTN010000027.1, forward strand.
TCCACGACAGCGACCCGCGATTCGAGGCGTGGAACAAGCGCGCCGACACCTATCAGATCAAGGAGCCCTTCGTCTTCGGCGGTGACACGATCGTCAACGCCGGCCCATGACGGCCCGACTCCTGCATGAGGGAGCGCATCGACGCAGGAGACCCTGACCGATGCCTGACGATAAGAACACGACGAACGAGCCGCCGATCGCACCCGGCCTGGCTCACGACGACGAGGAGGCCGCGGCACGCGGCATCGATACCGAGAAGGCGGCGGAAGACGCCAGCCCGCATCGCAGTGAGCCGATCGGTGGCGTGAGCGGCGCGCCCGAGGCTGCCGGCCGTGCCGGACCCAGCGGCGGGATGGGAGCCTCCGGCGCGATGGGCGGAGCCGGGGCCGGCGGGCCGACGGACGCATCGGACCGAACGATCGACGGCGACGACGCGACCGCGGGCGTCGACCCGGGCAACGTCCGCACCGAGTTCGAGATGGGCTACGAGGGCGACGCGGAGAAGACCTCGAAGATCTAGACCGCCGCTAGTGGGTCGCGTACTGCATCGCGGCGCGAATCATCTGGACCGGGTAGTAGGTCGACTTCTCGCACCAGCCCGGTGAGTTCGCGCATGGGTACTGCGCACGGCGCGTCGAGCTGGACGCGCTCTTCATGTAGTCCCGATGGTGGATCCAGTCGGGCGAGGTCGTGTAGCGCCATCGGTGCGGGACCGACATCGCCGTCGCGCTGTCCTCCTGCACGATGAGATCGCCGTGCGATCCGAGGACCGTCCAGTCCGTCCCGCCGGTGCCCTTGGGCTCCTGCGCGTTCGCCTTCAGCCAGGCGATCAGCGTGGACGATGGCTCCATCTCGGCTCCCTGGGTCGTCCCGATCAATCCGGCGAACGAGACGCCGGCGTGTGGCGAGCCGAGCGTGATGACGTCCTCGACCTTGAGCTTCGGGAACTCGTCGTATCCCTGCTTGGCGAGCGCGTATCGGATCATCAGTCCGCCCATCGAGTGCGCGATGACGTCGACCGGCACGTCGCGGGCGGTGAAGTTGATCGCAATGTAGTTCGCCAGGTGCCATGCCAGGTGACGGATGCTCGTGTTGTTGTCGTGGGTCGTCCCGGAGTGTCCGAACCAGTAGGTATGGCTCCCGGTGCAGTTCATGCAGCCCATCGAAACCCCGGGCCGCGAGTTGCAGCTCGAGTCTCCGGTCAGGAACTTCGGGATGAAGAAGCTCCCGGTCCAGCCGTTGGCGCGCATGTTGTCGATGAGGAATCCCCAGTCCCCTTCGCAGTCGCTCCCGCTGATGCCGTGGATGAAGATCGTGACCTTGCTCGTGTCGTCGGATCGGGCGCCGACCGCGGTCGCGGTGGCGTGCTGCGTGGCGAGCGTCAGGACGAGGGCAGCGATCAGGATTCCCACGCTCGGCCGGTGAGTCGCTGCTGGGCGCATCGTTCTCGGCTCTCCGGTGCGTGATTGCTCGCTCGGTGAGCGGGCTGATCGGCCCTAGTACGCACGGGAGCCGGCGTGTGTTGCGCGGATGCGGCCTTCAGGTGCCTCGCGCCTACTCGGAGGCTGGGCCGGGGCTGCCCCGACCCAGCCCGCGTCCTACAGCTCCAACCGCTCCATGCGGCGGAGCGAGAATGCGACGAGGACCGCGACGGTCACCGCCCACGCGATCGGGCCGAGGGGGCTCACTTGCTCGCCGACGCCCACCATCACCCACCAGTCAAGGATGGCGGTGGGCAGGACGGTCGGGTCCGGCAGGACCGCGCCGAGCATCGGCGCGACGGCGGTCACCGCCAGCGCGATCCCGGCCGCCGCGGCCTGGCTCGTCACCACGGTCGACGCGGTCAGCACGATCGCGACGTACAGCGCGATGACGCTGCCCATGCCGATCGCCGCGGCGACGATCGTGGTCATCGGCACGGCGCCGTAGAGGACGACCACCAGGGCGACGGTCGCCGCCAGCGGCAGGAGGCCGGCGACGAGCCAGGTGACCCCGCTCGCCGACGCGAACTTCGAGAGCCAGATCGCACTCCGCGAGACCGGCTTGGAGGCCGTCCACGCCAGGGTCCCGCTCTCACGCTCGGCGACGATCAGCGCCATGACCGCGAAGATCGCGATGATGACGAAGACGTGCGTCGTGATCGGTCCGATCAGGTTGAGGAGCGGATCGAGGTTCGGCGGCTCGGCGCCCTCCGTGAGCTCGGGCGGGAACTGGCTGATCAGCCAGCTGTTGACGGCCGCGAGCATCAGGAACAGGGCGCTGGCCAGGAACACGATCCACGTCCGCCGCGCGCGGCGCCACTCGGTCAGATCCTTGCGGAAGAGTCCGCCGAAGCCGGGGAGTGAGCCGGGCCGAGCCGCGGCGACGGCATCGGTCGGGGTGGTGGTCACTGCGGTCATGCTGCACGCTCCTTCGTGTCCACCAGGCGCAGGAAGACGTCCTCCAGGCCCTCGCGGACGAGGCTGTTGTCGATGACGGTGAGATCGGTGTCGGCGGCGAGCCGGGTGACGGCGCGCTGCACCGCCTGGGCCGCGACCGGGTCGATCCGGACGGCGTAGGTCCGCGACGCGTCGTCGCGATCGGTCGGCTCGACGGAGTGGACGCCCGGGATCGCCGCGAGGGCGACGGCGGTGTCGTCGGTCGCGTCGCCGAGGACGACCCGCATCCGATCGGCGCTGAAGCTCGAGAGCAGCTCCGCCGTCGGCTGGGCGCGAACGAGGCGACCGTGGTCGAGGATCGCCACGTGGTCGCTGACGCGCTGGACGTCCTCGAGGATGTGGGTCGAGTAGAAGACGGTGACATCGCCCTTGATCGCGCGCATGAGGTCCAGGACCTCCTTGCGCCCGATGGGATCCAGCGAGCTGACGGGCTCGTCGAGGAGCAGGACGTCGGGCCGGGCAACGAGTGCCTGGGCGATGCCGAGGCGCTGCCGCATCCCGCCGGAGTACGTCTTCGAGGGCCGATCCGCCGCATCGGCGATCCCGACGAGGTCGATGATCTCCTGGATGCGGCGCTGGCTGGGTCGCGAGTCGGCCGGGTAGAGCGAGCCGACATAGGCCATCGTCTCGCGGCCGGTCATCCAGCCGTAGAAGCGCGGCTCCTGGCTCAGGTAGCCGACGTGGCGGCGGTAGGCGGCGCCGGCCTCGACCGGGATGCCGGCGACGGTGGCGCCGCCGCTGGTCGGCCTGGTCAGCCCGGCCAGGAGCTTGAGCGCCGTCGTCTTGCCCGCCCCGTTCGGGCCGAGGAAGCCGTAGATGCTGCCGGCGGGGACCTCGAGGGTCAGGTCGCTGAGGGCCTGGACGCCGGGAAAGTGCTTGGTGAGCCCGGCCGTGGCGATGGCCGGTGGCTTGGAGTTCATGTGTTCGTACCTCAGCTGATGGCGGCGGGAGCCACCGCGACCGATGCGTCGGCCGAGGCCGATGCATCCGTGCGGAAGCCGAGCGCGCCGCGGGTGATGGCGATCAGGACGAGTGCCACGACGGCGAAGGCGACGTACGACAGGGCGCTGACGTAGCCGGGCACCAGCGCCGGGATGAAGGCGCTGCCGGCCGCCAGGTTCCAGCCGGCATGGGTCAGGCCGATGACCGGGACGCTCGCGTTGCTGCGGTTGTAGAGCCAGGTCGCGGCCGCCCGGTTGCCGAGCGGGAAGACGAAGAGCGCGGCCAGGAAGAACGGATAGAGGTCAGGGGTCACGCGCGTGTCGCTGACGCCGCCGACGACGACGATGAGCGGCACGTGGATCGCGGCCTGCGCCCAGGTCGTGAGCGCGGTCGCTCGGATCGGTCCAACCCTCGGCTGGAGCCGATGGAGCAGGAAGCCGGTCCACACCAGCTCCTCCCACAGGTTGATGATGACCGCGGCCGAGATGACGTTCACGAGCCAGTCGACCAGGATGGCCGGGTTTGCGGCGAGCTCCGAGAGGAGCGATGGACCCTCGACCACGACAGCCATCGCCAGCGCCGATGCCGGCAGGAGCAGCAGCGCGGTGGCGTACCAGACCGGCGAGGTCCGGAAGCGGAACGCGCGGCGCCGCAGGTCGCGGACGCCCTCGCGCCCATCGGCGACGGCGGTGATCGCGACGCTCACGCCGACCATGGCCAAGACGAGGACAAGGAGGAACGGCGCGACGCCGGGGAGCTCCACCGGGAGGATGCCCAGGCCGGCCTGGCTGAGGACGGGCAGGGCGTAGACGATGACGGCGATGGCGTACACCGCGGCCAGGAAGACGCCGATCGGGTGGCGCCGGGTGAAGGTGGACATGTGGGCGAACCTCGGTGCTCGGTTTGAACACCGAAAGCGTCGCCGGCGAACGGGCGAGTGTCGTCCTGCCGTGGTCTCGAACTGGACCGATGCGTTGGGAGCGGCGTTGCGCCACGCGTCATCCCGCGGGATGAGCGACGGCCTACGTCATGAGTCGCGGGTGGGCTACGACGCGACCGTGCCCGGCGTCACGAGACCGGACTCGTAGGCCAGGATCACCAGCTGCGCTCGGTCGCGCAGGTCGAGCTTGAGGAGCAGGTGCGAAACGTGGGTCTTCACCGTCGGCTCGGCCAGGCTCAGGCGCTCGGCGATCTCGCTGTTGGAGAGGCCCTGCGCCACGAGCTGGAGGACCTCGCGCTCGCGCTCCGTGATACCGGACAGCCGGTCGGTGCCGTCGTTGGCGCCCATCGGCAGCCGCGCGAACCGGTCGAGCAGCCGCCGGGTGACCGACGGCGCGATCAGCGCTTCCCCGGATGCGACGACGCGGATGGCGTTCACGAAGTCGGGCGGCGTGACGTCCTTGAGCAGGAAGCCGCTGGCCCCGGAACGGAGGGCATCGACGACGTGCTCGTCCGCGTCGAACGTGGTGAGGACCAGGATGCGCGGCGCACCCTCGCCGTGGGTGGCCACGATCCGGCGCGTGGCCTCGACGCCGTCCATGACCGGCATCCGGATGTCCATGACCACGACCTCCGGCGCGTGCGTCGCCACGGCATCGAGGGCCGCCTGGCCGTTCGCAGCCTCCCCCACGACCTCGATCCCCTCCTCGTCGGACAGGATCATCCGGAAGCCGGTCCGGACGAGCTGCTGGTCGTCGACCAGCAGGACCCGGATGCTCACGACGCGCTCACCGGCTCGTCGAGGGGCAGCTGGGCGCTGATGCGGAACCCGGTCGGCGTTGGCTGCGCGGCGAACCGGCCGCGGAACATCGCGACCCGCTCGCGCATGCCCAGGAGCCCTCGGCCCTCGTGATCCGGCTCGACCGGTTCCGGCGCCTCCGCTCCCCGCTCGTCGTCGATGACGATCTCGAGCGCCCGGGGCCCGTACTCGACCGCGACCCGTGCCCGCCCGCCGCCGGCATGCTTCAGCGAGTTCGTCAGCGCCTCCTGGATGATCCGATACGCCGACAGCTCGAGGCCCGGATCGAGCGGCCGGGGCGTGCCGCGAATCGAGAGCTCGACGGTCAGCCCCGCTGCGCGCACCTGCTCGATGAGGTCGCCCAGCCGATCCAGCCCGGGCAGCGGCTCCTGGCCCGAATCGGAGCCGAGGATGCCGAGCATGCGGCGCATCTCGGTCAGCGCCTGGCGACCGGTCGTGTCGATGGCCTCGAGGGCGCTGCGGACGTCATCGGTGCGCTTGTCGAGGGCCCGCAGGGCCGCGCCGGCCTGGATGACGATGACGCTGACGTGGTGGGTCACCGCGTCGTGCAGCTCGCGCGCGATCCGCTCGCGCTCCTCCAGGATGGCCGTCCTGGCCCGCTCCTCGCGCTCGCGCTCCAGGAGCTGCGCGCGCTCCTCGATCGCCCTCGTGTAGAGGCCGCGCAGACGAAGGAGATCGCCCACGAACCACGCCGCCGCGATGAACAGCTGCGTCTGGATGAGGCCCTGGAGGCCGTCGGCGATCGTGATGTGCGGCGCCATGGTCAGCGCGAAGGCGACGAGCGTCCCGACCAGCAGCGGCACGCCCCAGCGGCGCTCGACGCGCTCGCCGATCGTGTACATCGCGACCAGTGGGCCGCCGCTCGAGCGGAGGTCCCCGCCGAGCGGGATCGTCGTGATCTGCACGACGATCGACCCGACGACGATCAGGAGCACGGGGATCGGGAACAGCCGCCTGAACGCGAGCGGCAGGGTCTGGAGCAGGAGCAGCGTCAGGTTGAACGCGCCCTGCGGCCCCAGGTCGCGGGCGCCGGCGCCAAGCGCCACGAACGACAGCGCCGTCAGGAACAGCGCGATCACGACGTCGACGAGGAACTGACGCGGCGTGACGTCGTGGCGTGCGAGGAATGCGGTCATCGGCGCGATGAGCCTACAAGCCGATGGCCTCGCTGGGAATCCGTCCAGAGGATGACGTCGACCGATACGGCAGGACGACCCGAGACCTCGAAGATCGGCCCTAGCCTTCCGGCGCGACCCCCTCGATCGGGATCGTGTCGCCGCGCGCTGGGATCTCGAGAGCGACTGAGGCGCAAACGCACGGTGGCCGGGGCGTTCATGCGCTGAGCGACTGAGGCGCAAACGCACGACGGCCGGGGGCGTTCATGCGCTGAGCGACTGAGGCGGTGACTCATTGGCTGAACATGCGTACCGTGCATGATCTGGCGACGCTGGGGACCGATTCGTCCCTGACCCAGTCTCAGGGCGGATGAATCAGGGCACTCCTGACTGCTACATGCGTGGGGTGAATGACCCCCGCGGGTTCTCAGACCGCGACGCTCAGGCGGCTGAGGCGCTCCGCAGCGGCGCCCAGCGTCTCGAGGCGCTTCGGGAACGCGAAGCGGACCTTCGTGGCGCCGAGCTGCGGGCGCGAGTAGAACGACGAGCCAGGCACGACCGCGACGCCCGGTGACGCGACGAGCTGCCGCGCGAAGCTCACGTCGTCTGCATCGGTCAGGGAGGTGATGTCGGTCATCACGTAGTACGCGCCACCGGGACGCCAGGCGCGGAAGCCGGCTCCCTCGAGCGCGCCCACCAGCACGTCACGGCGTTCGCGATAGCCATCGGCCAGGGCGGCGTAGTAGGAATCCGGCAGCGACAGCGCGACCGTGCCGGCCGCCTGGAGCGGCGCGGCGGCGCCGACGGTCAGGAAGTCGTGGACCTTGCGGATCCCGCTCGTCAGGTGGGGCGGCGCGATCACCCACCCGACGCGCCAACCGGTCACCGAGTACGTCTTCGACAGCGAGTTCACCGCGACGGTTCGCTCGCGCATGCCGGGGATCGCGGCCAGCGGGATGTGCTCGCCGTCGTAGACGATGTGCTCATAGATGTCGTCGGTGAAGGCAACGACGTCGTACGTGTCGCACAGCCGGCCGATCATCTCGAGCTCCTCGCGGCTGAAGACCTTGCCCGTCGGGTTGTGCGGCGAGTTGAGCACGAGCCCACGCGTTCGCGGCGTGAAGGCTGCGCGAAGCTCGGTGGGATCGATGTGCCAGTCCGGCTCGTGGAGGGTGACGTAGCGCGGGACGGCGCCGGAGAGGATCGCATCGGGCCCGTAGTTCTCGTAGTACGGCTCGAAGACGATGATCTCGTCACCAGGATTCAGGACGGCCATCATCGCCGCGATCATTCCCTCGGTCGCGCCGCAGGTCACGGTCACATCGGTCTCCGGGTCGACCGGCCAGTCTGGATAGAAGCGCGTCGTCTTCGCGGCGATCGCCTCGCGGAAGTCGCGCGCGCCCCAGGTGATCGCGTACTGGTTGATGTCTGCGTCGATCGCCGCCTTCGCCGCCTCCTTCAGCTCGGGCGGGCAGGCGAAGTCGGGGAAGCCCTGCGCCAGGTTGACCGCGTCGTGCGCCATCGCCAGGCGCGTCATCTCGCGGATGACCGATTCGGTGAAGCTCGCCGCCTTGCGCGAGATCTCGCTCATGACCGATGAGGATACAGAGGCGCCTACTTCGGCCTGCGGGTGACGTACCACTGACGCGTCAGGACCGCGGCACCGGCGACGCTCATCGTGCCGCCGACGATCAGGAACGGCGCGAGCAACGACCCACGAGGTGCCTCGTCGGCAGACGGATCGATTGACGGATCGGGCGAGCCGGCACGCTCGCGCGGCGCGTTGTCGCCGCCGTCCGACCCGGACGGGCTCCGGCTCGCCGTATCGGGATTGCCTCCCGCGACGGACTCGCGCGGCGTCGCTGCCGGGGCCTGGCCGCCGGCCGATGCGGTGCCGGGGGCGGGCGTCGGTTGCGGGGCCGGGGCCGTCGCCAACGGCGTGCTTCCGGGCGGCACGGTCGGCGTGGCCGTCGGCGCCGCGGTCGGCCGCGGTGTCGGCGTCGGTCGCGGTGTCGGTGTTGGTGAAGGCGTCGGCGTCGGGGTCGGGGCGGGAGACACCGTCACGTTCCCCCCGTCGAGGGGATCGGCCGGCGTGTCATCGGTGACCGTCGCGAAGAACGTGACGTCGAACGTGCCGATCGGCAGCGTCGAGGATCCCTGCCAGGTCCCATGGCGCGCGCCGCCGTCCACGAGCGCGAGCGCGATTGTCGTGGTCCCGGCCTCCGCCCAGACGCTTGCGGCGGGTGACCCGGAGTAGTCGTAGTCGACGCTGAAGACGAAGTTCGTCGCGGTCGTGCCGCTTCCCGGAGAGACGTTCGCCGAGTTGAGAACGGACGCCGCGCGGACCGGCGCAGGCGCTAGCGCCAGCCACGCCAGCAGCAGTGCGGCAACCGGGACCCAGGGTCGCACGCGGCGCGACCTCCCCCACGTCTGAGCCCTCAATCCCGCGTCATCGCTCGATTCGAGCGCGAAGAGGGCACGCATGTCTTGGCCTCGATGAGGCAGGCATGATGACACTCATGGGCCGAGGTCGAAACCGGCCAAGCCCTCCCTCGGACGGTCCAGCGGTGCCATCGCGCACCACGATCGGTGCGGCGCCAGTCGGCCCGATCCATCGGCCATTCGTCGCGCGACCTTCGCCCAGTCGAGGCGCCCTTGCTGCGCGCGCGACGCCGAGCGTGTCACTCGCCTGCCGCGATCGACAGGACGACCACCTCGGTCGCTTCCGACCTGCCCCGGAGGTCGAGGCGCCGGCGTTCACGCACATCGGTTGACTCGATGCCCGCCGCGTGCGCCGCCGCGTCGGTGACGAGGATCTCCCCCGCGGCTGCGAGCGACGCGAGCCGGGCGGTGACGTTGACCGCGTCTCCGAGGGCGGTGAACTCCACGTGCTCGGCCGTACCGACCGCGCCGACGAATGCCCGTCCGGTATTGACACCGATCCCGATCGGCGCCCAGGGCGCATCGGTGTCGTGGCCGGTCGCGCGCAGGAGGTCGCGTGCGGCGTCGACGGCCTGCCGCGCATGGGCTCCCTCGGTCAGGGCGGGGACGAAGATGCCGATGACCTCGTCGCCGACGAACTTGTCGACGACCGCCTCGCGCGGGACGAGGGCAGCCGCGGCGGCGGCATAGAAGCGGTCCATCAGGGCGCGGAAGTCGGTTGATGGCATCGATTCACCGAGCTGCGTCGACCCACGGATGTCCGCGAACAGCAGCGTGCACTCGATGTCCGCACCCTCGCGGTACCGATACAGGTCCTTGAAGCAGCCCGTGCAGTACTTCGGATTGCCGGGCCACGGACCCAGGCCCAGGAGCCGCATGATCGGTCCGCCCGGCGCTCCGAACGGACGCGTGCACATCTTGCAGCGCGGCGCGCTTGGAACGGCGCGCCACATCCGCCGGAGCCGGCGAACACGGCGACTCTTCGCATGGTGGCGATTCCCCATCCACGCGCGATCCGCGTCCGACAACCCGGGCTCCACGCCACGTCCTCGCATCGGCCAATTGTCCTTGCCTCCGGCAACCACGACCGCGCGGTGGATAACCGGGTCGACAACGGCGGGACAATGGATGCCGGAGGGCGGGCGCGCGCAGGCTGACGGACACGAGCCGCGCGTGACCCGCCCCGAGTCTCTCAACGAGGCGCCACGACCGCCGGGCAGGTGGCGCGCCGCGTGGCGCCAAGGAGGTGCCGATGCAGTGGTTCATCGTTGAAGCCGCGAACGAGCCGGGCGAGTTCGCCCGCCACGCAGCCGCGATCGCGGAGCGTGGGATCAACCTCAGGAACGTGATCTGCCTCGGGTTGGGCGACCGAGGCGGCGCGGCCTTCTACGCGACCGACGAGGCCGGACTGCGCTCAGCGCTCAACGACGCCGGCACGTCGTTCCGCGAGGTATCGGTCCTGACGGCCCTGCTCCAGGACAAGCCGGGCACGGTCGCCGATGCGGCCAAGCGCCTCGGAGATGCCGGGGTGAACATCGACCTGATCGCGCCCGTCGGCATGGACGAGAAGGGCGTCAGCATCGCGTTCGGCGTCGACAGGCTCGAGGAGGCGCGCAAGGCCCTCGGCGAGCTGGTTACGACTGCGATTCCGGTCGGCACGACCGCCGGCGCGACGACCCGCTGAACCCGATCAGGTCAGCGACACGGCCCGCTTTCGCGAGCGCCTGCCCGTCCGCGGAGCGGGTCTCGTCCTGGCTTACGCCGGGTTCGCGAACACGGCGAGGCGGTGTCGACGGCGCCCCTACTGGATGGTGCCCTTGAGCTTCCGCCAGCCGCCCGCGCGGTTGTGCTCGATGATCTCCCTGAACATCGCCAGCAATGCGCGTCGGTTCAGCGCCTCGCCCTCGTAGACCATGATCTGGCGCCCGGTCTGGTCCTCGTGGCCGCGGGTGATGATCCGCTCGGGATCGCTGACCAGCGGGTCGTAGAGGAACAGGTTCACGTGGTCCTTCGTGCCCTGCAGCGCCGCGATGTTCCCCTGCAGCACGAAGTACGGCTGCACGGTCCGCTTGATCGTCTCCTGGACCTCGGGATCGGCCTCGTGCAGGAGCTCGCGCAGCTCATGGCAGACCGCCTGCTGCCATGCCGGCAGCCCGGCGATGTAGTCGTCCACCCGCGGATCGGCCTCGTACGTCATCGGTGACTCCCTCGCTGGATGACGATTAGACCGATGCGGACCGGCGAACTCATCCGTCCGCCAGTCGAGCGACCCAGATCTCCTCGGCCGGCCACTGCCATGCCCATTCCGGAGCGACGTAGTCGTAGAACTCGTGCCCTTTTGCGTCGGAAGGCGCCCTGAGCTCGATGAGCCGCTCGATCTCGAAGCGGTTCGCCCGAAGCAGGTCGATCCAGTCGCCGTGCGCGAGGTGGTACTCGATCCCCTGTTCGCCCGGCCACTGCATGCGGTAAGCGCCGAACTGCGACCGCTGGAGCGTCTCCGACGTCCCGCCCTCGTCGATTCCGCACAGATAGCTGATGAACGAGTTCGTCAGGAACACGAGCCGCCCGCCGGGGCGCAGAATGCGCGCGGCCTCCGGCACCCACAGCGCCGGATCGGCCCACAGCGATGCACCGAACTCCGAGACCGCCAGGTCGAAGCTGTCCTCCGGAAGCGGAACGCGCTCGCCCGGCGCCTCGACGAGCGGGAAGACGATGCCCGTCTGCTCCATCATCCGCCGGGCGGTGTCGAGCTGGGCCGGCGTGGGATCAACCCCGACCGGCCGCGCGCCGAGACGGGCGAGCTGAGCGGAGAAATACGCCGTGCCGCAGCCGAGCTCGACGACGTCGAGGCCGTTCACGTCTCCCAGCGGCGAGCCGATGTCCGCCTCCGGCACGCCGAACACGCCCCAGGTGAGCTCCTGCGCCCAGGCACGCTCGGCGTCGGCATCGGTGAACTGCCGGTTCGTCTCCGACCAGTCGGCGACGTTCGCGGCGATTGAGTCGGGCAGGTCGCGGTCGATCATGCCGGGAACCCTAGAGGAGGAAGAGCCACGTGGCGTCGGCAGCGGCCACGGCGGCCCAGAACCCCATGATCACGAGCGGCCTGCGCAGGATGCACTGCGACCGGGTCAGGCCAAGGGCGACGGCGCGGCCGTACAGGTAGATCGCGGCAATTGCGACGACAAGCACGAAGACCGGAGGCGTCACGAGCCAGGCGATCAGCCCCACCGTCCCCATCTTGCAGAACGTGAACGACAGGCGGTCGTACTTCTGAGCCCGGGTCAGCGGCGGTCGCTGCGCGAGCCAGGCGCGCACCGGGTCGACCGGCTGGGCCTCGGCGGTCATGACAGCACCCCCACCCCGTCCAGCTGGACGAGCTCGCGCGCGGGGACCTGCCCGACCGACGTGCGTCTGCGCAACCCGCCGAACAGCTGCCGCGCGCAGAACGGGATCCGCACCGGATCCGACTCGGGGTCGACCGAGCCGACATGCACGCAGCACTGCTGGAGGCGCTCGATGTTCATCGTCCAGGCGTCCATGAACGACTTCACGCTCAGCCGCTTCGTGCGCAGCGCGACGAGCTCGGCGGCGCGCTCGCCCTTGAGAAGGTAGCGCCCGACATCCTTGATGAAGCCGCCGACCGACAGGTCGCAGGCCTCGCAGATGTTCAGCAGGTAGTCGATCAGCTCGGGGCGGCTGATCGTCGTCGTCTCGCTCATCATCCCGATCAGCGCGTCCCACAGCTCGTCGTCGGCCGCGATCCGGTTGCCGACGACCGACAGGTTCGCCTTCAGCCGCTCCAGCCCCACGAGCTTCGGGATGGACCGATACGCACCGGAGTCCTCGCGCACGAAGTACGTGATCGCGCAGCAGTCGGGGTGCGAGCACGGCAACGCGATGAAGTCCTCGGCGCTCGCCGTTCCATCGGTCTGTGGGCCCAGGCGCTTGAGGACACCGGTCGTGGTCATCCGTCGCAGCGGATCGATCGGGTTCGCGCGGCCCGAGCCGAACACCGGCTGGTACGCCACGCCGGCGATGTAGTCGGTGCCGAACGCGAAGTCGGCGACGGCGCCGATCTCGTGGTCATTCACGCCATCGGCGACGACCATCGTGAGCGTCGTGAAGATCCGCGCATCGGTCAGGCGCTCGATGGCGCGCGCCTTGACGTCCCGCAGGTCCTCGCCGCGATGGAAGAGGTGCGTCTCGAGCTCGAAGCCGTCGAACTGCAGGTAGACCTCGACCCGCTGCCGCAGCCGGCGCAGCGCGTCGAGGAACCGATCGTCCTTCGCGATGCGGACGCCGTTCGTGTTCAGCAGCACGCGCGTCACGTTCCGCTCGACGGCGGCCTCGATGATCTCGACGATCTCCGGGTGCACGGTCGGCTCGCCGCCGGAGAGCATCAGCACGTCGATCTTGCCGCCCTCGCGCTCGATCGAAGCGTCGAGCGTGCGGAGGACGTGCGGCAGGCGCGCGTATCGGCCGACGTTCGTGCCGGAGGCCGCGTAGCACGTCGGGCAGTTGAGATTGCAGTGCTCGGTGACGTCCATGAGCAGGATGCACGAGTGCTGTGTCTGGAGCCGGCCCAGGCCGTTGGCGTAGCCCATCGGGATGGGCATCACGTTGTCCGGCGTGTCCTCAACGATCTCGCGCGTCGGCACGCGCCACTGCTGCAGGTACTCCCACAGGCCGTGGTCCTCGTCGTAGAGGCTGACGACCTCGCCGTGCCCGCGCCGGCAATGCCGCCGCAGGTAGACCGATCCGTCCTGCATGACGAGGTTGCCCTGCAGGATGTCGGTGGCGTAGTCCACCTCGCGGTCGGGGTCCTCCGTGAAGCAGTAACCACACACCGTGAGCACCATGCGCAGCGGCGTGTATGAACGGAGGGGCAGTGCGGCGGTCATGACTCACAGCTCCAGCTGACGGTTCCGGAGATCGGGTCGGCATCGGCGCGGTCGATCGGGTTGCCCTGCTCGTCGAACGCCTCGGCCGGAAGGAAGTTCTCGAAGGTCACCGAACCGCTTGTCGCCGTGGAGTTGGGGGCCAACACGATGCCCTCGCTGCCGCCGCCTGCTGGCTGGTAGTCAACCGGCGGTGAGTTGACATCGTTGATGTCGCCGAACGAGATCGAGACCGACGGGACCAGCTGGCCACCCGGTGTCTCCTCGAACGCGCTCACGAAGACGTTGACCGGGCCCTCGCTCGAGCTCATCGTCGACTGCGAGTAGACGTTGAAGTAGTCCTGGCCCTGCGCCGGCAGTTGGCACCACGCGGCTCCACTTGTTTCGAGTGCCATGGGCGGGTCGATCTGCAGCGTCAGCGTCCCTTCCTGCGGCGGAGGCTGAGGGGGCCCGATCGCCGACATCAGCCCGTAGCACGAGCCGGCGATGAGGAACGTGAAGATGAAGGGCACGATCCCGCCGATCGCGATCGCTGAGCCGCGACCAAGCCGCGTCGGGCGGGTGACGGCGACGATGCCGAGCGCAATGGCCGCGCCGATGGCCAGGGCGACTCCGAGGATCGCCGCGACGCCAATGGCGTTCGGGATCAGCTGGGTCGCGACGCCGACCAGGAGGAACGCGACGACGTTCAGCCCGATGAGCCACAGCCAGAATCGCCCCCAGAACCCCTCGCCGACGACGTCGTCTGGATCGGGCGCATCCAGCACCGCCCAGGTCGCGTCGATCGCCTCCTGCTGATAGCCGGACTCGAGGAGCTGCTGGGTGATCGCCTCGCGCGTGTACTTCGCGCGGTTGGCGCTGATGTAGTCCGCGATGCGCCGGTCGGGGCCCATGGGTCAACCTCCGTGTGCCGTGGCGGGTTCGGGGACGGGCAGCCGGTACGCGCCGCTACGGAAGCGACGCGCGAAGTGGACGACGAGCAGCCCGATGAGCGGGATCAGCACGATCTGCGGCCCGGTGAGGCCCCATGCCTGGACCTCGTTGCCGCGCACGAACTCGACCCCGAAGCGGAAGAGGCCGTAGGCGAGCAAGAAGGCTTTCAGCGTGTCGCCTCGGACGGGGAGGATCGGCCCGCGGGTGGCGATGATGCCGAACGCGATGGCGAGGAAGCCGATCTCGTAGAGCATGCTCGGGTGCATCGGCCCGTCGCATCCGGGGCAGCGCGGGAAGGCGGCCGCTGCCTCCGGCGACACGGTCATCCCCCACGGCAGGTCCGTCGGCGTTCCGAGCGGAAGCTCGGACAGGAAGCACCCGAAGCGGCCGATGAGCAGCGCCAGCGGGATCGCGGCGGCGTAGTAGTCGCCGGTCGACAGGGTGTACCCCAGCGCTCGCTTCGTCAGCACGATCGCGACATACCCGCCCAGCAACCCGCCGATGATGCTGCGCGGCCCATGGGTGACGACATAGGTGATCGGCAGATTCGCCGCCTGCACCTCGTCGACGACCTCCCAGCTCGTCAGAAGCCGGGCGCCGATCGCCCCGCCGGCGAGGGCGGCAAGGCTGATGACGACGATCCGCGGTCCCAGGATCCCGTCGCGACGGAGGGCGCGGTAGTAGAGCGCGAAGCCGGCGGCGAGTCCGAGCAGCGTGAAGAGGTCGTGCGTGGAGAAGGTCAGGGGTCCGATCTCGACGACCGGAACCACGGCTCAGGGCGCTCCGGCTCGGACGATGCGTCCCTCGGGACCCATGCCTCGATGATACGGGCACGGGCAACCCGCGCCCTG
>CBFGTN010000028.1:0-22452 GCA_965652075.1 uncultured bacterium
CGGCGGGCTCGACGTCGACCTCCCAGACGTCGGAGGCTTCGACGTCGGCGGCGGCCGGCTCCTCGAGGGTGGAATCGACCACCGGCTCGAGGTCGGCGACCGACGGCCCCGCCTCGTCCGCGATCGGCTCCGGTGCCTCGTCGAGGGCCCCCGGCACCGGGCCGGGCTGGTCGTCGTCGGCGACGAGCATCGGCTCCGCGGGCAGGACGTCGCGCGGCAGCGAGCGATCGGTGTCGTCGGCGGCGACCGCGGGTCCACCACCGGTGGAGGTGCTGGGCGGCAGGTCGGCGGGACTCGGATCCTCGGTCCGGGCCATCGCCTCGGCGAAGCTCTCGACGGCGCGCCGCCGACCGCGAGATCGCGGGCGGTGCGTCTCCTCCGCGTCCTCGACGGGCGCCCCGGATGCCGTCGGCTCGCTGACGGGAAGCGGCTGCGTCGGCCACGGCGACGCTGCGGGAGCGCCCATCGGCAGGCGAAGGTCGATCCGCGCCTCGAGCAGATCGACGCGCGAGCGCAGGGAGGCGACCTCGCCGCGCGACTCGCCGAGCGCCAGCAGGGCCTGCCCGTATCGCTCGGTCAGGTTCCGGAACTCGGTCAGCAGCTCGCGGAAGGGCGACATCTCGCGGTCCGGCCCGTTCGAGCCCACGGCTTCCGGCTCGTCGGGCGCCGCGATCGGGGCCGGCGCCTGGCGGGGCTGGAGGAAGACGCGCATGCCCGTCTCGCCCTCCGGCGCGCCCGCCAGCACGCCCCGCGCGAGCAGCTCCCAGACGCGCTCCGTGGGCACGCCGAGGACCGACGCCGCCTCCGTGACCGAGTATCCGTTCATCATCGGCCGCTAAGGGTAACGCGTTGCTCAAGGGAACCACGCTCGAGCGAACCACCCCGGCCCCGCCGTCGGGCCGCCGCTATCATCGGCCGTCGTGACGACCACCTCGCTGGAAGTGCCGACCGTCGCCGGCCACGACTTCAACCTGCCGGCCGAGCTGGCCGGGCTCGGCGACCTGGCCTACAACCTGTGGTGGACGTGGAGCCCTCGAGCGCAGGCCCTCTTCACGCGGATCAACCCGAGCGCGTGGGCACGGCACCGCAACTCGATCGCCGTCCTGCGCTACTCCGACCAGGCCCGCTGGGCGGAGCTGACCGCCGACGAGGACTTCATGGTCGACGCCAGCCGCGTGCTCGACGAGTTCACCCGCTACATGGGCAACGGCGAGGGCTCCTGGTATCGATCCAACCCGGACCGCGCGCTGCCGGGCCCGATCGCCTATTTCTGCGCCGAGTTCGGCATCCACGAGTCGATGCAGATCTACTCCGGCGGCCTCGGCGTGCTGGCCGGCGACCATTGCAAGTCGGCATCTGACGCCGCACTTCCGTTCATCGGGATCGGGCTGCTCTACCGCCGCGGCTACTTCCGCCAGCAGATCGACGCCGATGGCCACCAGGAGCACGCCCAGCCCGACCTGGACCCATCACAGCTTCCCCTGCGTCGCGCACGCGGCCTGGACGGCGCGCCGCTCGACGTCACGGTCGAGGTCGCCGATCGATCGGTCCACGCCGCCGTGTGGGTCGCGCAGGTCGGTCGCGTGCCGATCCTGCTCCTCGACACCGAGGTGCCCGCCAACGACAAGGCCGACCGGCCGATCACCCACATCCTCTACGTGCGCGGGCGGGAGATGCGCCTCTGCCAGGAGCTCGTGCTCGGCATCGGCGGGGTGCGCGCGCTCCGCGCGCTCGGCATCGAGCCCGCCGTCTGGCATCTCAACGAGGGCCACTCGGCGTTCCTCCTCGTCGAGCGGGCTCGCGAGCTGCTCGCCGGCGACCCGGCCCTCGCCGCCTCTGAAGCGCTCCGCCGCGTTGGCCGCGACGCCGTCTTCACGATCCACACGCCCGTCCCGGCCGGCAACGAGGTGTTCGCCCGCGATCTCGTCGCGCCCGCGCTGCAGTCGTGGCTGGCGGCCGCGCGGATGGAGGCCGATGAGCTGCTCGAGCTCGGGCGCGGGCCGACTGACGAGCCGAGCGCGCCCTTCGACATGACCGCCTTCGTCCTCCGACATGCGAGCGATGCGAACGCCGTGTCGCAGCTGCACGCGCGCACCGCGACCGAGACCTGGCAGGGGCTCGCCGGCCACCCGATCGAGGGCATCACGAACGGCGTCCACGTCCCGACGTGGCTCGGCCGCCCGGTTCGACGCGCGATCCGTCGTGCGGTCCACGTGGCGCTCGACGTCGATCTCAGCGGCCCTGAGCAGCTCGCCAGCCTGGGCGAGCTCGACGACGAGGAGCTGTGGAGCGCCCACCAGCAGCAGAAGCGCGAGATGGTCGGCTTCCTCGAGGGACGGCTCGCCCGCCAGCTCGCCCGTCACGGTGAGTCGCCGACCACGCTGCGCCAGGTCCGCCACGTCCTGGATCCGGACGCCCTCGTCATCGGCTTCGCGCGCCGCTTCGCGACCTACAAGCGCGCCGACCTCCTCTTCCGCGACGAGGAGCGCCTGGGCCGCATCCTCTCGTCGAGCGAGCGCCCGGTGCAGATCGTCATGGCCGGCAAGGCCCATCCGGCCGACCGCCCCGGACAGCAGGTGATCCAGCGGATCTTCGAGCTGTCGCGCTCGAGGGGCCTCCGCGGTCGGGTCTTCGTCATCGAGGACTACGACGTGCGCATCGCGCGCTTCCTCGTGGGCGGCGTGGACCTGTGGCTCAACAACCCGCGCCGGCCGATGGAGGCATCAGGCACCTCGGGCATGAAGGCGGCGATCAATGGCGTGCCCTCGCTCTCGATCCTCGACGGATGGTGGGACGAGGGCTTCAGCGGCGACAACGGCTGGGCGATCGGCGACCGGGAGCCCGACGGCGACGAGGGATCACAGGACGCGGCCGATGCCGGCGAGATCTATCGACTGCTCGAGGAGGAGATCGTCCCGCTGTACTTCGATCGGCCGGATGGCCTGCCCACCGGCTGGCTCACCGTCATGCGGGCGTCGATCGCGTCGGCGCTGTGGCCGTTCAGCACGTCGCGGATGCTCACCGAGTACGTCGACCGGCTGTACCTGCCGGCGGTGCGGGCGCCCGTCGAGGCCTGAGCGACCTCAGGGGAGGTAGGCGCGCGGGTTCTCCCACCACCCGTCGTCGTTCACGGCGAAGTGGACGTGGCACCCCGTCGCCAGCCCGGTCGCGCCCTCGTAGCCGATCAGCGTGTTGCTGGTGACGATCGCGCCGGGCGAGACGACGACGTTCGGCTGCATGTGCCAGTACCAGGTCTGGACGCCGCCGCCATGGTCGACGACGACCCCGAATCCCGAGTCCCACGGCAGCAGGGGCTGGCCGGAGGCGACGACGACGCCGGCGCCCGCGGCGTAGATCGGCGTCCCGCAGCCGGCCGTGAAGTCGACGCCCGCGTGGAAGTGCGGGTAGTACGTGCCCTTGTACGTGTACGGCGGCTCGAGCTGGAAGCTGGTGGGACCCCACTCCTGCGTCACCTGGAACGAGCGCTCCGGCCACCGGAAGCCGTACTCGGAGACGGCATTCGCCCGCGCCTCGGCGGCGGCACGCGCGGCCTCCTCGGCGGCGCGGCGCCTCGCCTCCTCGATCGCAGCCTGCTGGGCGGCGGCCTGCTGCTGGAGCTGAGCGGCCAGGTCGGCGGCGGCGCGAGCGGCCCGCTCGTTCTGCGCGATCGTCGCCTCGACGTCGTCCTCGGCGGCCAATGAGGCATTGAGCGCCGCCTCCTGCTCCGCCCGTTTGGCCGCGGCCGCGACACGCAGCTCTGCGAGCCGGGCGCTCAGCGTCGTGAGCTCGGTGCGGCGGGCCGTCAGCCGCTTCTGCTGGTGCCGGGCCACCTCGCGTGCTTCCGCCAGGACGAGGCGCCCCTCCGTGAGCGTCTCGCGCCGGACCTCGAGCTCCTCGCGGATCGAGCGGATCTCGTCGGCCAGGATCGTGTCCTGCTCCGACACGGTCATGAGATACCCGAACTGGGCGGTCACCTCGTCGAGCGAGTCGGCCGACAGGATGATCTCGAGCAGCGACGTCTGGGTGCGTTCGTACGCGGAGCGCAGATGGTCCTGGAGCAAGGCCTCGCGCTCGGCCAGCTCGGCCGTGCGGCGCTCGATCGCGGCGGCCACCGCGTGAAGCTTGCGGATGAGGTCCTCGATCGCGACATTCAGCTTCTCGAGATGCCGCTGGATGTCCCTGACCTGCTCGCGCACGTCGGCGAGGATGCCCCGGACGCGGTAGTACTCCGCGGTGACCGCGGCCAGCTCGGCGCGCGCGAGGTCGAGCGCTGAGTCGAGCTGTGCGGATCGGAGCTCGAGCGCGGCGAGCTCGGATCGCTGCTGTCGGAGGGTAGCCGACAGCGCCTGCTGCGCTGTCCTCGCATCGGCGAGCTGCGCGCGGGTTCGGTCGAGCTGTGCCTGTGGATCCGCGGCAAGGGCCGAGCCGCGTGGCTGAGTTGTGACGACGGTCCACCCGACCGTCACCAGGGCCACGAAGGCGACGGCCAGATGCGATCGCCGCCTCATCGAGCGGTGATCCGTATCTGCAATTTGCCCTTGTGCCCCGTTGCGTAGGGGCCGAATGGTGGTCGACGCCTGGAGGCGTCGAAACGGGCCCAAAGGTACTACAGGTGTCTAGTCCCCGGGCCAGGACCCAGCGTCAGGTGGTGGCCGGGCCGCCCTCGTCGTCCAGCGTGCGCGCGCGCGCGAACTCGGCTCCGATGAGCACGATCACGCTCGCGAAGTACATGAAGATGATGAGCGTGACGCCCGCAGACAGCGGGCCGAAGGCGGTGTCGTAGCGGGCGACGTTCGTGGCGAACCACGTGAACCCGACACGAAGCACGGTCCACAGGATGGTGGCCACGATCGCGCCCGGCAGCACCTCGCCCCACGTCACGCGACGGTTCGGGACGACGCGGTAGATGACGAGGAACGCGAGGAAGATCAGCACGATCGGGACGACCAGGCCGATGAGCCACACGGCGGTCTCACGACCGGGCAGGTCGAGCGCGAGCCGGCTGGCGGTGGATTGCAGGAAGCCGGTGATGATCCCGATCGCGAGCGCCGACAGCGCCAGCAGGCCGGCCAGCGCCATCAGCGTCAGGCCGATGAGGGTGTGCTTGACGAACCCGCGTCGCGGCGCCGGCGCGAACGCCATGCTGATGCCGTTCGCGAGCGAGGAGAAGATGCCGAGCGCGCCCCAGATGAGGAACCCGATGCCGACGAGCGTGAGCGTGCCGCGCGCGGCGATCGTGCCGTCGATCATCGCTCCGACCGTCTCCGCGTCGAGCGGCGTCGCGCGCACGGCCCAGGCGACGACGAACTCGCGCGCCTCCCCCTCTCCGAGGACGTAGGAGAGTGCGACGACCGCGAGCACCATGAGCTGGAACAGGGAGAGGACGCCGAAGTACGCCATGCTGCCGGCGAACGTCAGCGCGTCGTGCTCGAAGAAACCCTCGGCCGCGCGACGCGTGACCCGCGGCAGGCGATGGCGGAGTGTCCATGACTCGACGCGCTGGACCAGCGCCATCACGCGCTCCCTCATCGGCCGCGTCCAGGCGGCACGCCAGGTGCGGGTTGAGCCGAGCCTCTACCCTCTTGACCGATGGCACGCACCGAATCCGAGACCCTGACCCTCGACGGGCACGAGGTCACCATCACCAACCCCGGCAAGCTCTTCTTCGCCGATGCCGGCATCACCAAGCTCGACCTCGTCCGCTACTACCTCGCCGTTGCCGACGGCGCGCTCGTCGGCGTCCGCGACCGCCCGATGGCCCTCAAGCGATTCGTCGACGGCGCCGATGGAGAGGCATTCTTCCAGAAGCGGGCGCCGAAGTCGGTCCCGGACTACGTGCGCACCGTCGAGCTCTCGTTTCCATCCGGACGCACCGCCGACGAGGTCGTCATCGACAACCCTGCGGCGCTGGCGTGGGTCGTCAACCTCGGGTGCATCGACCTGAACCCGCACCCGGTCCGCTCGGGCGACCTCGACCACCCCGACGAGCTGCGCGTCGACCTGGACCCCGGGCCGGGCGTGGCCTGGGCCGACGTGCGCTCGGTGGCGCTCGTCGTGCGCGAGGTCCTCACCGAGCTCGGATTCACGGCCTGGCCGAAGACGTCCGGCTCGCGCGGCATCCACGTCTACGTCCGCCTCGAGCCGCGGTGGGGCTTCAGCGACGTGCGGCGGGCGGCGCTGGCCGTCGCACGCGAGGTCGAGCGCCGGGCTCCCGATCTCGCGACCTCGAAGTGGTGGAAGGAGGAGCGCCACGGCGTCTTCCTCGACTACAACCAGAACGCGAAGGATCGGACCGTCGCGTCGGTGTACTCGGTGCGCCCGCGCCCGTCGGCGACCGTCTCGGCGCCGCTGGCCTGGGACGAGGTTGCCGACGCCGAGCTCGAGGACTTCACCCTGCGCACCGTCCCGGATCGCTACGCGCGCCTCGGCGATGTCGGCGCCGGCATCGACGCCGTGGCGCACTCCCTCGAGCCCCTGCTCGACCTCGTCGCTCGCCACGAGGCGGAGGGTGAGGGCGACGCGCCGTGGCCGCCGAACTACCAGAAGCAGCCCGGCGAGCCGCCGCGCGTGCAGCCCTCGCGGCGCCGGATGCCGGATCCGTCCGAGCTGCAGCCGACTGACCCGACGGCGCCTCGGGGGCGGGCGGGATCGGTGGCGCCGGCCATGCCCTCGGCACCGGCGCGCAACCCGGACGGGACGGTGCCGCCCACGGGCCGGCGCCGCTCGACGCAGCCGCTGCTGGTCATCAGCCAGGCCGCCGACAAGGCCGATGCCCTCGCCGGCCTCGACCGCTGGCGCGAACGGCACCCCGAGGCTGCCACGCACGTCCGCGACCCGGAGGACGTGCTCGTGGACGCGATGCGCGGGCGCTACAAGGTGTGGTGGCGGATCAGGGTGAACCTGCGGAACGTGCCGGAGAAGCTGCGGCCCGCGGCCGAGCCGCCCGACCCCGACTACGACCCGTGGACGGGCTAGCCCTCATTCCTCGCGGCTCGGCCCGCGCCGAATGAGGGCCAGGTGCTCGTCCACCGTCTCGGGCGTCAGCTCGACGATCCACGTCGCCCCCGCTTCGGCCATAGCGGCCGCCACCCGTCGGCCGCCATCAGCCTCCTCGAGGGTCGAGACGTTCGCCGCGATGTCGAATGGACTGGCCCCCCGCTCTGCGGCCACCAGCTTCGCGACGTCGCGGACGTCGTCGGGCGAGAGCCGTTCGCCCGTGACCTGGTGGTCGGTCATGAGATAGACGCCGTCCCAGCGCATCGCGCGGCGGAGCGGCGCGGTGCGCGGCCAACCCGCCGCCAGCCAGGTCGGGACGCGGGGACGCTGCACCGGCCGCGGGAGCATCCGCACCGAGGTGAGCTGATGGTGCCGCCCCGAGAAGGTGACCTCCTCGCCCGTCCAGAGTCGTTCGATGAGCTCGAGCCCTTCCTCGAGTCGCTCGACGCGGGAGTGGAGGTCGCTTGGCAGCCCGAGACGCTCGAGCTCGCCAGCCTGCCACCCGAGCCCAGCCCCGAACGTGACCCGTCCTTGCGACAGGTGATCGAGTGCGACGATGCGGCGAGCCAGGTCCCACGGTTGGTGCCTTGGAAGCGGCGCAACCAGCGCCCCGATCCGGATGCGCCGCGTGACGGTCGCGATCGCCGCCAGTGCGACCCACGGGTCCGCGACCGGATGGGCCTCGTCCTCGGGCAGGAAGATATCCCACAGAAAGACGCCGTCCCATCCGCTTGCCTCCGCCGCGACCGCGAGCTCCACGAGCTGGCCGATGTCCGACCATCCCTGGGTGGTCGCAACGTCGAGGCCGAATCGGACGCCGGGAGCGCTCATCTGCCTCGAGCGGTCGAACGGTCAGGATTCGCCGACCGCGGCCTCCACCCAGCCACCGATCTCGCGGGTGAGGGTCGCCAGCGGCAGCGAGCCGTGGCCGAGCACCTCGTCGTGGAAGGCCCGGAGGTCGAACCGGTCGCCCATCTGCTCGGAGACGGCGGCGCGTGCGCGCTCGATCTCGCGCTGGCCGAGCTTGTACGACAGCGCCTGCCCCGGCCAGACGGTGTATCGGTCGACCTCGATCTCGGCGTCGACCATCGGCAGCGCGCCGCGCTCGTGCATGAAGTCGATCGCCTGCTGGCGCGTCCAGCCCATGGCGTGCAGCCCGGAGTCGACGACGAGGCGCGCGGCACGGAAGGCCTGGGCCTCGAGCATGCCGAGCCGCTCGCGATCGTCGGCATAGAGGCCCATCTCGTCCGCGAGCCGCTCGGTGTACAGGCCCCAGCCCTCGACGTACGACCCGCCGGCCAGCCGCGCGCCGAGGGTCCGGAACGCGGGCAAGCCCTTCAACTCCATCTCGATCCCGATCTGGAAGTGGTGGCCGGGCGTCGCCTCGTGGAAGGTGATCGACGCGATCCGGTGGAGCTGGCGCTCCGCGGGGTGGTAGGTGTTGATGTAGTACTGCGCCTGTCGGCTGCCGTCGAGCGTCGGGGGCATGTAGAACGCGGGCGGCGACTCCGCCTCGCGATAGGCCTCGACCGCCTTCACGTAGCAGTTCGCGCTGGGAAGCCGGCCGAAGTAGCTCGGCGCCTCGGCGTAGGCGCGATCGGTCTGGCCCTGGGCCAGGCTCACGATCTCGTCCGGGTCGTCGGTGTGATTCGACGGGTCGGCGAGCAGCGCGTCGCGCAGGGCGTGACGGTCGGCGTGGCCCAGCCGGCGGGCGATCTCGTCCTCCTCCGCCTCGATCGATTCGAGATCCGCCAGACCGAACGCGTGGACCTCTTCGGCGGTCGTGTCGAGCGATGTCTGCGTGCGGATCGCGAGCCGGTAGGCTTCCTCGCCGCCCGGCGTCGTGCTCAGCCCCGGCTCCGGACGGGCATGGTGCTCGTAGCCGTCGGCCAGGTAGTCGCGGAGCCGGCGGAGTGCCGGGTAGACGTGCTCCTCCACCGCGGCGACGAGTCGTTCGCGCTCGTCGTCGGCGACCCGCGCCATCGACGCGGCGGGATGGTCGGCCGGAGTCATCGCCAGGAGCCGGTCGATCTGCTCGATCGCCCGCCGGACCGGCGTGATCGCGGACGTTCGCCCGTCGCCGACGCCCTCCTCGAGGGTGCCGATGTACTGCTCGATCACGTCGGGGTACGCCGCGTAGCGGGCGAGCAGCTTCTCGAGCCGCTCGGGCGTGTCGGAGGGCTGGTACTGCGCCATCTCCGCCGGCCACACCTGGGGGCCGGACATGTGGTCGACGGCGAGCTGGTACTGCTTCTGGTCGAGTGCCGCGAGCGCGTTCTCGCACACGAGGATCATCAGGTCGCGCGTGATGACCTGCTCCGGATCGAGGCCGTCGACGGGGATGTCCTGCGCCTCGGCCAGGGTCGAGCGATACGCCGCCTCGTCGGCGGCGCGCCCGTCGGGGCCGATGTCGGGCCAGCGATCGTCGAACCGATCGTCGCCGAGCACGGTGGCCCACATCGGGTCGCGCTCCAGGAGGCCGTCCCAGAAGCGGTCGGCCAGGTCGTTGACAGCGGCGTTCGGATCGATCGCGACGGACATGCGGGCACTCCCCAGTTACGTCGATTGGGCGCGGGCTGGCCGCCAGTGTAGCGCTCGGACGCTCAGCCTCCGAACAGGTCGGCCAGCAAGGCGGGCGGCGTCTCGTCGAGCTGGTCGTAGCGGCAGTCGGCGGGCGAGCGGTCGTGCCGCCAGCGCTGGAACGTCGCGGCATGGCGGAAGCGATCGCCCTGCAGATGGTCGAAGGCGACCTCGCAGACGAGCTCCGGCCGCAGCGGCTCCCACGAGAGATCCTTGCCGCGGTTCCAGCGCGACGTCGCCCCCGGCATCCGGCGGCCGGCCTCGACGGCCTCCGCCTCCGCCAGCGCCCACTCGCGCCACGGGTGGCCGTCCATCGCACCGGCCCGATACGGCTCGAGGAACTCGACGAGCTCGGCGCGCTTCGCCATCGTGAACGATGACGTCACGCCGACGTGCTGGAGCTGGCCGTCCGCGTTCCACAGCCCGAGCAACAGCGAGCCGATGAGGGTGCCGGGGCCGTTCTTGTGCCAGCGGAATCCGGCGACGACGCAGTCGGCGGTCCGGGCGTGCTTGATCTTCGCCATCGTCCGCTTCCCGGGCTCGTAGACGGAGTCGGCCCGCTTCGCGACGACGCCGTCGAGACCGGCCCCCTCGAAGACGTCGAACCAGCGCCGGGCCAGTGCGGGATCCGTCGTCGAGGGCGTCAGGTGCACCGACTCGGGTGGATCGGCCGCGATCCGCTCGAGCCGAGCCCGTCGTTCGGCGAACGGCCGATGGCGCAGGTCGTCGTCGCCGTCGGCCAGGCAGTCGAACGCCACGAACGAGGCCGGCGACTGCTCGGCCAGCATCCGGACCCGGGACTCGGCCGGGTGGATGCGGATGAGCAGCGAGTCGAAGTCGAGCCCACCGTCGGGCCGCGCGATGACGACCTCGCCGTCGACGACGAAGCGCGCATCGGGGCCGCCGAGGGCGAGCAACGGCGCCTCGAGCTCGGGGAAGTAGCGGTTCAGCGGCTTGCGGTCGCGGGACTGGAGGAAGACGGACGGGCCGTCGCGAAAGGCGATCGCGCGAAAGCCGTCCCACTTCGGCTCGTAGGTCCAGCCGTCGCCGGTCGGGATCTCGGGCGTCGGCTTGGCCAGCATCGGCTCGAGGGGTGGATCGAACGGGAGGGACATGCCACCGATGATAGACATCGCCGGTCGCGATCTTGCGATACTCGCCCGGCGTGTCGATCACGATCCAGTTCCTGGGTGCCGCCGGCTGCGTCACCGGGTCGCAGTTCCTCGTGACCGTTGGCGAGCGGCGGGTGCTCGTCGACTGCGGCATGTTCCAGGGCTCGCCCGAGGAGACCGCCCGCAACCGGATGCCGTTCGCGTTCGAGCCGGGCTCGATCGACGCGCTGCTGCTGACCCACGCCCACCTCGACCACTGCGGCCGGATCCCGGCCCTGACTCGCGCCGGCTACTCCGGCCCGATCCACGCCACGCGGGCGACCGTCGACCTCGCGGAGATCGTCCTGCGCGACTCGGCGAAGCTCCAGGTCGAGTTCGCTGAGCGCTGGAACCGCCACCACGCCAAGGAGGCCTCGGAGAAGGCGGCCGAGGCCGAGAGCGAGGAGGTGGCGAAGGAGGTCGAGGTCGACGACGAGACGCTGCCCGAGCGGCTGCGACACGCGAAGCCCGAGGGCCGCACCGAGATCCGGGAGCCGCTCTACGACGAGCGCGACGTCGACCGCGCCATGTCCCTGACGCGCGGCTGCCAGTACGGCGAGGAGGTCGACGTCACCGCGGGCGTCACCGCCGTGTTCCACGACGCGGGGCACATCCTGGGCTCGGCGATCATCGAGCTTCGGGTGGCCGATGGCGACGCGCGTCGCACCGTCGTCTTCTCCGGCGACATCGGCCGCAACGACACGCCAATCGTTCGCGATCCGACGCCGATCACCCATGCCGACCACGTCGTCGTCGAGTCGACGTACGGCAACCGCGAGCACGGCCCGCACTCCGAGGCGATCGACGGGCTCGTGGCCGCCATCGGCGAGGTGGCCGCGGACGAGGGCGTCCTGCTCATGCCGGCATTCGCCATCGGTCGCACCCAGGAGGTGATCTGGGTGCTCGACGACCTCGTGCGCGAGGGACGGATCGCGCGCATCCCGCTCTACGTCGACTCGCCGATGGCCTCGCGCGCCTCGCAGGCCTACGACGCGCATCCGGAGACGTTCGACGAGGAGACGGCGAGCCTGCTGCGGTCCGGCGACTCGCCGCTGAAGTATCCCGGCCAGCAGTTCACCGACACCGTCGAGGAGTCGAAGGCGATCCGCCACGCGAACCGGCCGTTCATGGTCGTCGCCGCGTCCGGGATGCTGACCGGCGGGCGGATCATGCACCACCTCAAGGACTTCCTCCCCGACCCCAAGTGCACGCTCCTGTTCATCGGCTACCAGGGAGAGGGCACCCTCGGACGGCACCTCGTGGAGGGAGGGACGAGCGCGCGGATCGACGGGCAGGAGTTCCCGGTCCGCTGCCGCGTCCGGTCGGTGAGCGGCTTCAGCGCGCATGCCGACCAGCACGAGCTCGAGGCGTGGCTCGGCCACTTCGGCCAGGCCGGATCCGCGGACGGCAGGCCGAAGTCCGTCTTCATCGTCCACGGCGACCCCGAGGCGGCCGAGGCCTTCGCCGGCCGGATCCGCTCCGACCTCGGCATGGACGCCCACGTCGCCAGGCACCGGGAGACGGTGGCGCTGGCCTGAGCCGAGCTCCGCCCTTCGTGGACCGGCTACACTCTCGCACTCGAGACAGCACGGAACGGAGGCGGCTCGTCGATGTCCAACCAGAACCGGACGATCCTGATCATCGTCGGGATCGCCGCACTCGCGGTCGTCGCCTTCTTCCTCTTCAGGGGGGACGATGGCGGCACGGGTGCGTCACCGAGCCAGAGCGCGTCGGCATCGGCCAGCGCGAGCACGGCCCCCTCCGAGAGCGCGGAGGCCAGCCCGACGGAGGCGGCCGCGGCGTGCACGCCGGACGAGCTCGCGACGAAGACGCCGGGCACCTTCACGGTCGGCACCGACAACCCGGCCTTCCCGCCGTACTTCAGCGAGCCCGAGGAGGGCGAGACGGCGACCGATCCGTGGGAGTTCGGCGACCCGACCAACGGGCGCGGCTTCGAGAGCGCGATCGCCTATGCCCTGGCCGAGCAGCTCGGGTACTCCGACGACCAGGTGACGTGGATTCCGGTCGCCTTCAACAACTCGATCGCGCCGGGGCCCAAGGACTTCGACGTCTACCTCGCGCAGGTCTCGTTCACCGAGGAGCGAACCGAGGCGGTCGACCTGTCCGAGGGCTACTTCTTCAGCAACCAGGCGCTCGTCACGACCGCGGGGTCGCCGCTGGCCGACGCCACGACCCTCGAGGAGGTCGCGCAGTTCCAGCTCGGCGCCGCCGGCAACACGACGAGCCTGACGTACATCGAGGATCGGATCCAGCCGACCGAGGAGCCGCGGGTCTACGAGGACAACACCGGCGTGAAGTCCGCGATCGAGGCCGGGCAGATCGACGGCGCGGTCTTCGACCTCGCAACCGCCTTCTACATCGTCAACGTCGAGATGGAGGACGGCGTCGTCGTCGGGCAGTTCCCGTCCGATCCGGACGACCAGG
Source organism: uncultured bacterium (assembly GCA_965652075.1). GTDB lineage: Bacteria > Chloroflexota > Limnocylindria > QHBO01 > QHBO01 > JACDBZ01. The sequence continues at coordinate 13,173 of CBFGTN010000028.1, forward strand.
AGCACTTCAGCTTCGTCCTCGACCTCGACAGCCCGCTCACCGACTGCGTGAACGAGGCGATCCTGACGATGGGCGAGAACGGCGAGCTCGACTCGATCGCCGAGGAGTGGCTCTCCGACTTCCTCGACGCGCCCCAGATCACCGAGTAGCGGCCACCGGCCTTGACCGGGCCGCTCGACCAGACCTCCGCTGAGCCGCCGCCGTCGTCGTCCCGGCGGCGGGCTCGCGTGCGCACCCGTGGCGACGCGCTGCTCATCGCCGCGGTCTCCACGATCGCCTTCTTCTCCGTCGTCGGGATCGTCATCGCCAACGCGCCCGGCTGGGAGCGCGTCCGAAGCGCGTTCTTCAACTGGGAGATCCTCGTCGACTCCGCGCCCACGATCGCGAGCAAGTTCTGGGTCAACGTCGCGCTGTTCCTGACGGCCGAGGTGCTGATCCTCGCACTCGGGCTGCTGCTGGCCGTCATGCGCAGCCTGCAGGGGCCGGTGCTCTTCCCGCTGCGTCTGCTGGCGACGGTGTACGTCGACCTGTTCCGCGCACTGCCTGGCGTCCTCGTCATCTTCCTGCTCGGGTTCGGGATCCCGGGACTGCGCCTGCCGGGCGTGCCGAACGACCCGTTCTTCTGGGGCGTCGTATCGCTCACCCTCCTGTACTCCGCGTACGTCAGCGAGGTGTACCGATCCGGCATCGACTCGATCCATCCCAGCCAGACGGCCGCCGCGAGATCGCTCGGCCTGACCCATGTCCAGGCACTGCGGCACGTCGTGCTGCCGCAGGCCGTTCGGCGCGTGATCCCGCCGCTGCTCAACGACTTCATCGGCCTCCAGAAGGACACCGTGCTCGTGTCGTTCATCGGCGTCGTCGAGGTCTTCCGGCAGACCCTCATCCACCAGCAGGCGACGTTCAACTACACGCCCTTCCTCGTCACCGCCCTCATCTTCCTCGTCGTCACGATCCCGCTCGCCCGCCTCACCGACTGGCTGATCGCCAGGGAGCGCGATCGCCGCTATGCCGCGTCGGTGGCGGCCGCGTCGAGGGCGGCGCGCCGCGGCCGGCTGCTGGGCTCGGGCCGATGATCGCGGCGACGGAGGCCCTGCGGGCGGAGGGGCTTCACAAATCGTTCGGCGAGCTCGAGGTGCTGCGCGGCATCGACCTCGTCGTCGCCGAGCACGAGGTCGTGTGCGTCATCGGCGCCTCCGGCTCCGGCAAGTCGACTCTGCTGCGCTGCATCAACCTCCTCGAGCCGATCGATGCCGGCCGGATCGTTGTCGGCGGCGAGGAGATCACCGCGCCCGACGTCGACGTCGACCGGGTCCGGCGCCACATCGGGATCGTGTTCCAGAACTTCAACCTCTTCCCGCACATGTCGGTGCTCGACAACGTGACGCTCGGCCCGCGTCGCGTCCTCCGCCGGCCGCGCGACGAGGCGGAGGCGCGCGCCGATGCCCTCCTCGACCGATTCGGGCTGGCGGAGAAGCGCGACGACGTTCCTGATCGGCTGTCCGGCGGGCAGCAGCAGCGGGTCGCGATCGTCCGCGCGCTGGCCATGGACCCGACGCTCCTCCTCCTCGACGAGATCACGAGCGCGCTCGACCCCGAGCTCGTCGGCGAGGTGCTCAACGTCGTCCGCGAGCTGGCGGCGGAGGGGATGACGATGGTCATCGCCACCCACGAGATGGGCTTCGCCCGCGACATCGCCGACCGCGTCGTCTTCCTGGACGAGGGGCTCATCGTCGAGGAGGGACCGCCGGAACGGATCTTCCGCGACCCCGAGCAGCCTCGGACCCGGGCCTTCCTGCAGCGGATCATCGAGGCCGGCCGCCTCTGACCCCGTACCATTGGCGCCGCGATGTGGACAGGGCGTGGATAACCGGCCGATGACGTTCGGAATCCGTGGACAAACCCCCTTGGCGAGCCGCCCGCACGCCGGTAACGTAGTCGCTGTCCCGGAGGAGTCCGTGGACCCAGAGATTGCATCAAAGGGTCTCGTGGTTCCTTCGGGACGTTTCGTTGTGCCGGGAACGTTCGCCCGCGGGAGACACGGATGACCGACGAGTCTTCCCCGCCTTCCCCGCCGCCGCCGTCGGCGCCCTCGCCGCCCCCGCCTTCGCAGCCCCCGCGAACGTCGCCCACCGGCCGAGCCCGGTCCGCTCCGCGCGCCCTGATCGTCGGCGTCATCGTCCTCGGCGTCCTGGCCGCCATGCTCCTGATCCTGGTCCTCACCCGCGACCCGGACGGCATCGCCTCGGGGTCCGCGACGCCCACGCCGTCCGCGTCGCCGAGCGCGTCGACGACGAGCTCCGCGTCCGCATCGGCGTCGGCGAGCGCGACCACGGCCGCGAGCCCGTCCTCCCAGCCACCCGCTCAGCCGGAGCTCGCGATGGACGCCGTGGTGGCGACCACCGTCGACCGGCTGACGGTTCGCGGCTCCCCCAGTCTCTCCGGCGAGCGCCTCGGCACGCTCGAGAGCGGCGCCCTGTCCTTCGTTGCCGGCGGCCCGACCGACGCCGATGGCTTCCGCTGGTACCTCGTGTCAGGCCTCGGCCTGCCGCCGAACACCGGCTGCGCGGGCGAGCCCGAGACCGATCCGTACAACTGCCCGAGCTGGTTCGGCTGGGCCGCGGCCGCCAGCGAGGGAGGCGAGCCCTGGCTCGTCGAGCACGACCTCTCGTGCCCCGATGAGCCGCTCACGGCCGAGAACCTGGCGGTCGGCCGAACCGCGCTCGAGCGGCTCTCGTGCTTCGGGTCGGAGCCGTTCACCTTCCGCGGCTATTGGCCGGAGATCCCCGAGGACGCGGGGCTCGGCGGCGCGTGCGTGGAACAGGACGAGCCGAGCGGCTGGCTCCTGTGCCAGAACATCAACTACAACCTGATCGTCGTCGACGAATCGGAAAACATGTTCGGCATCGGGGTGCGCGTGTCGATCGATCCGGAAACGGACGCGTCGATGCCGGAACGCGGCACGTGGGTGGAGGTCCGCGCCCACCTCGACGACCCGCAGGCCCGAACGTGCGGCGAGGACGCGGGAGCCGAGTCGCAGCTCGAGGCGCAGCAGGTCATCCTGACCTGTCGGGCGGAGATGGTGCTCGAGTCGGCCCAAGCGGTCGACGGTCCGTAGGAACGCGTCAGGTCCGCCGAAGCAGGTATCCGCGGTAGCTCGGGCGGAAGCCGACGGCGCTGAGCATGGGCGCCAGGTCCGACCCGCCCACCGGCTCCCGGTCGACGCGCTCGATCCGCAGCTCGCGCATCGGTCCTCCGGACGCGACGAGCGATGGCAGGGTCGCGACCGCGCGCTCGAGACGCCCCGGGGCGTCGGCAGCCGGCAGCCGCAGCAGCCCGCGGCCGCCGCGCTCGAGGTAGAGCACCGCGTGGCCGTCGACGACCGCGACGTACGCGCCGGCGGCACGCTGGAGGGGGAGGCGCTCGTCGTCCGCACCGCGCGGCCACGCCAGGGCCGCGCCGTACGGCTGCGCCGGGTCGGTCGCCGCGAGCAGGCGCGCCGTCGGCTCGTCGTCCCGGATGGCGCGCAGGCGGTCGACCGCGCCGGGCAGCGCGAACTGCGCCGCACCCAGGCCCGCCACGAAGTACCCGCGACGAGCACGACCCGACTCCTCCATCGCGCGCAGGACGGGATAGACCGATGCGTACCCACCGGCCACGCCCTCGGCGACGACCGCCTCACGGGTCACGACGCCGTGGCGCTCGAGCAGGGCAGTCGCCAGCGCGTGCCCGCGCTCGGTGGGCGAACGCTCCTCGCCGACGAGGTCGGCAACGAGGGACCAGCGGCCGGCGGCGCGCGGCGGCCCCAGGGCCGTCAGACGGCCCGGACGTGGCCGCGCCTTCGATCGTGAGCGTGGCAGGGACAGCGCGCGGAGCGGCGCGAACGTGTCGTTCGTCACCTCGCCGGCCCAGACGAGGTCCCACAGGGCGTCGAGCAGCTCCTCCTCGGTGCGCGCCCCGGACCCGGCGGCGCGGAGCTGCGGGAAGAACGAGGCGCCGCGCCGCTGGAGGTGCTGCCGGATCGCGTCGTGGAGCGGCTCCGATGGCCGCTCGTCCGCCGCGCCCGTCGAGGCGAGCAGGTCGACGCGGTCGCGGCGATACAGCGCCACACGGCCATCGTCCCGGCCCAGCGAGCCACGGCCGATCCAGACGACCTCCCCCGCCGCCCCGAGCTCGTCGAGCAGCCGAGGCGTGTAGCCGGGGATCCGCGCGGGCAGGACGTCTCGTTCGAGGACCGATGCCGGCAGCGCCATCCCCTCGAGCTGCGCCACGACCTCGATCAGCCGCCCGAGGCCGCCGCCGCTCGATCCGATGCCGTGCCAGGCCGGCAGGAAGCGGGCGAGGACCTCCGGCTCGACGGGCTCGACCTCGCGTCGCAGGCGCGCGAGCGACCGCCGTCGGAGCTGGCGCAGGACGTCGGGATCGGTGTATTCGTGGGCGGCGCCGCCGGGTCGGAAGGCGCCCTCGAGAAGCGAACCGTCCGAACACATGACCCTGAGTCGCTCCTCGACGGCCGACGACGCGACGCCCCAGCGCTCCGCCGGGGCATCGGCCGTGAACGGGCCGTGGGTTCGCGCCCAGCGCGCGAGCAGGCCGCCCAGCGGGTCCGTGGCGGGCTGCAGATGCGCCTCGGCGACCCCGGCGGGCGGGCTGGCACCGACGGCATCGCGATAGCGTGCCGCGTCCTCGACCGCGATCCAGCGCTCCTCGCCGGCGACGCGGATGCGGATCGCTCGTCGGGTCGCCTCGAGCTCGGTGAGCGCCACGCCGGCATCGATGCCGCTGACCCGTGCGGCCACCTCGTCGCCGCGGAGGTCGCCGAGCCGTCGGAGCAGGTCGCTCACGCCGTCGAGCGTCCGGGCCTGGCGCCCGGGCGTGAGGAGCTGGAGCTCGAGCTCGAGGTCGGCCACCGCCTCTGGATCGATCAGCTCTCGCAGCTCCTCGCTGCCGAGCAGCTCGGCGAGGAGCTCCCGGTCGAGGGCGAGGGCCTGGGCTCGGCGCTCTGCGAGCGGCGCGTCGCCCTCGTACATGAACGAGCCGACGTAGTCGAACAGCAGCGAGCTGGCGAACGGCGAGGCGGAGCGCGACTCGACGCTGACGACACGGATCCGTCGCGCGCGGATCTCGGACAGCACGTCGCGCAGCGCGGGCATGTCGAAGACGTCGCGCAGCACCTCGCGGTACGTCTCGAGGATGATCGGGAACGAGCCGTATCGACTCGCGACGGCGAGGAGGTCCGCGGAACGCTGCCGCTGCATCCACAGCGGGGTCCGCTGCCCCGGCCGGCGCCGCGGCAGGAGCAGGGCACGCGCTGCGTTCTCCCGGAACCGGGCGGCGAACATCGCCGATCCCCCGAGCTCGGCCATGAGCCGGTCCTCGATCTCGTCCGGCTCGAACAGGAGCGCCGACTCGATCGTCGAGCCGTCGCTCTCGACGCCCTCAGGGAGGCGGACCGCGATCCCGTCGTCGGACCAGATCGACTGGACCTCGAGGCCGTGATGCTCGCGGAGGCGCGCCTCGATCGCCATCGACCACGGCGCGTGGACGCGGCCGCCGAAGGGCGTGAGCAGGACGACCCGCCAGTCGCCGAGCTCGTCGCGGAAGCGCTCCAGGATGATCGTGCGGTCGGTGGGAAGCGCGCCGGTCACCTCGCGCTGCTCCCCGAGGTACGCGACGAGGTTGCGCGCCGCCAGCTCGTCCATCGCGTGGTCGGAGCGCAGGCGGTCGACGGCCTCGGCCGGCTTCATCGGCTCGACCTCGCGCAGGAACGCGCCGATCGCGCGCCCGAGCTCGATCGGCCGGCCGACGGCGTCGCCGTGCCAGAACGGCATCTTGCCGGGCTCGCCCGGGGCGGGCGTCACGATCACCCGGTCGGGCCGGATCTCCTCGATTCGCCACGTCGACGCCCCGAGCAGGAACGTCTCACCCACGCGCGACTCGTAGACCATCTCCTCGTCGAGCTCCCCGACGCGACGGCCGCCCCGCCCGGCGTCGTCTCCGGGGAGGAAGACGCCGAACAGCCCGCGGTCCGGGATCGTGCCGCCGCTCGTGATCGCCACGACTCGCGCGTCGTTGCGGCTGACGACCTCGTCGGTCTGTCGGTCCCAGACGACGCGTGGCTTGAGGTCGGCGAACTCGTCCGACGGATAGCGGCCGGACAGCATGTCGAGCACGCCCTCGAGCTGCTCCCGGGACAGGTCGCGGAAGCTCTCCGAGCGCGTGACGAGCCGATGCAGGTCGCCGACCGTCCAGCGGTCGAAGGCGCAGATGGCGACGAGCTGCTGCGCCAGCACGTCGAGCGGGTGGCGCGGGATGCGCGTCTCCTCGATCGCCGCCGCCTTCATCCGCTCGACGACGACGGCCGCCTCGAGGAGGTCGCCGCGGTACTTCGGGAAGATCTTGCCGACGCTCGGCTCCCCGACCTGGTGGCCGGCGCGTCCGATGCGCTGCATCCCCGAGGCGACGGACGGCGGCGCCTCGATCTGGACGACGAGGTCGATCGCCCCCATGTCGATCCCAAGCTCGAGGCTGCTGGTGGCGACGAGCGCGGGCAGCCGCCCGGCCTTCAGGTCCTCCTCGATCTGGAGCCGCTGCTCCCGGGCGATGCTGCCGTGGTGGGCGCGCACGAGCTCTTCGCCGGCCAGGTCGTTCAGCCGGGCCGCCAGCCGCTCGGCCAGTCGCCGGGAATTCACGAAGATCAGCGTCGATCGATGCGCGCGGACGAGCTCGAGCAGGCGGGGATGGATCGATGGCCAGATCGAGTGGCGCGCCTCCGGGCCGGCGGCCGGGCCGCCCGGCGCCTCGTCGGCCTCGATCGCCTCGCCCATCTGGGTCATGTCCTCGACCGGCACGACGATCTCGAGGTCGAGCTCCTTGCGCGCGCCGGCGTCGACGATCTCGACCTCGCGGTCCGTTCCACCCAGGAAGCCGGCGATCGCGCTCAGCGGCCGCTGCGTCGCCGAGAGGCCGATGCGCTGCGGGTCGGTATCGGCCAGGTGGCTGAGGCGCTCGAGCGACAGGGAGAGGTGCGCGCCGCGCTTCGTCGCGGCGATCGCGTGCACCTCGTCGACGATGACGTGCTCGACGCCACGCAGGATCTCGCGAGCCTGGCTGGTGAGCAGCAGGTACAGGGACTCGGGCGTCGTGACGAGGATGTCCGGCGGCACGCGCGCCAGGGCGCGCCGCGCGTCGGCGGGCGTGTCTCCGGTGCGCGAGGCGACCGCGATCTCGGGCTGGTCGACCCCGAGCCGCCCTGCCGTTCGGCCGATGCCCGCCAGCGGGGTCCGCAGGTTGCGCTCGACGTCGTAGGTGAGGGCCTTCAGGGGGCTGACGTACAGCACGCGCACGGTCCTCTTCGCCGGACGCGGCTCCGTCATCAGGCGATCGAGGCACCAGAGGAAGGCGGCGAGGGTCTTACCGCTGCCCGTCGGCGCGTGGATCAGGGCGTGCCTGCCGCTGCTGATCGCGCCCCACCCCAGCTCCTGGGCACGCGTCGGCTCGGCGAAGGCCTCCCGGAACCAGGTCCGAGTCGGCTCGCTGAAGGGGGCAAGGGGGTCGGAGACGGGAGCGACGGTCATCGAGGCAGCCAGTGTATCGGCCCCTCAGCATGAGGCTGATTCCTGCCAGGGAGTGACAGGTAGCCCGGGCATGGAAGGAGCCCGTCCGCGACCCGGGACGGGCTCCCACCGCACGGCGTGCGTCCGACGCGAGATCAGATCGCGACCTCCGCCGGGCGGAGGGCCGGAACCGGCTGCTTCTCCGCGCGGGTGACCCACACGAGGCCTCCGCCGGTGACGATGAAGGCCGCGCCGACCAGGCCGAACAGCGCGGCCAGGCCGAGGCCGAGCTGCAGTGCCGAGGCGGTGACGGTGCCGACGCCGAGCTCGGCGATCAGGGCGTGCGCCACGCCGGTCCACGCCTGGGCCCGAACCGCCGCATCGATCGGGTTCTCGCGGTCGAACTGCGCCCAGTAGCGGCCGTCGACCGGGATCTCGTACGGCGTGCCGGCCGTGTAGAGGGTGCCGTCCGGCGCGGTGAAGTCCTCCTCGAGGACGATCGTCTGCGTGCCGTTCAGCGTGTGATAGGCGACCGTGGCCATCTGGTACATGTACTCGCTGCCGGTGTTGACGAGCGGATCGTTCGGATCGAGCTCCCATGGGATGACCGCGTAGCCCCAGTCCTCGGTGAGGAGGGCCATGATCGCCTCGGCGCCCGCGGTCTCGCCACGGTCGACGAGCTGTCCGTCCTCGTTGTAGGTCAGGGTGACGCCCTGCGCCGCGCTGAATCGGCTCAGGGACTCCTGGCCCTCCTGGACCCTCCAGAGCGCGAACCCACCGGCGACGATGAAGGCGAGGCCGATGAGCCCAAGGCCGATGCCGAGTGTTCGCAAGCGACGAGTCATTGGAGTGTCCCTCTCGTGTTCGTGAATTGCTGCATTCATCCACGAGCACTGTCTCGCGCCGCGGCGTGTGCCACACGTGCCGTCCGGCCCGTGTTCGGGACCGATCGGCCCAGGCCATCCGTGTCATCTGCCCCGACGGGATCGACGCGACCGAGGGGTGGAACGCGGCCATAAGATGGTGCGCGGGAGGCTGATGTGGCCGGGTTGAGCAGAGACGCTACGGAGGGCACCGCATGCTCGTCGTCAAGGACTCGTACAAGATCGGGATCGCCCTGCTCCGCATCGGCGTGGGGATCATCTTCCTGTGGGCCGGGCTCGAGAAGATCCTGGCGCCCGAGCCGTTCGACGCTGCCGGATTTCTCCAGTTCGGGACGCTCGGCAGCCTGGGGTGGCCGTTCGTGACCGGCACGCCGGCGGAAGGGACCGTCTTCAACCCGACCCACGACTTCTGGGTCGCCATGTCCGAGAACGAGACCGCGATGACGGTCGTGAACTTCCTCGTGCCCTACGGCCAGCTCGGCATCGGGATCGGTCTCATCCTCGGCCTCTTGACGCGCTTCAGCGCCGCGATGGGCACCCTGATGATGCTGTTCTTCTTCGTCGCGGCCTGGGACTTCGAGTTCGGGATCGTGAACCAGCACCTGACGTATGCGCTGGTGACCGGCTTCCTCGGGCTCATCGGCTCCGGCAACTACTACGGCGTCGACGGCGTGATCGGCGAGTCGGTGCCGCCGTGGGTCAGGCGCTGGCTCCTGTCCGGCACACCCGGCACCGACGAGGAGGGCCGGCCGATCACGACCGCTCCCGCACCGGCGTAGCCGGCCACGATCGCCGCTCGTCCACGGTCGCCCCGCCGCATGGTCGCGGGGGGCGACTCGG